>NZ_JBHVVN010000013.1:0-133584 GCF_042882685.1 Pseudarthrobacter sp. NPDC058196
TGGTACTGCACCCGGGAGGGTGTGGGAGAGTAGGACACCGCCGGACACACATTGGTCGAGGCCCCAACCACACGGTTGGGGCCTCCCACATTTAACAACACCGGCCCACCAACGAGGCTGGCGGCGACAGTGGCCGGGTGGGACAATTTGGTCATCCTTCGAATAGGGGGGGCCATTATGGCCGGCCTGGGAGTTCTCCAACCTGGCCGCCGCTCCCGGGCATCGGTGCCCAGGCTCCTGGCGGTTGTACTCGTGCTCGCGATCGGGGTGCTGTTCGCTCCACCCGCCCGGGCAGTCGACTACGGACATGACATTTCCTGGCCACAGTGTCCGGGCGGCCTTCCGATGCCGCCCGTAGACACCGGCTTTGTAGTCGTCGGTCTGACGCGCGGACTCGCCTTCACCGAAAACCCCTGCTTGGCCGGCCAGTTTCAGTGGGTGCTCGACCATGGGGTCAGGGCTCAGGCGTATGCCATGGCGACGTTCCCCACCGGTGCGCAGTACGAGGCTTACAGCGGCGACGGCCCCTATTCCACCAGCACCCGGCCGGACCGGCTGCGTAACGTCGGATACGCCGAGGGGCGTGCAGCAATCGCGTCTCTGGACAAGGTGGGCTGGCGGCCGGAGAGAATTTGGGTCGACGTAGAGCCCCGCCCGCAACAGCCCTGGCCGAGTTCTTCAGCCGCTGAGCGGCAGGAGAACCGGTACGTCGTCTCCGGGCTCCTGGCGGCACTGGCAGACGCCGGTTACCCGCACGGGATCTACTCCTACGCGAGTGCCTGGGAAGCCATTACCGGGTCGTGGCAGCTCGCCGACGTGCCCGTCTGGTCACCGGCAGGCCGCCTCGACTTTGCCAGTGAAGCATCCGACCTGTGTGTGAATCCGAGCTTCTCCGGCGGCACTGTCCACATCACCCAGTGGACCGACGGCACTTACGACTACGACATGACGTGTATTGGGGTTTACCAGGCCCACGTCGCAACGATCGGCTGGCAGCCGAGCGTCGCCGACGGTGCCATCGCGGGCACTACCGGCCGGTCGCTGCCGCTGGAGTCGTTGCGCCTGTCGGTGGCAGGAGACCGCCTCGCGGGCGACATTCTCTGGAGGGGGCATGTGCAAGACATTGGCTGGCAGCCCTGGACGACGTCGGCGTCCCCGATTGGAACCACCGGTCTCGGCCTGCGCCTGGAGGCGTTTGAGCTGCGGTTGACCGGGGATCTGGCGTCGAAGTACAGCATCAGGTACCGCGCCCATGTGCAGAATGTCGGCTGGCAGCCGTATGTGCTTGACGGAGCCACGTCCGGCACTGTCGGGCAAGGCCTGCGGGTGGAGGCGGTGACGATCGAGTTGGTTCCGAAGGTGGCGCCGGCATTCACTGCTGTGTACGCCGCCCACGTTCAGGACATCGGCTGGATGGCGAACGTCTCTGATGGCACCGTCGCCGGGACCACGGGCCGGGCCCTTCGAGTCGAGGCGCTACGCCTCCACGTGGCCAGCACGTCCTATAGCGGGGACATCCTGTGGCGGGGTCATGTGCAGGACGTTGGCTGGCAGCCCTGGACCTCCTCGGCCAATCCCATCGGCACGGTGGGGCTGGGGCTGCGTTTGGAGGCCTTCGAAATCAGGCTGACCGGTGAGCTGGCAAACCATTACAGCGTCTATTACCGCGCCCACGTGCAGGATCTGGGTTGGCAGTCTTGGGTGGCTGATGGGGGAACGGCGGGAACTACGGGTATGGGCAAGCGGATTGAGGCCGTGCAGATAATCCTTGCCCCCAAGGCCTGAGGCCAGTCACGGCGACGTTGATAGTCAGGATTGTTGAACAATCCTGATTAATAGGGCATTCTTGGAGTACCACCAATCCGAGACGGAGATCACATGCCCAGCATCGACTTGAACAGCGACGTCGGCGAATCGTTTGGAAACTGGTCCTTCGGCGATGACGCCGCCATTTTCGAGAGTGTTTCCAGCGCCAACGTGGCCTGCGGCTTCCACGCAGGGGATCCCGTGGGCATCATGGCCACGTGCCTGGCCGCCGCGAAAGCCGGTGTCACCGTGGGCGCCCACCCCGGCTACCGGGACCTGGCCGGCTTCGGCCGCCGGTTCGTGGACATGACCCCGGCGGAACTGACCGCTGACGTGGTCTACCAGATCGGAGCCGTCCAGGCCGTTGCCCTCGCCGCCGGAACCGCAGTGCGTTACGTCAAACCGCACGGTGCGCTCTACAACACCATCGTCAACCACCCCCGGCAGGCCGGCGCCGTGGTGGCCGCCATCCTTGCCGTGGACCCCACCCTTCCCCTCATGGTCCTGCCGAACTCCGAGATCCAGCGCCAAGCCGACGCCGCCGGGCTGCGCACGGTCCCGGAGGCCTTCGCCGACCGTGCCTACAACCCGGACGGCACCCTGGTGTCCCGGCGCGAACCCGGAGCCGTGCTGCACGAGGTGAAGGACGTCGTCGAGCACGTCCTGCGCCTGGCCACCGATGGCGTGGTCCGCGCTGTGGACGGATCACTGGTGCAGGTGAAAGCGGAAAGCATCTGTCTGCACGGCGACACGGCCGGCGCCGTGGCAATGGCCGCCGCCGTCCGCGCCGCCCTGGCTAACGCCGGCATCACCATCCAGAGCTTCGCCTAGCCATGGCTGCCACACAACAGCGGCCGGCAACTGCGGCCGTCCTTACCGCGGTCAGGCCCGCCGGAGACCGGGCAATCCTGGTTGAGCTCTCCTCCCTGGATGCGGTGCTCAGCCTCCAGGCACAACTTGCGGCACACCCCCGGCCGGGCCAGATCGACGTCATCGCCGCCGCCGGGACCGTGCTGATCACCGCAGATTCGCCGCAGGCCCTGCAGGCGCTGGCCGCGCACGTTCGCAGCCTGGACCTTGAGGCGCCCGCGGAGGCTGACAGCACGCTGGTCACCATTGAGGTGGTGTACGACGGCGAGGACCTGGACGAGGCCGCGGCGCTCACCGGCCTTGGCCGCGACGGCGTCGTGGCAGCCCACACAGACCAGCTGTGGACCGCTGCCTTCGCCGGATTCGCCCCGGGCTTCGCCTACCTCACCGGCGAGAACTCCACCCTTGACGTGCCACGCCGGCGTTCCCCGCGCACAGCCGTACCCGCCGGGGCGGTGGCCCTGGGTGGACCCTACTCGGCAATCTATCCACGGCAATCACCGGGCGGCTGGCAGCTGATCGGCCGGACCGAAGCCGCCATGTGGAACCTCGAACGGGAGAACCCGGCCCTCATCCGCCCCGGCGATACCGTCCGTTTCGCCGCCGTCCGGGCCCAAACCACGATTCTGCGCCAGGAAGCCACCGAAACAGCTGCCAGCCAGTCGCCCCATGAGGAACATGCCACCGCGGGCCTGGCCGTGCGCAAGCCTGGCCTGCAGGCCACCATCCAGGACCTTGGACGGCCGGGCTACGCATCCCTGGGTGTCAGCAGCTCCGGCGCCATGGACCGGGGAGCCCTGCGCCGCGCCAACCGCCTGGTGGGTAACCCGGAGGACGCCGCGGGAATCGAAGTCCTCTTCGGCGGCCTGGAACTTGAAGCCCTGACCGACCAGGTCCTGGCCCTCACCGGGGCATGCGCGCCCCTGGAGGTGACGCCGTCGGACGATGCACAAAGGACGACGGCGGTGCGGCACCCTGCGTGCGACGCCCCCTTCGCGCTGCTGGCGGGGGAGCGGCTCACCGTGGGCGCGCCCACGGCAGGGCTCCGCTCCTACCTGGGCGTCCGTGGCGGGGTCGCCGGCCCGGCCGCACTGGGCAGCCGATCCACCGACACCATGTCCGGACTGGGCCCCGACCCCCTTCAGGCCGGAACCATCCTGCCCGTGGGCGTCCCTGCGCCGGGCAGCGTCGTGGGCAACCCCGAAATTTCCCCCCTCCCGGACCAAGGCCACGCCACAGTGCTCCGGGTGGTTCCCGGGCCGCGGCAGGACTGGTTCAACGCCGACACGCTGCAAACCTTCCTGTCCCAGGAGTGGACCGTTACTCCCAAGTCCAACCGGATCGGCCTGCGCCTGGACGGACAAGCACTGACCCGCAGCAGGGACGGCGAACTGGCCAGTGAAGGCACTGTCCGCGGCGCCGTGCAGGTGCCACCGGAAGGCAAGCCGGTCCTCTTCCTCTCCGATCATCCGGTGACCGGCGGTTACCCGGTGATTGCCGTCGTCGTCCACGCTGACCTGGACAAAGCCGCCCAACTTCCGCCGGGTGCCACCGTGCGGTTCACCGCAGCGCCCCCGGCAGAACAGCCCGAAATATCGAAGGAAAGCTTCCATGCGTAAAGTCCTCATTGCCAACCGCGGCGAAATTGCCGTCCGGATCGCCCGGGCCTGCGACGATGCAGGCCTGGAAAGCGTTGCCGTCTACGCCGACCCGGATGCCGATGCGCTGCACGTTTCAGCCGCCACCGAGGCCTACTCGCTGGCCGGGTCCCGGCCGCAGGAAACCTACCTGGACATTGAAAAGATCCTGGCGATCGCCGCCAAAAGCGGTGCCGACGCCGTCCACCCGGGGTACGGCTTCCTGTCCGAGAACGCCGGCTTCGCCCAGGCCGTCATCGACGCCGGGCTGACCTGGATCGGGCCCTCGCCGGACACCATCCGGCTCCTCGGCGACAAGGTCAGCGCCCGCGAGGTTGCCGTCCGCGCCGGTGCCCCGCTGGCACCCGGGAGCGACGGACCGGTGGCCAGCGCCGCCGAAGTCCGAGCGTTCGCCGAACAGGTGGGCCTTCCCGTGGCCATCAAGGCGGCTTTCGGCGGCGGCGGACGCGGCCTGAAAGTGGTCCGGAACGTTGCCGACATCGAGGAAAGCTTCGACTCTGCGGTACGCGAATCCCTTGCAGCCTTCGGCCGCAGCGAGTGCTACGTTGAGAAATTCCTGGACCGCCCCCGGCACGTGGAGGCCCAGGTCATCGCGGACACGCACGGCAACGTGGTGGTGGTGGGCACCCGCGACTGCTCGCTGCAGCGCCGGCACCAGAAACTTGTGGAGGAGGCCCCGGCGCCGTTCCTCACGCCGGACCAGCGGGCCGCCATCCATGCCTCAGCCAAGGCCATCTGCCGGGAGGCAGGATACGTGGGCGCCGGCACCGTGGAGTACCTGCTGGACGGCTCCGGCTTCCTGAGCTTCCTGGAGGTCAATACCCGGCTCCAGGTGGAGCACCCCATCACGGAGGAAACCTCCGGCGTGGACCTGGTGGCCGCCCAACTGTCCATCGCGGCGGGGGAGGCGCTCCCGGTCCTGGAGGACCCGGAGCCGCGCGGCCACGCGTTTGAGTTCCGGATCAACGCCGAGGACCCGGGCCGCGGGTTCCTGCCGTCCCCGGGTACCGTGGACTCGTTCGAGGTGCCCACCGGGCCGGGAATCCGGCTGGATACCGGTGTGCGGGCCGGGTCAACTGTGCCGGGACAGTTCGATTCGCTGCTCGCCAAGCTGGTGGTCACCGGCGCGGACCGGCAACAGGCCCTCCGCCGCGCCCGCCGCGCGCTGCGCGAATTCCGCGTTGGGGGGTTGGCCACCGTCCTGCCGTTCCACCGCGCCGTCGTGGAGTCTGCAGACTTCACCGGCACCGATTCCCTGGGCGTTTACACCACCTGGATCGAAAGCGAATTCGCCGCCGAGCTGGAAGCGGACCCCGCGTTCAGCCCCGCCGCACCCGAGGAACCGCGCCGGACCATCGGGATCGAAGTGGACGGCAAGCGGATGGAGCTTGGACTACCCGCGGTGCTGCTGGATTCTTTGCTCGACGGCGGGGGCCGCGGCCGTTCCGATGCGCCGGAGGGGAGCGCGGCTGCTCCGGCGGGGAAGAACGACGGCGACCTGCTGGCCACCATGGCCGGCACCGTGGTCAAGTGGCTGGCTGAGCCCGGGACGATCGTCGAGGAAGGCGAGGCGGTGCTGGTGCTCGAAGCCATGAAGATGGAAACGGCCGTGGCCGCCCACCGTGCCGGTACGGTCGGGGAGCTGTACGCGGCGGCCGGAGACGCCGTCGGCCCCGGACAGGTCCTCACCACCATCGGTTAGGCGGTCGGCCGCGCGGAAATGTGCGTGTCCGGCCCGATATCGTGGTGCCATGACGTTTGACGAGGTGCTGGCCGATCTCCAAGCCCAGGCCAGGACCACAAAGCACGCCGAAACCGGACTATGGGTGGCCGCGCAGCTTCGCAGCCGCATTGAGGCCGGCCAGCTCAAGCCTGGCTCCAAGCTCGCCGAGGAAGCCCTCCGCGAGGCCCTCGGCGTGTCCCGGAATACCCTGCGGGAGGCGTTCGCGGCCCTGCACTCGGAACACATCGTCACCCGTATTCCCAACCGCGGCGTGTTCGTCGCGCACCCCACGGCGGAGGATATCCGCGAGATCTACCGTGTCCGCCGCTTCCTGGAGCCCTCGGCGGTGCTGTGGTCCGGCGCGGTCTCCACGGAGCCCCTGGCAGCCATCGTCAAGGCGGCCAGGGCGGCCGCCGGTGACGGCGACATCCCGGGCATGGCCGGCGCCAACCAGGACTTCCACCGTGCCATTGTGGACCGCGCCGGCAGCGAACGCCTGAACAGCCTCATGGACCAGGTGCTGGCCGAAATGCGGCTGGTATTCCACTCCATGGCCGCCAATCCCGCCTTCCACGAACCGTACGTGGAGGACAACGCGAAGATCGTGGAGCTCCTGGAGGCCGGGAAATTGGCCGCGGCAGCGGACTTCCTGGCCGATTACCTGGAGCGCGCCGAAGCGCAACTGCTCGCCGCCGTCGGCCGTTGACCTGATCCCTTCCGCAGGAGGGGTTGCGGGATTGTTGAACAAAACGCTATGCTGTGGATCACACCGTTGTCCTGCAGCACACACAATCCTGCAGCCCTGACGTGACCGGGGCTCCCGCCCCTCGGCGCCGCCCCACCGACTAAACCTGGGCACGGACGCGCCGGCCCCCACTTTCGCAGACCCGTCACGGGTCCCCTGGGAAGGGATAATCATGCTTGTACTCATCGGGGTGCTGCTGGTGATCGTTGGCTTCGCCATCCGCCTGAACCCCCTGATTGTCGTCACCGTCGCGGGCATCGTCACCGCGCTGCTGGGCGGCATGAACCCCGCGCAGATCCTCGATTCGTTCGGCACCGGCTTCGCCAGCAGCCGCTCGGTCACCATCTTCGTGGCGGTCCTGCCGGTGGTGGGCATTATCGAGTTCTTCGGGCTGCAGGAGCAGGCCAAAACCCTCATCGGCCGGCTCGCCAAACTGACCGCAGGGCGCGTCCTGATCGGCTACCTGGCCGTCCGCCAGATCACCGCCGCCGTGGGCCTGACCAGCATCGGCGGCCACGCACAGACCGTCCGCCCGCTGGTGTTCCCGATGGCTGAAGGCGCAGCGCTGCGCCGCTACGGCCACGTGCCGGAAAAGATCAGCGAGAAGATCAAGGGCCACGCCGCCGGCGCCGACAACGTTGGTGTGTTCTTCGGCGAGGACGTGTTCGTGGCGGTCGGCTCCATCCTGCTGATCACCACGTTCGTGGACACCACCTACCACCTGCACCTGGAACCGCTCCAGCTGGCGCTCTGGGCCATCCCCACCGCCATCGCCGCCTTCCTCATCCACGGCTTCAGGCTGCTGCGCCTGGACAAGCAACTGGACAAGGAATACCGCCAGTTCGAGCTCACCGCCGAGAAGGAAACCGCAGGAGAAGCCAAATGATCAACGTTGAAGCCGTTTACTGGCTGGTGGGCATTCTGTTCGTCGCGTGGGCATCGCTGATCGCCGCCGACACCAACCACCCCCGCCGCTGGGGCAGCTCGGCCTTCTGGGGCCTGCTGGGCCTGTGCTTCTTCTACAGCACCTGGGTCCAGGCAGGAACAGCACCCGCCTGGATCCTGGGCGTCGCCGTCCTGGCCCTGGTGGTCCTGGCATCCACCGGCCTGCTGGGCCACGGCAAGCACCGCACCTCCACCGGGCCCGAGCGCGAGGCCTACGCCAAACGCTTCGGCAACAAGCTCTTTATCCCCGCCCTGACGCTGCCCCTGGTCACCGTCATCCTGGTGTTGGCAGCTCCCGTGCTGGTGATCGGAGGCACCCCGCTGCTGGATCCCAAGAACACCACCCTGGTAGCGCTGGCCATCGGCGCCGTAGCCGCCGTCGTCGTCGCGCTTGTGATCCTTAAGCCCAAGAACCCCGCCACGCCCCTCTTCGAAAGCCGCCGGATCCTCGAATCCATCGGCTGGGCCGCGCTGCTGCCGCAGATGCTCACCACGCTGGGCATCCTCTTCACCAAGGCCGGCGTCGGTACCGCGGTGGGCACCCTGGCGTCCGGGCTGCTGCCCAAGGGCTCGCTGATCGCGGGCGTGCTGGTGTACTGCATCGGCATGTTCCTCTTCACCGTGCTGATGGGCAACGGCTTCGCCGCCTTCCCGATCATGACCGCCGCCATCGGCTGGCCCGTCCTGGTGCAGACCTTCCACGGTGACCCAGCCATCATCTTCGCGATCGGCATGCTCGCCGGCTTCTGCGGGACGCTCTGCACTCCCATGGCAGCCAACTTCAACCTGGTGCCGTCCGCGCTGCTGGAAATGAAGAACAAGTACGGCGTCATCACGGCACAGGTGGGCACGGCCATTCCGCTGCTGGCAGTCAACATCGTGCTGATGTACTTCCTGGCCTTCCACTAAACCTTCGCTCACCCCGGCTTTCAAAGGAACATGATGGACAACGATCTTCGCGTACAGGCGGCCCCGGACTACGCCGCCGTGGTGCTGGGCAACCTTTCGGAGCCCTACCCGCACTCGGCACACCACACCCAAGTGTCCGCCGACGACCGTCCCACACCGGAGCAGATCCACCCTGCGTTCTACACCTCCTTCGACTGGCACTCCTGCGTCCACATGCACTGGCTCGGGGCCAGCCTGCTGGGGGCTGCCTCCGGGTCGCCTTCTGCCGGGGCTGCTCAGGAGGGGGCGTCCGACGGCGGGACGCCGGCTTGGGTGGACAGCCCCACTGCCGCGTCGCTGCGGGAAGCCCTGGGCACCAACCTGACCCCGGCCAAGCTGGCGGTGGAACGGGACTACCTGCTGGCCAACCCGTCCTGGGAACGTCCGTATGGCTGGGCGTGGCTGATGCGGCTTGCGGCCACCTGTTCCGCGTCCTCTGATGCAGAGATCCGGGAATGGGGCGCCGCCCTGGAACCGCTGGTGGATGCGGTGGCGGAGCTCAGCGTGGCGTGGATGGCCAAGGCGCAATACCCTGTCCGGCACGGACTGCATACCAATGCGGCATTCGGCGTGGGCTACATGCTCGACGCCTTCCGGTCGCTCGGCCGGGCCGATGCTGCCAAGGCGTGCGAGGAAGCGGCGCGCGGCTGGTTCGCGAATGACCGTGGCTGGCCGGGGGACTGGGAGCTCAGCGGCCAGGACTTCCTCTCCGCCGGCCTCAGCGAGGCGGACCTGATGCGCCGCGTCCTTGGGGCCGACCAGTTCGCCGACTGGTTCGGAGCGTTCCTCCCCGAGCTCTCCCCGGCGTCGAGGATCCTGCAGCCGGTGAGCGTGACGGATGAGACCGACGGCTACCTGGTGCACCTGCACGGACTGAACCTGACCCGGGCCGGCCAGGTGGCTCGGATCATCGCCACGCTGCGCGAATCCTCCACGCCCGAGGCCTCCGCCGCGGCGGCCGTCCTCAGCGAGGCACTCGATCCGCTGTTGAAGGCCGGGCTCTCCGGGCTGGAGAGCGGCGACTTCATGTCCACGCACTGGCTGGCCAGCTTCGCTTGGGACGCGTTGGGATCCGTGGCTGCGCTGGGCTGAGGCTGCACGGGTAGGAGCGGCTTCAGCCGCTTCAGGGGCCGGCCGGTCACCGGCGGGCCAGTCACACTCCGTCCGTAGGCCCTGGACCATGCATGCTGTGCCACGGCACGCTAGTCTTGCTGCACCACGCCGGCGTGCGTGACCTGGGAGCAGCGGGCAGGGTTGTAATGAGCTGACTGTCCGCCCGCGAGCCCGGAGGAAACCGATGCGCCAGCACGTCAGCACCTGCCTGTCAGACCCTGCAGTGGCAGGGGAAACCCCCACCCTCAAGCCCCGGCGGAAGCGGACCAGGCACCCCAGGCTTGCGGTGGGGGACCGGGTCAGTTTTGCCGAAGGAACCCTGGCCGGCACCGGAGTCGTGGACGCCGTGACGTCCGATTATTCGATCATCTGGGTGTGGACGGATGAAGGCCAGGGCCGTCGGATGTTCCTGCAGGGGTACGGAAGCATCGTTTCTGCGGTTTAAGTTCGACGCCGAAGTCCGGGCGGCCGGGGACGCCCGGCCACGAGCCAAGCAACTCCGCCCACCACGCTTCCGAGGACGAGGAACACCAGCCAGGTGTCCCTGCTGAAGGTTCGTATGTCCCGTTCGTCTGTCTGGCTGAAGTCGACCAGACTGTACCCCCAGATGGCCAAGCAAGGGATGAGGGCCAGCCAAGGCAACCACCAGGCGGCACTTGTGACGTTCATAGGACCAGTATGCGCCGGTTTTATCGGTCCGGCGGCGGCCGCGCGTGGCTGCTCCCACCGCCGATGCCGACGGTCCAGCGGACGCTTTCCGCGGGCGTAAACACTCCCGAGCCCCCTGACCCCTTTGGTGGGACAATGAAGTCAGGACACCTGCCACGGCGCCAGCCAGGTGCCGGCACGTCCCGCCCAAAGACCAGGAGGGGATCCTGATGGACCCCACCAGCATCATTGTCATCGTCCTCGTCATCCTGCTGCTCATCGTGGCGAAGATGTCCATCCGGATCGTGCGCCAATACGAGAAGGGCGTGCTGTTCCGGCTTGGCAGGGTCATCGGTGTCAGGGACCCAGGCTTGCGGCTGATCATTCCTGTCATCGACCGGCTGCCGCTGGTCAGCCTCCGGATCGTGACCATGCCCATCCAGTCCCAAGGCATCATCACCCAGGACAACGTGAGCGTCGACGTCTCCGCGGTGGCCTATTACCGGGTGGTGGACGCCGTAAAGTCCGTCATCGCGATCGAGAACGTGGCCGCGGCCATCGACCAGATCGCCCAAACCACATTGCGGAAAGTCGTGGGCCGCCACACCTTGGACCAGACCTTGTCCGAGACCGAGCGGATCAACGTGGATATCCGCGAAATCCTCGACGTTCTCACGGTCGAGTGGGGTGTGGAAGTCACCTTGGTGGAGTTGAAGGATATCCAACTGCCCGAAAGCATGAAGCGTGCCATGGCCCGCCAGGCTGAAGCCGAACGCGAAAAGAGGGCGAAGATCATCGCCGCAGAAGGCGAGGCCATCGCAGCCACTGCGCTCGGCGACGCCTCCGACACCATGATGGCCCACCCACTGGCGTTGCAGCTCCGCAACCTGCAGTCCCTGGTGGAAATCGGCGTCGACAAGAACACCACGGTGGTCTTCCCCGCCCCGCTCATGAGCACCATCGGTGAACTCTCGGCATTCCTGGCCCGCGAGAACCAGGCAGCGTCCAGCGGAGGCAAGTCGCCTGTGAAAGCGGCCTGACCGGCGAACCGACCTGCGTGCAACCAAAGCGTCGGCCAAGCCCGCGCCAGTGCAGACTTCGGTGCCGAACCTCAGTGGCCGCTAAAGTCGTGCCATGACCACTGCTGCTCTACGCCCTGTCTACTTCCTCTCGGACAGTACGGGCATCACCGCGGAAACGTTGGGCAATACGTTGCTGACCCAGTTCCCGGTGGCCGACTTTGACCGTGTCACCATCCCCTTTATCACCACGGCTGAGCAGGCCCGGACGGTGGTGCGCACCATCGACGGCCTGGCCGCCACCGGGCCCCGGCCCCTGGTCTTCTCCACCGCGGTCAGCAGTGAAATCCGGCAGATCCTGGCCGGTTGCAAGGGCGTGATCGTGGACCTGATCGGCACGCACGTGGGCGTGCTGGAACAGGCACTCGGCGCGGCTGCCAGCGGCGAACCCGGCAGGGCGCACGGCCTGGGGAACGCTGCGCGGTACCAGTCCCGGATGGCGGCGGTGGAGTACGCGATGGAGCACGACGACGGCCAGAGCCTGCGTGCCCTGGAAAAGGCGCAGGTGATCCTGGTGGCCCCGTCCCGGTGCGGCAAGACCCCCACCACCATGTACCTGGCACTCCAGCACGGGATCTTCGCCGCGAACTTTCCGCTCGTCGACGAGGACTTCCAGCGGGACGGCCTGCCAAAGCCGCTGCAGCCCTTCGTGTCCAAGTGTTTCGGCCTGTCGTCCAACCCGCTGCGCCTGAGCCAGATCCGCACCGAACGGCGCCCCAGCTCGCCCTACGCCTCCTTGCGGCAGTGCGGCTTTGAGCTGCGCAGCGCCGAGCAGCTGTACGTATCCCACCGGATCCCTTACCTGAACTCGGCCACCGTGTCCGTGGAGGAGATGGCGGCCACCATCCTGCAGCGGATGAACCTCAAGCATTAGCAAGCAATTCACAAACGTGGCGTGGCGCACATCATGTGGAAAGTGCGCGGCAGACCTGCCACTGTTGACAAGGTTTTTCTTCCGGCCGGCACTACCGTGGGCGGCCAGCAACGCCACCTCTGCAAAGGAGCAGCAAACATGACCACAGACGTTCTTTGGTTCTCCGAACTCGGACTCAAGGACCTGGACAAGGTGGGCGGCAAGAACGCCTCCCTGGGCGAGATGGTGCAGAACCTGACGTCCGCCGGCGTCCAGGTCCCGGACGGCTTCGCCACCACGGCGGACGCCTACCGCCGGTTCCTGGCCGATTCCGGCCTGGACCAGAAGATCGCCGACCGGCTCGTTGGCCTGGACACCGATGACGTGACGGCGCTGGCAGCGGCCGGCCAGGAGATCCGGTCCCTGGTCCGCGACACGCCGTTCCTGGCGGATTTCGAGGCGCAGGTCCGCGAGGCGTACCAGCAGCTGGTGGACAAGCATGCCGGTTCCCAGGACCTTTCCTGGGCGGTGCGCTCCAGCGCCACGGCAGAAGACCTTCCCGATGCCTCATTCGCCGGGCAGCAGGAGACCTTCCTCAACGTCCGCGGGATCGAGAACATCCTGCAGGCCATCAAGGACGTCTTCGCCTCGCTCTACAACGACCGCGCCATCGCCTACCGCGTGCACCACAAGTTCGAGCATGCCGAAGTGGCACTCTCGGCGGGCATCCAGCGCATGGTGCGTTCCGACGTCGGCGCTTCCGGGGTCATGTTCACCATGGACACCGAGTCCGGCTTCCAGGACGCAGTGTTCGTCACCTCCTCCTACGGGCTGGGGGAAGCGGTGGTGCAGGGCGCCGTGAACCCTGACGAGTTCTACGTGTACAAGCCCGCCCTGGAAGCCGGCCGGCCGGCGATCCTCAAGCGGGGCCTGGGCGAGAAGGCCCTCCAGATGACGTACACCACCAACAGCGAGATCGGCCGCACCATCGACTTCGTGCCGGTGGAGGAGTCCCAGCGCTCGCGCTTCAGCCTCACGGACGACGACGTGGAGCAGCTTGCGCGCCACGCCGTCGCCATTGAGAAGCATTACGGCCGCCCGATGGACATTGAGTGGGGCAAGGACGGCATCGACGGTGGCCTGTACATCCTGCAGGCCCGCCCGGAAACCGTGCAGTCCCGCCGGGCCCCGGGCAGCATGAGCCGGTTCCGCCTGAACGCGACCGGCCCGGTGCTGGTGGAAGGCCGCGCCATCGGCCAGCGGATCGGCGCCGGAAAGGTCCGGATCCTCACCGCGATCGACCAGATGGCCTCGTTCCAGACCGGCGACGTCCTGGTGGCGGACATGACCGACCCCGACTGGGAACCGATCATGAAGCGTGCCTCCGCGATCGTCACCAACCGCGGCGGGCGCACCTGCCACGCGGCCATCATCGCCCGCGAACTGGGGATTCCCGCCGTCGTGGGCACCGGCAACGCCACTGACTCGCTGGCCGACGGCCAGGAGGTGACCGTGTCCTGCGCCGACGGCGAGACCGGCACTATCTACGAAGGGCTGCTGGATTTCAGCGTCGAGGAGACCGGGGTCACCCAGCTGCCCGAGGCGCCGGTGAAGGTCATGATGAATGTGGGCACGCCGGAACAGGCGTTCACTTTTGCGCAGCTGCCCAACCACGGTGTGGGCCTGGCCCGGCTGGAGTTCATCATCAACCGGCAGATCGGCATCCACCCCAAGGCGCTGCTCAACCTGGACAGCCAGCCGGAGGAAGTGGCCGCCGAGATCCGCGGGCGGATTGCCGCGTACGACAGCCCCCGCGACTACTACATCAAGCGCCTGGCCGAGGGCGTGGCCACCATCGCCGCCGCGTTTGCGCCGGAACCGGTGATCGTCCGCATGTCCGACTTCAAGTCCAACGAATACGCCAACCTGATCGGCGGCCCGGCCTACGAACCGCACGAGGAGAACCCGATGATCGGGTTCCGCGGCGCGTCCCGCTACCTGGAACCGTCCTTCCGGGACTGCTTCGACCTTGAATGCGAGGCGCTGTCCTTCGTCCGCAACGAGATGGGCCTGACCAACGTCAAGCTGATGATCCCATTCGTTCGGACCCTGGACGAGGCGCGCGGCGTCATCGACCTGCTCGCCGAGAACGGCCTGCGCCGCGGCGAAAACGGCCTTGAGGTCATCATGATGTGCGAACTGCCCTCCAACGCGCTGCTCGCCGACGATTTCCTGGAGTACTTCGACGGCTTCTCCATCGGCTCGAACGACATGACCCAGCTGACCCTGGGCCTGGACCGTGACTCGGCCATCGTGGCCAACAGTTTCGATGAGCGGGACGCGGCCGTAAAGAAACTGCTCAGCATGGCTATTAAGGCTTGCCGGGCCCATGGCAAGTACGTGGGCATCTGCGGCCAGGGCCCCAGCGACCACCCGGACTTCGCTGAATGGCTGGTGAAGGAAGGCGTTAACTCCGTCTCCCTGAACCCGGACACGGTGGTGGACACTTGGCTGCGGCTCGCGGGCGCAGCAGAAGACTCCTCCGCCGGCGCAGTGGCCGCCGCTGCCGGCGCAGCCTGACCAGACCGCCGAAAGGTCCAAGGGCGGTTCCGCTGCGGCGTCAATGCCGTGGCGGGACCGCCAGGACCTGTTCGCGCAGGATGTCCGCGTGGCCGCAGTGCTGGGCAAGTTCACGCAGCATGTGCAGGTACACCCAGCGCAGCGGAAGCGGGCCCCGCCGGTTGCCGGTGACCACATCGTCCAGGCCCAGCCGGGCCGCGGCCGCCCGGGAGGCGGAACACGCCTCCCGGTGGGCTGACCGGACGGAGGCGACCGTGTCGGCGTCGTCTAGCATGAACGATTCGTCCGGGGTGGCCGGGATGCCGATCTCGCTGCGCGGGCGGCCGGTGACGGCTTCGTCGAACCAGACCTTCTCCACGAAGGTGGCGTGCTTCACCAGGCCCAGCAGCGTGGTGCGGGACGGAACCAGCCGGCGCCGGGCCTGCTCTTCGCTCAGGCCGTCCAGGCAGTCGTCGAGCGCGGCCCTGTGCTCGTCCAGGAAGAACTCGAACTGGGCACGCAGCGGCTCGGAAATCACGTCGTCCATGGAACGGGGGAGGATGGCCATACGCCGACCCTAGCAAGCCGGCAATGATGTGTGCGGCTACAACGCCCGGGCCAGGGAACGCCCAACGGTCCTGCCGGTGAAGATGCAGCCGCCCAGGAAGGTGCCCTCAAGGGCGTTGTAGCCGTGGGCGCCGCCGCCGCCGAACCCGGCGGCCTCCCCGGCGGCGTACAGCCCGGGAATGGGGGAGCCATCCTGCCCGAGCGCTTGTCCGGACAAATTGGTCTGGATGCCGCCGAGCGTTTTCCGGGTGACAACATGGAGCCGCACCGCGATCAGGGGACCCGCCTTCGGGTCCAGGATCCGGTGCGGCTTCACTGTCCGGAAGAGCCGGTCACCCAGGTAGCGGCGGCTGTTGCGGATGCCCGCCACCTGGGCGTCCTTGGAATAGGCATTACGGATCTCGGCGTCGCGCTCCTCGATCTGCCGCCGCAGCAGCGCACCATCCAGCAGCGGCTCGGAGGTGAGCGCGTTCATGCCGCGGATCAGGTGTGGAAGGTTGTCTGCCACCACAAAGTCCGCGCCGTGCTCCTTGAACGCCTCGATGGGGCCGGACGCGCCGCGGCCCAGCCGGGTCTTCAACAGCAGCTTGAGGTCCCGGTTGGTGATGTCCGGGTTCTGTTCGGAACCGGAAAGGGCGAACTCCTTTTCGATGATCCGCTGGTTGACGATGAACCAGGAATGGTCGTACTGCTGGATGTCCGGGGTGGTCCGCAGCAGGCGGAGGGTGCCCAGGGTGTCGTAGCCGGGCAGCCCGGGGGAGGGGAGCCGCCGGCCCAGCGCATCGAACCAGAGCGAGGAGGGGCCCGGCAGGATCCGGATGGCGTGGTCCGGCCAGATGGGGTTCCAGTTCTGGATCCCCTCGGTGTAATGCCACATCCGGTCCCGGTTCACCAGCCGGACCCCGGAGCCGTCGGCAATGTCCAGCATCCGCCCGTCCACGTGCTGCGGCACCCCGGTGACCATCCTGCGCGGCGGCGTTCCCAGCCGGTCCGGCCACCACCGCCGCACCTGCTCATGGTTGCCGCCGATCCCGCCCGACGCGATCACCACGGCCTGCGCCCTCAGCTCAAAGTCCCCAACAACGTCCCGGTTGGAGGACACTCCACGCGGCGACGCATCAGGTGCCAGCACGGCGCCCCGCACCCCGGTGACCGCACCGTCGTCGTACGTTAAACCGTCCACCCGGTGCCGGAAGAAGAACCTGACGCTGCCTGCCGCGGCCGCCTCCCGCGCCTTGTCCGCGAATGGTTCGGACACCCCGGTGCCGGTGCCCCACGGGACGTGGAAGCGGGGGACCGAGTTGCCGTGGCCGCCGGCCCTGCCGTCGCCGCGCTCGGCCCAGCCCACCAGCGGCGTGAACCGGATGCCCTGCTCCTGCAACCAGGATCGCTTGTCGCCGGCGGCGAACTCCACGTAGGCGCGGCCCCACTGCGCGGCCCACTCGTCCTCCGGGTGCGGTCCGGAAAGCCGGTCCCACTGCGCCGAGCCCTGCCAGTCCTGCCACGCCAGCTCGACCGAATCCTTCACGCCCAGCCGCCGCTGCATGGGAGTGTCCACCAGGAAAAGCCCGCCCAGCGACCAGAACGCCTGGCCGCCCAGGTTGGCCTGGTTCTCTTGGTCCACGATGGCCACGCGGTGTCCCGCACGGACCAGCTCATTGCAGGCCACCAGCCCGGCCAACCCGCCGCCAATGATGATCACGTCCGCGTCCATGCGTGCCTGCCCGGGGTCGATAGCTGCTGTCACTACTTGCCAAGCTAACGCACGTTGTGGCCCGTGCCCCGGTTTGCCGTGCCCGGCGCGCAGCTGCCGCCTGCCGCCTTCGTGTCACACTGACCCGGTTTTCAGGGGGAAACGGCCGCGGGAGCGCGGATTTTCGGCGTCCCGCTGCGAAAACTGGGCTGGTCTGTGCGCCTGGTGTGGGGTGGAATGTGGTGCTGTGGTCAGCGGCCCGGATAGACCACGGCCTTGAGCTGGCCGGGCTGCTTTCCGGCCTTGAGCGCCGCTTCGGATTCGGCCAGGGGGAACTTTCCGGTGACCAGGATGTCCAGGTCGACTTTCCCGTCGGCGATCAGCTGGATGGCAAGAGGCCAGGTGTTGGTGTAGCGGAACACGCCGGAGAGCCAGATTTCCCGGTTCTGGATATAGGAAACGGGGAGCTCGACGTCGTCGGCCCCGAGCCCCACCAGGATCACCCGGCCGGCCGGCGCCACGGCCTTGATCCCGGAACGGACCGCCAGCGGGGCGCCGGAGGCATCGATAAAGGCGTCGACCTCGAGCCCCTCGACGCTGTCCGTCTTCGCGTTCAAAGCGTGGGTGGCCCCGTGTTCCAGGGCAAAGGCGAGCCGGTCCTCGGCGATGTCGGAGATGTAGATTTCGGTGGCGCCGTACGCCCGGGCGGCCTGGGCGGCGATGATGCCGATGGGGCCGGCACCGGCGATCAGCACCCGGCTGCCGGGCCGGATCTCCGCGCGCTCGCAGGCCCACAGGCCCACGGACAGCGGTTCAATCAAGGCGGCCGCCTCATCGCTGACTCCGTCCGGAATGTCGTAGGCGAAGTCGGACTGGATGGTGACGTATTCGGCGAACGCGCCGTCCACGGGCGGGGTGGCGTAGAACTCGATGTCCGGGCACAGGTTGTACCGGCCGGCCTTGCACTGCTTGCAGGTGCGGCAGGGCCGCTGGGGCTCGACGGCGACGCGGCTGCCGATGCGCGCCGGATCCACGGCGCTTCCGACGGCGGCGATCCGGCCGGAGAGCTCGTGGCCAAGGATCAGCGGGTGGTCCACCACGTACGGGCCGATCCGTCCGTGCTCGTAGTAGTGGACGTCGCTGCCGCAGACGCCGACGGCGGCGACCTGCACCAGGACCTGGTCCGCGTCCGGCTGCGGGAGGGGGAGGGATTCCATGGCCATGTCGGCCTGGCTCTTCAGAACGGCGGCGCGCATGGTGGCAGGCAGCCCGGCGGTGGGGGCGGGGGACTGGGCGGTGGTGGTCATAGCGGGGATCCTTTGCTGAAATCGAGGGGGTGTTTGGCTGGTGGGCCGGCTACTTCACTGCGCCCAGGGAGAGGCCCTGGACGAGTTTGTCCTGCGCGGCGAAGCCGGCGAACAGCACCGGCAGGGAGATGACGACGGCGGCCGCGCAGACTTTGGCGAGGAAAAGGCCCTGGCCGGAGACGAAGCCGGTGAGGAAGACGGGCGCCGTGCCTGCCACCACGCCGGTGAGGACCCGGGCCAGGAGCAGTTCGTTCCAGCTGAAGATGAAGCAGATCAGCGCGGTGGCGGCGATCCCGGGCATGGCCACCGGGGCGATGACCTTGCGGAGGATGAGCAGGAGGTTGGCACCGTCGATCTGGGCCGCCTCCAGCATTTCCTCCGGGACTTCGGCGAGGAAGGACCGCATCATCCACACCGCGATGGGCAGGTTCATGGAGGTGTACATCAGGATCAGGAACCAGATGTTGTCCAGGGCACCGACGGTGCGGGCGAACAGGTAGAGCGGCAGGATCGCAGCCACCACGGGCATCATCTTGGTGGACAGGAAGAAGAACATCACGTCCGTCCACTTCTTCACCGGCCGGATGGAGAGTGCGTACGCCGCCGGGATGGCCAGCACCAGCACCAGCGCCGTGGACAGGATGGAGGCGGTGGCGGAGTTGATCAGGGACGGCCAGGGACTGACGCCGGAGGTTTCGCCGAAGAATTCCCGGTAGGCGTCCAGGGTGAGGTTCGCGGCCACCGACGGCGGGTTGGTCGCCGCATCGGTCTCGGAGTGGAATGAGGTCAGGATCATCCACACGACCGGGGACGCGAACAGGAGAGCCAGGAGCCAGGCCGCAAGCCCGGCAGCGGTGTTGTTGCGGGTGGGGTCCATCCGGGACTTGCCGCGGCGGCCATTGGGAGCAGCGGTGATCGGTGGGTTGCGCCGGGCCGCTGCGGGAGTGAGGGTGCTCATCGTGCTGCCTCCTTCTTGAAGAGCGAAAAGACGGTGCGGAGTGCGAACGTGGCCACGATGATGGTGCCGATGACCACCACGACGCCGGCCGCCGAGGCCAGGCCGTACTCGTTCGCGTAATAGAAGGTCTGGTAAATGGCGTAGGGCAGGTTGGCGGTGCCGAGTCCACCGGCGGTGAGGGTGAAGACGGAGTCGAAGTTCTGCACGATGTAGATGGCACCCAGCAGGCCGCCGAGTTCCAGGTACTGGCGCAGGTGCGGCAGGGTCAGGTGCCGGAAGATCGCCCAGGGGGTGGCGCCGTCCATCTGGGCGGCTTCCACGGTGTCCATGGGCCGGGACTGCAGGCCGGCGAGCAGGATGAGCATCATGAACGGCGTCCACTGCCACACCAAGGAGACGACGACGGCGGCCAGGGGCGCCTGCGATAACAGGTCCAGTTGGGGCGGGGTGCTGCTGCCGAAGAGGGACCAGATCCAGGTGAGGATCCCGTTGACCAGCCCGTAGGCGGGGTTCAGGAGGGCGTGCTTCCAGATCAGGGCGGCGGCCACGGGGACCACCAGGAAGGGTGCGATCAGCAGGGTGCGCGCCAGTCCGCGGCCGAGGAACTTCTTGTCCAGCAACAGTGCCAGGCCGAGCCCGATGAGCAGGCTGGCCAGGACTACGGAGACGGTGAGGACGATGGTGGTGACGATGGCCTGGCGGAGGTCGGGGTCGGTGAGGACCGTGACGTAGTTCTCCAGGCCGGCGAAGGCGGTCTTGGTGGGGCTCAGGCTGTTCCAGTTCAGGAACGAGATGAACAGGGTCACCACGAACGGGAGCTGGGTGACGACGATAAGGAAGACCAGGGCGGGGAGCAGCGGTGCGCGGCGTGCCCAGTTCAGGGCACGTTCACGAGACGAGGCGCTGCGTGCGGGTTTGGCTGCGGTGTGTCCCGGTCGGAAGATACGCGCCGTTGCGGTAGTCATGGGATTCTCCTGCGGTTCGGTTAGGGCTGCTTGTATTTGTTGCCGATTTTCCGGGCGGCTTCCTGGCCCTTTGCCAGGGCGTCGGCCACGGTGCCTTGGCCGGCGATGGCCGAGCTGACGCCTTGCGAGACGTTGGTGCCCAGCGCCGCGAACTCGGGGATGCCGACGAATTGGATGCCGACGGCGGGACGCGGCTGGGTGCCGGGGTTCTTGGGGTCGGCGTTCTCGATGGCGAACCGTTCCGCGGTGAAGAACGGGGCAGCCTTCTGGAACTCGGCATTCTCGTACGTGGAGACGCGTTTGCCGGAGGGGACCTTGGCCCAGCCGAGCTTGGACGCCACCAGTTGCTCGTAGTCCTTGGAGCTGGCCCAGGCGATGAACCTCCCTGCCGCATCCTGCTTTTTGGACGCCGCCTGCATGGCCCAGGACCAGGTCCAAAGCCATCCGGAGGACTTGGTCTGCTTCACCGGTGCCTGGGCGTAGCCGATCTTGCCCTTGACGGGGGAAGCGTCGGCTTCGAGGGCGCCGGCGGCGGAGGTTGCGTCGTACCACATGGCCACCTTGCTCTGGCTCATGTTGTTCAGGCACTCGGTGAAGCCGGCCTGCGCAGCACCTGCTTCCCCGTGCTGGCGAACCAGGTTGGTGTAGAACTCGGTGGCGGCCGTAAATTCGGGGCTGTCGACCTGGGCGTTCCAGTCCTTGTCGAACCAGGTGCCGCCGAACGTGTTCACCACGGTGGTCAAGGGGGCGAAGACCTGGCCCCAGCCGGGCTGGCCGCGGAGGCAGATGCCCTTCATGCCGGGGCTGGCGCCGTCCACCTTCGCCGCGATGTCCGCCACCTGGTCCCACGTGGGTTTGTCCGGCATGGTGAGGCCCTTGGCCGCCAGGATGTCCTTGCGGTACATCAGGAAGGAGGACTCGCCGTAGAACGGTTCGCCGTAGAGCTTGCCGTCGGTACCCGTCAGGGATGCCGTGTACGCGGGGAGGATGTCCGCCTGGTCAAAACCGGGCTCCTTTGCCACGCCGTCCAGTGGGGCCAGCCAGCCATTGGCGGAATAGAACGGGATCTCGTAGTTGGACAGCGAGGCGACGTCGTACTGGCCTGCCTGGTTGGAGAACTCCTGGCTAATCTTCGCCCGGACATCATTCTCCGGCAGGATCGTAAAGTTCACGTTGATGCCGGTTTCCTTGGTGAAGTTGTCTGCGGTGAGCTTCTGCAGGTCCTCCATCTGGGGGTTGTTCACCATCAGTACGTTGATGCTGTTCGGGTTGCCGGCGGAATTACCTCCGCCGGCTCCCGCACATGCCGTGGCGCTCAAAGCAATGCAGAGTGCCCCGGCGGAGAGGACGGCAGCGCGCGTTTTCGGGCGCATTAAGGACTCCTTTGTTCTTCAGGAAGATGCGGGACCGGTGCCCGCCGACTGCTGCGTCGGGGTGCCCGGTTGGAGCGCGGCCAGCCACCGGAATCCCGATGCGCCGTGCTGGTGTTCCTCAAGGTTAGGGGTGCGGCGAAGGTCACAACTAGCGCCCTGGTTGCGAATTTCTGATACTTATTTTCCGCACCGCGATGGCGCGTCACCCGCTACTCTGGGACAAGGCGGCCCGGGCGCTGTCCAGAATTCATAACCCCCCGATGCACGGAGACCACCATGGCCACAGCTGACAGTGCCGAGGAAGCCACCGCCCGGCTGGCTGAGAGGCTGCTGGGCATGCGGGCCAACCGTGAGGTGATCCCGCCGGATCCCAACCACTCGGTCCGGTGGCACCAGCACAGCTACCCCAGCCCCGTGGCACGGTGGAATTACCATCCGGAGTACGAGATCCACCTCATCCGGAAAGGCACCGGAAAGTTCATCGTCGGGGACCACATCGGCACCTTCGAGGCGGGCCATGTGTCGATCGTGGGATCGGGCCTGCCGCACGACTGGGTCAGCGACCTGGAACCGGGCGAGGTACTGGAGAACCGGGACGCCGTCATCCAGTTCGACGGAAAGTGGGTGGAGCAGGCATCCGCCCTGGTCCCCGAACTCGCAGAGGTCGGGCCGCTCCTGGAACAGTCGGCGCGGGGCATCGAATTCCTGGGCCACACCGCCGTGGCGGCAGCAGCGGCTATCGAAACCATGGGCCAAACCACCGGCCTGGAGCGGCTGCAACACCTGTTTGAACTGTTCGCGGTCCTTGCCGGGGCGCCGGAAGGCGACCGCCGCTACCTGGCCGAAGCCTGGTTCAGGCCGCAGCTGGACGGCCAGGCTGCCGCCGTCGTCGACCTTGTCCTGGAGTACGTGTTCAGCAACCACGCCGGCAGCGTGCGGATGTCCGAAGCCGCGGCGCTGGTGGGCATGCCGGAGCCCACCTTTTCGAAGTATTTCAAGCGGGCCACGGGGCAGAACTTCAGCGACCTGGTCCGCAAGCTGCGCCTGGCGCACGCCCGGCGCCTGCTGGAGCGCAGTGACAAGCCCGTGTCCGAGATCTGCTACGAGGTGGGCTTCTCCAACCTGTCCAACTTCAACCGGCACTTCCTCAACGACGCGGGCGAGACGCCACGGAACTACCGGCAGCGGCTGCAGGGGTGATGGGGCTGACGGCCACCGCGGGTTAGGCTGGAGCCTCCCGCACCAGGAACCCGGAGAACACCTACGCCATGGCCGATGACGGAGCACCTGCCGCACCCTATGACCGTGCCGTCCTGATCTTCAATCCGGGCCGGCCCGGGATGGGCCAGCGGATCGAGGCATTGCAGCGGGACCTGGCCACAGACCTGCCGGGCCTGCCCGTTGAGCTGTTGCCCACGGAGTTTGCCGGGCACGCCCGCGAACTTGCCCGGGGCGTTGCGGGCCGGGGCACGCCGCTCA
This sequence comes from Pseudarthrobacter sp. NPDC058196, assembly GCF_042882685.1. Taxonomy (NCBI): domain Bacteria; kingdom Bacillati; phylum Actinomycetota; class Actinomycetes; order Micrococcales; family Micrococcaceae; genus Pseudarthrobacter; species Pseudarthrobacter sp. NPDC058196. The sequence goes on from NZ_JBHVVN010000013.1 coordinate 23,290, forward strand.
TCCTTTCCGTCAGCGGGGACGGCGGGTACAACGAGGTGGTCAACGGCGTGATGGACGTGCCCGGCAGTAAGGCCGTCTGCGCGGTCATTCCCGCCGGTAATGCCAACGACCACTACCGGAGCCTGCCGGTGCGAACCTTCGCGGAAGCCGTGTCAGCCGGTGGAGGCCGGCGCATCGACCTGCTGCGGATCACCCTCGGCATCGGAACGCGGGAACGGGTCCTGTACGCGCATTCCTATGTGGGGTTCGGGCTGACCTCGTTGATGGCCATCGGCATTGAACAGGGCGGCAAGGGTAAGGTCCTGGAGCTGGTCTCCGTAGCCCGCACGCTCTCGAGGTTGAAGCCGTTTGAGCTTGTCCGGGATGACGGGGCCACCGCCCGGTTCGACAGCCTGATCCTGGCCAACGTCTCGCGCATGGCCAAGTACGGCACCGTCAGCGAGTCGCACTATCCGGACGATGGGCGGTTCGAGGTGGTGACGCTGCCCCACGCCGGCCTGACGAAGATGGCCCTGATGACGCTCCGCGCGGTCACCCTGGGGCTGGGGCCTCAACCGGGCGTCAGCCGCTATGCCTTCTCCACCCGCGATACAGTTCCGTGCCAGATCGACGGTGAGGTGGTCTGCGTCGAGGCAGGAACCCACGTCCTGGTGGAAAGCGCCAAGGGAGCCCTGGCCACCCTCTGAAGTTTCAGGCCGTCCGGACACGGCAGCGGGGCACTGCCGCCGGGGTGGCAGTACCCCGGGGACCGCCTACGGCTGCACGGAGTCGAAGAACGTGTGGTCAGGTTTTGGGCCGGCCTCATGGGATTTCATCCGGATGAAGTCCACGTCCTCCTGGCACAGCGTCGTCCCACCGTGGGGATCTCCGTTGGCGCCCTCGCCAGCGGCTGCACTGATCTGAGCGGAAATTGTCGGGCAAGGCTTAATCGAAGTGGATGTCTGCGGCGGCCTTGCGCAGGGACTCCAGCCGTTCTTCCTCCACCAGGCCCGACGCTTCCAGTTCGTGATTGCGGTCGGTCCGTTCTTGGGCCGCCTGGGCTGAGATGTCGCGCAGGATCATTCCCACAAGATGGGCCAGGCCCGCTTTGAGATCCACCAGGTTGGTGTTGGTGATCAGGAGGCGGCGGTCCGAGACCTGGAGTTCCACATCGCTGTACCCGGAGTCGGCCAGGCGCTGTTTCGTAGCTTCCCCGTGCAACAGATCGACTTCCCGGGGCTGCGGCCGGCGGGAAAACACCGCCGGAACGGTGTACCGCGTGGGGCCCTGGGCCGTGCCCAGGGCATGCGGCAACGCGGATGCGAGGACTCCGCTGAGCGACAGCGCCGAATCGGCGCGTACAACAGAGTCTTGGGTGGTGGTCATGGTGTCTACCAGCGTTCTGAAGGGTGCACCGCCGGAGCCCGGGACGCGGGGCGGAGTGGCTGGGGCAGGGGATCCGGGTCCGGATCGGCTGCAGTGGAGGTGAACGGATGCCGTTCCGGCCGGTGTTGTGGTGCGGCCCCTCGTCGTACCGATTCCCTGCTGCGCCGGCTCGAGGCTACTCGGTACGGAGCACGCCGGCCGCCTTGGAAGACAACCGGGAATCGGGCTCTTTTTCGGGGCAACGGATGTCCTGTCACGATCTCCCGAGATACTTTGAGTCTACGCTTATCAGCGCGTCTTCCAGGCCGGGATGCGGAACTGGGCCGCCGAAGGCCGGGCGCCGGCCGGAACGGTAAGCGGATTCGATTACGGATGCGAGTTCATCCAGCACGGTGTGGTTTCCGGGGAGCACCACGTGGGCCAGGAATTCCGATTCGAGGGAGGCGATCCCCGCGGCCACGGCTCCGAGTTTGGCGTCAATGGCCAGGGCCAGGGCGTGCCATGATTTGCGGTTGGCGCGTTCGAGGATTTTCGCGTTGGCTTCGTGGACCCGGCTGTCTGCGATGTCCCCGCGAATGGCCAGGGCGCCATCTGACTGCAGCAACGGCATGACAATCCGGAATTGCCGTCCGGCGCCCCTGAACGCCACCGCGCTCCGGTCCCCTCGCTGGGTGAACAGGATGTCCGTTGCCCCGAAGTCCGTGAGCGCCTGCCTGATGTGCTTCCGGGAAGCCTCGCTGCTGAAGGAATCGCCGCGGGTGTAAGGGCTTGTCATGTCCTAACTATGCGCCTTGCCGCCACCCTTTCCTAACATCGCCATAACGCATCGGCCGCGGAACAGCAATGGACCCGGCAAACGGTGCACTGCCGTCCGTTGCCGGGTCCATTCGAAGGGAGGCAGGCAGCCCCGTCAGGCTCAGACGCCTGCGTTGTACACGTCCAGGCCGAACCGGTTGAGCCCGGGCGTCCCGGCGTAACCCAGGTAGGGCAGGCCGAAGGTGTCCTCGATGCTGGCGAGCAGGCTGTAGTGGTTGTATGGCGTGGTGGACCAGGTGCCGCCCTTGGTGAACGGGGAGAGGACCAGGGCGCCGACGCGTCCGCCGCCCATGCCCGTGATGCCCGGCAGGGCCGTGTTCGGGCCTGGGCCCTCGCCGCAGCAGGCACTCGCGTCCGACTGCGGCCCGTCGGATTCGTCGAAGGTAATCACCAGGACGCCGTCCTGCTTGAACGCCGGGGAGTTGGTGATGGCCGGAACCCATTGCTTGAGCCAGGCGTCAGCGCTGGCCAGGCCGCCGGGCTGCCCGTCCACGCAGGGGGAATCGTGTCCATCGTGGCAGAGGTTGGGCGTGATCATGGACAGGTTGGGCGTGGTGGCAGCTGAGGCGAGGTCGGTCTGCAAGGCGGAGAGGTCGACGTCGTTCGTGGCGCAGTCAGGCGAGCCGGTGATCCCGGCGAAGTAGACGAACGGGTTGTGGCGGGCGGCGTACTGGTCGCCCACCTTGGCTTTCTGCGTGTCATCGACGGCGCCCAGCGCGGGGTGCCGGCAAGGGGTGCCCATGTCCTCCATGTACCCCTTCCAGGATTTTCCGGCGTCCTTGAGCTGCCCGGCCACCGTGGGAACGCCGGCCGGGAAAACGCAGCCGTCGCCCACTGCCTGGCCGGGGCTGGCGGTGCCGCTGCCGACGAACGGGGTGTAGGTCTGGCAGTCCGCCTGCATCTGCGGGTTGGGTCCCTGGCCGGAAATCTGCGCCACATAGTTGGGCTGGGAGTTGTGCGCCGTGCCGAAGTACTGGTTCAGCAGGACGCCCTGGCTGCGCAGGGTCTGGGAAAGGTACGGGGCGGCCGACGCCGGGCCCCAGGTTTCGTCGTAGCCCTTGTTTTCGAGGTTGATGACGAAGACGTGGTTGGCGCCGGGCAGGTAGTTTTGGGCCGCCGGAGCGGTGGCCGGAGCGGGGGCGGGAGCGGGGGCCGCGGCGGCCGGCTGGGACGGCGTTGCCGCCCCGGCAAGGATGGCGGCGGCGAATACGGCGATGGCCGCTGTGGCGGCACGGAGTTTCATTGTCACGGGAGTTTCCATCCGTCGGCGAGTGCTTTGTCTTTGAGGCCCGACCATTCTTCGGCCGGCGGCGGACCCACGGGGGTGCAGGCGGGACCGGCCACGAAGGGCGGAACGAGGTATTTGGGGGCGGCCAGGTTGGCCGGGGCGCCGAAGTCCAGGACCTCTGCGATATTGCGGGCGGCCTGGTCGCGGGGTGTGAGGGGCGGCAGGTTCCAGCGCCATTCGATCGCTTTCAGGACCGAGGTGTGGTCGTAGACATCGTGGGTGACGTACCGGCGCCGTGCCCTGGGCGAGACCACCAGGGACGGCACGCGGAAGCCCCGCAGCGAGGTGTCGGGGTTGGTGTCAGGAGCCGTCGTCGGCGCGACGTGGTCGTAGAAACCGCCCCACTCGTCGTAGTTGACCACCAGCATGGTGTTGGCCCAGCCCGGCCCTGATGTGACGGCGTTGTAGACCTCGGCCAGGAACGTTTCGCCGGAGCGGATATCGGCGTGCGGGTGGTCATCGCCGGAGGTCCCGGAGCCTTCGTCGGTGAACCGCGGGTCCACGAAGGACACTGCGGGCAGGGCCCCCGCGGAGCAGTCGGTGAGGAACTGCGCGTAGGGGTGGGAAATGCCCTGGTACTTGGCCCCCCACAGCGCGGTGAACGGGATGTCGCCGTAGTAGTACTTGCCGGATACGCCTGCAGCGGCCAGCCGGTCCCAGATGGTGGGAAGGGTGCTGGTGGCGGTGGAGTTGTGGATCCGGTCGGTGGCGGCGGCGTGCTGGTAGAACCGGTTGGGGTAGGTTTCGGCCATGGTCGCGGCGAAGTAGCGGTCGCAGACCGTCCAGTCGGGGCCGGCCTGGCGCCAGAAGTCCAGGTCTTCGGCACCGTAGTAGCCCACGGCGAACTCGTCGTTTTCGCCCGCCCGGAGCCAGCCGTCGTTCTTGCCGTTGTTGTATTGGATCCGGCCGCCCTCGTAGGAGTGGTCAGGATCCGGATGGCCGCAGCCCTGGAAGTCGGTCAGGTGGTAGGTGGAGTGCGGGATGCCGTAGCGGTCGGTGTAGCCCAGGCCCGATTGCTTGCCGTCGGACCCGGGCATCCAGCCGATGAAATGATCGAAGGAGCGGTTCTCCATCATCACCACGATGATGTGCTCGATGCCCGAGTCGCCGGGAGCCGGGAGCGCCGGGGGTGCCGCTGCGGCTGCCCGCAGCGTGCTGCCGGCGGCCAGCGTGGTGGCGGCAGCGGTGCCTGCTGCGAAGAAGCGGCGTCTCGAAAGATTCACGTCAGATTCCTTGTCCGTCATGGAGGACGGCGAAGCGGGCACGCCCCCCACGCTGGGCCGATCGCCGGACCGTAAGTTACTGGTCGGTATGGTTCGCGTTCACCAGTAGATCACGGCGAGGTTGCGGCCCGGGGCGGAAATGGGCTCCGTTCATACAGAGTTCACCGGACGTTCGGCGGCCTGTGGCGCGTCGCGTGGCGCCGCTCGCCGTAAATTCACTACCGGTCGGCGCGCCAACAGTACGTTTGCTGATGATTTGCATGATGATTGCCGGAGGCAACGGGCCGGGCCCTTCGCCTCTGGACACCGTCGTCTTCCACCGAGCAAGGGAATCATCATGGGCTTCCTGGACCGTGAACGAACCATCGCCCCGCCGGGCTTCAACCGCTGGCTTGTTCCACCGGCCGCGCTCGCCGTCCACCTCTGTATCGGCCAGGCGTATGCCACCAGCGTGTACAAGACCGCGCTGGTCAAGCATTTCGGCGCCAGCCTGACCGAGATCGGGGTAATTTTTTCCATCGCCATCGTGATGTTGGGGCTCTCCGCCGCGGTCATGGGCACGTGGGTGGACCGGAACGGTCCGCGGAAGGCGATGTTCACCTCGGCCATGTTCTGGGTGGGCGGCTACCTGGTCGGCTCCCTGGGCATCTTCACGCACCAGCTCTGGCTGGTCTACCTGGGCTACGGCGTGGTGGGCGGCATCGGGCTTGGCATAGGCTACATCTCGCCGGTGTCCACCCTCATCAAGTGGTTCCCGGACCGCCCCGGCCTGGCCACCGGCATGGCGATCATGGGCTTTGGCGGCGGAGCGCTCATCGCCAGCCCTGTGTCCCAGGCGCTCCTCAAGGCCTACGATCCCAACTCCGGCGCGCAGGGCTGGGTGGCCAGCGGCGATGCCGTGGGCAAGCTCTTCCTGACGCTCGCCGTCGTCTACCTCGCCTACATGCTGTTCGGCGCGTTCACCATCAAAGTCCCGGCTGACGGCTGGCGCCCGGACGGGTTCGACCCCGCCCGGGTCAAGGCGGCCAAGCTGGTCACCACGGAGAACGTCTCCGCGAAGAACGCCATCAAGACCCGGCAGTTCTGGCTGGTATGGGTGGCGTTGTTCTGCAACGTCACCGCCGGCATCGGCATCCTGGAGCAGGCGGCGCCCATGATCCAGGACTTCTTCCGGAAGGCCGAAGGTGGGTCCCTGGTCAGCGCCGGCGTCGCCGCCGGCTTCGTGGGGCTGCTGTCCATCGGCAACATGGCGGGGCGGTTCGCCTGGTCCGCCACCTCGGACATCACCGGCCGCAAGCGGATCTACATGGTGTACCTGGGCGTCGGCGCGGTCCTGTACACCGTGCTGGCGCTGGCCGGAGCCACCGCCACGTTCCTCTATGTGGTGCTGGCGTTCCTGATCATCTCGTTCTACGGCGGCGGTTTCGCCACCGCGCCGGCGTACCTGCGGGACCTGTTCGGGACGTTCCAGGTGGGCGCCATCCACGGCCGGCTGCTGACGGCCTGGTCGGCGGCCGGGGTTGCCGGCCCGTTGATCGTGAACGGCATCCTGGACGCGCAGGGGAAACCAGGCCAGCTGACCGGCGCGTCCTACCAGCCGGCGCTGCTGACCATGGTGGCCCTGCTGGTGGTGGGCTTCGTGGCCAACCTGCTGGTCACCCCCGTTGATGCCCGATTCCACGAACCCCGCTCCGCGCGGCACGAACCAGCCATGGAGGCCTGAGATGACCACAGCACATACCCATAACGGGCACGAACCCGTACGACGGTCCACCGGCAGGCTGGTCCTGGGCTGGATCCTGGTGGGGATCCCGCTGGCGTACGGGGTTTTCCAGACGCTGACCCAGGTGGCGGCGCTGTTCGGGTGAGCCCTGCGCCCGGTCTCGCGTCACGCAGAGCAGGCTTTAGCAGGAGCGGACGACGGCGGGTCCCGGCTTTCCGGGGTTCCGCCGTCGTTCCTTGGTCTAAAGCGTGCCGTCCGTGACGCGGGCGCCGGCCCTCACGCTGCGGCGGGGCGGCCGAGCCGGTGCCGCAGCAAGGTGGCGGTGGCCCAGGTGACGATGCTGCAGGCCGCGGCTCCCCAGAGAATGTCCGTCAGTGCCACTACGGCAGGGAAATCCTTCAGCACCGCGAGCCCGGTCAGCGCCCATGTGGCGTAGGTGAAGAACCCGAACCAGGCAGCGCCCGTGACGCGCTGGCGTCCCGTGGCATCGGGGCTGTTGGGGCGGACGCCGTAGTGCACCATCCCGGCCACGAAGATGACATAGAACAGGACGGCTCCGGCGAGGTTGGCCTTGGGCGCGAGCAGGTGGCCGATCTGGCTTTGGTACTGCGGGTTCGCTACCAGCAGGATCCACACCACGTCCAGGACGGCGAAAATCACGGCACTGACAACGTAGGCGGTCAGCCAGTTCTTGGTGCGGGGGCTCATGCTGGGCTCCTGGGATCGGGGGACGGCGGTATCGGTGGTTCGTTCCTGGCGGGGTGCCCGGACGGCCTGGCCGGTCGAATTTCAAGCCGGAGCCCATACATCGTGCCGGCCGCTCCGAACACTAGGTGGACGGCGCAACGGCGTTGTTGGATGTAGGTGTGCCCGAAAGTGCACATGGGGGATCCTGCCGCTGGACCGGGCAGGCCGTGAAAGGACCGGGTTTCATGAATGGAGACAGCCGCAAGGCGCTTATCAGTAGCATCATCGCGGTGGTGGTGGCGGTGCTCATTGCCCTCGCCGGCAGCCAGGGCGGCTCGCGCATTGGGGGCTTGCCGGTGTTTGCGCTCGGGGTTGCCGCGGCATTCGTGATCCAGTGGCTGGTGTTCATTCCCAGCTTCAAGGCGCAGACCGAGAAGTTTTACGACCTCACCGGTGCCCTGACCTACATCTCCATCACCGTGTTCCTGGTGCTGTCTTCCCCTGGCGTCGACGCGCGGGGAATGCTGCTGGCGGCCATGGTGGTGCTGTGGGCCGCACGGCTGGGCAGCTTCCTGTTCCTGCGGATCAGCAAGCACGGCAAGGACGACCGGTTCGATGAGCTCAAGCCGGACTTCTTCCGCTTCCTGAACACCTGGACCATCCAGGGCCTCTGGGTGGTGCTCACCGCGGCGCTGGCGTGGGTGGCCATCACCTCGGACACGAAGGTGGGCCTGGACGGGTTCTTCTGGGTGGGCCTGCTGGTGTGGGCCGCGGGCATCACCGTGGAGACCGTGGCGGATATCGAGAAGAACCGCTTCAAGGCAGATCCTGCCAACAAGGGGCACTTCATCAACACCGGCCTGTGGTCCAGGTCCCGCCACCCGAACTATTTTGGCGAAATCACCCTGTGGGTGGGGGTGGCCATCATCGCGCTGCCCGTGCTGCAGGGCTGGCAGTGGGCGGCGCTGATCTCCCCGGTGTTCGTGGCCCTGCTGCTCACCAAGGGCAGCGGCGTCCCGCCCCTGGAGAAGAAGGCGGACAAGAAGTGGGGCGGCCAGCCGGACTACGAGGCGTACAAGAAGAACACGCCGGTGCTGGTGCCAAAACTTAAGTAGCGTCCGGGAAGGCCGTACGACGACGGTACCCGGGCCGGGTGCCGACCTGCAGGGGCCGGGGCGCAGACAATGTGCCCCGGCCCCGCGATGTTCAGTCCGTGTACACGGTGGCGTAACCAAGGGCTGGAATAGTTCCGGCCGGGGGGCCACCGGAAAGACACACCACTAGGGAGCATCCTCATGGCAGGCTTGGACCGTCGTCGTTTTCTTCAACTCTCGGCAGCAGGCGCGGCCGGAACCGCCTTGTCCCAGATGATGGGGCAGAGCATCGCCCGGGCGGCGGAAATCCCCGCCAACAGGACCACCGGCTCCATCAAGGACGTGGAGCACGTGGTGATCTTCATGCAGGAGAACCGGGCATTCGACCACTACTTCGGCACCCTGAAAGGCGTGCGCGGATTCGCGGACCCGCACCCGGCGCTTCTGCCGTCAGGCAAGGACACCTTCCACCAGGCGAACTCCACCCGCGAAGTCACCCCGTTCCACCCTGACGCGCCGAACCTTGGCATGCAGTTCATGGAGGACCTGGACCACTCGTGGAAACTCACGCATGAGGCCTTCAACAACGGGAAGTACGACAAGTGGTTGCCGCAGAAGACGGACGCGACCATGGCGTTCTACGGCCGCCAGGACATTCCGTTCCACTTCTCGCTCGCCGACGCGTTCACGGTCTGCGACCAGTACCACTGCTCGGTCCTTGGCCCCACCGACCCGAACCGCTACTTCATGTTCGCCGGCGGAGACGACCCCGACCGGAAGGGCGGCGGCCCGGACCTGTGGAACGGCGAGAAGGGCTACTGGTGGAGCACCTACCCGGAAGAGCTGGAGAAGGCCGGGGTGAGCTGGAAGGTTTACCAGGACATCGGTGAGGGCCTTGACCCGGCGCACTATGAGGGCTGGACTGACGACGCCTACATCGGCAACTACGGCGACAATTCACTCCTGTACTTCAAGCAGTACCAGGACGCGAAGCCCGGAAGCCCGCTGTACGACAAAGCCCGGACCGGCACCAATGCCAAGGCCGGCGATGACCTGTTCAGCATCCTCCGCAAGGACGTCGCGTCTGGCACGCTGCCCCAGGTCTCCTACATCGTGGCGCCCGAAGCGTATTCGGAGCACTCGAACTGGCCGCCGAACTTCGGCGCCTGGTACGCCGCCAACATCCTGGACATCCTCACCTCCAGCCCCGACGTGTGGAGCAAGACGGCCGTCTTGTTCATGTACGACGAGAACGACGGCTTCTTCGACCACATCGTCCCGCCGCACCCCAACACGCCGCAGATTCCCGGCGCCTCCACGGTCTCCACTGCCGGTGAATGGTACGACGGCAGCCCCACGTTCTACGGTGATAAGGACGTCCCCGGGCACTTCGGCCTGGGGGTCCGGGTGCCCATGATCGTGGCGTCCCCGTGGAGCATGGGCGGCTGGGCCTGCTCCGAGACGTTCGACCACACCTCGATCGTGCGGTTCCTCGAAGCCCGTTTCGGTGTGGCTTCACCGAACATCACGCCGTGGCGCCGGGCCGTCAGCGGGGACCTCACCAGCGCGTTCGACTTTTCCAAGGCGGGTGGGGCCGCGCCGGCGCTGGCGGACACGTCCTCGTATAAGCCGGTAGACCACAACCGGCACCCCAGTTACGTGCCGGTACCTCCGGCGTCGAACTCAATGCCCAGCCAGGAAAAGGGCACCCGCCCGTCCCGCCCCCTTGGCTACGCGCTGGACGTCGAGACGACCGTCCAGGCCGGAAAGCTCAACGCCCGGTGGGCCAACCATGGGTCCCTGGGCGCGCACGTCCAGGTCCGCTCCAACCTGCTCCCGGCCGGCCCGTACTCCTACACCATCGGGGCAGGAGCATCGCTGGATGCCACGTGGGCGCTCGGTGCCGAGTACGACGTGCAGATGCACGGCCCGTCAGGCTGGTACCGGCGGATCGCAGGTACGACGACGGCCGCGGACATCCGAGTGGGCGTCACCGGAGACGGCAAGTCCCCGCACGCACAGTTCCGGATCGACAACCCGGGCGCCGCGGCCGTCACCCTGACCCTCAAGGATGCCTACGGCGCCGGTTCCCAGACCCTCGCGCTCAACCCGGGACAGGGCAAAACCATCGTCATCCCCACCCAGGGCGGCTGGTACGACCTCACCGTCACGTCGGCCGGTGACCCCAAGCTCGTCCGCGTCCTGGCCGGCCGCTTCGAAACTGGCGGCCCGCTCACCAGCGATCCCCAGCTGGGCCGCTGACCCACACCAGCGTCATTCCCCGTACTCACGCGCCCCGCAGCGGGCGTCATCGAAAGGATTGTTCAATGCTCAACCTACTCAAGAACCGCAGGACAGGCGCCGCGGCCCTTGCTGCCGCCGTCGCGTTCACTGGCCTTGCCACCGCCGGCGCGGCAGTCCCCGCAGCCGCGCAACCGTCGTCGGACGCTGCCGCGCAAGCCAGCGGGGAGGGCCAAAACGGACCTGACCATGTCTTCGTCATCATGATGGAGAACCACGGGTACGACCAGGTCATCGGCAACACTGCCGACGCGCCGTACATCAACAGCCTCGCCCAGCGCTACAACACCGCGACCAACTACCACGGCGTGACCCACCCCAGCCTCCCCAACTACCTGGCAGCCATTTCCGGCAGCTCGCAGGGCATCTGGGATGACTGCAAGGCCGGCGCGAATGTCACGTGCGCCCCTGAAGAGTTCATCCCCGGCTCCGGCGATCCCGGCGCCACCGGCCTCCTCACCCAGGCTCAGGCGGCCAGCGCTTCAGCCACCCCGCATATGTTTTCGGGGAAGAACATCGTTGACCAGCTCGAGAACAAGGGCCTGAGCTGGAAGGCGTACATGGAGAGCATGCCAAGCACCGGCTCACAGGTCGAGTACGCACCGACGATCGGCTCCAGCACGGTCAAGCTGTACGCGCAGAAGCACAACCCGTTCATGTACTTCTCGGATATTAACTACCCGGGCAGCCCGCGGCTGCAGAACATCGTGCCCCAGGAGGACAACCTGAAGAGCGACCTGGCCAGCGGCAACGTGCCGAACTTCACCTGGATCAGCCCCAACCAGTGCCATGACATGCACGGGGTTTCGCCCTCCGGTGCCGCGCTCGTCGGACTGCCCCAATGCGGTTACCCGGACTCCGGCCTGGACCACGGAGCCATCCAGCTCGGCGACAACTACGTCAAGGAAACGGTCCAGCAGATCATGGACTCCCCGACGTGGAAGACCACCAAGTCCAGCATTGTCCTGGCCTGGGATGAGAACGACTACTCCGGATCCGACGGCGGCCCCGGAAGCCCTGTGGGCCAGAATGGCGCTGTCCTCGGCGGCGGCCACGCGCCGGCCATCGTGATCAACTCAGCCGACGGCCCGCACAAGACCACCAACCAGCTGTCCGACCACTACACCCTGCTCTCCACCATTGAGCACATGTGGCACCTGGGCTGCCTGGAAAACACCTGCTCACCCACCACGTCGGGCACTTTCGAGGAACTCTTCCGCCCGTAACTGCCACGCCGCCTAAGCTGTGGTCATGGAGATAACACCCTCAGGTTCCGCGTCGCCGATGAAGTCCCTGCTCTACTGGCGCAAGAGCATGATCAATGGAGCCAAGACAGTACCTGTGATCGTGGCAATGGACGGAGCGGGGACGTTCAGCATGCATGACGCTGCCGGGGTGCCGGTATTTTCCGTGCCGGCACCCCAGGCCGCAGTCCGGTTCACGAGCATGGGGACGATGGTGGTCACGGCGAACGGCCGGAAGTACGACATTTTGGGCGTGGGCGCGTCCTTGTCGCCCAGCCCGTCCCCCTGGCAGCTCGCCGAGATGGCCGCCGGCCCGGACGGCCGCACGGACCCTACCGGCTTGAGCCGCGCCGGGTCCGCCGGAGCCGCCATGAGCGGGGCGGGCGGGCTGGGCGCCGTTGCGGGCGCGGCCGGCGGCGCCGCGATGATGTTCGCCTACTACCAGGGACTGGACGCCATCAAGGCGTGGCAGGAGGCGCTCCCCAACGCCGGCGCCGCGGTGCAGAAGAGTTCCATGACGGCCGGGCTCTACATCTCGCTGGGGGTCGTGGCCGCCGTGGTCATCGGCCTCGTGGTGACGCTGGGCCTCCGGTAGCTTCAGCCGGCCAGGACCCCTCCAGGTTGGGTATCCCGGCATCTTGACTGCTTCGTGGGGCCGGAATACCGTCTGCCTTGACGGGGCATCCCGCGTCCGGGGGCTTTCCAACGGACACGAGCGCCGGTCCCATCACATCCAGGTCTCGCATGGACTCCGTCCTGCACCGGATACGCCCGGGCATTGGTTCCCGCGGCGACCACAGGACGGGAGATAGGGAAGGGAAAGACCATGCCGAAGTATCTGTTCGAGGCAACGTACGTGGGCCAGGGTATTAAGGGGCTCATGCAGGAGGGCGGCACCAAGCGGCGGGACGCCTTGACCGAAGCCCTCAAGTCCGTCGGAGGGACGCTGGAGAGCTTCTACTACGCCTTTGGCTATTACGACGTCCTTGGTGTTTTTGACGTGCCGGACGATGCCAGTGCCGCAGCATTGTCGCTGCTGATCAATTCCACCGGGAACGTCAACGTGCGCCTCAAGCCGCTCCTCAGCGTGGAGGACCTGGACGAAGCGGCCAAGAAGACGCCGTCCTACCGGGCCCCGGGGCAGTAGTAAGTCATAACGGGGTCGTCGGGGAAGGTTTGGCGGCACATCCCCAGCGGGCAGGTGCCTCCAGCTGTGAGGTTGGCTGGGCCCTAGGTAGTGGGCTTGCGTTGAACTAGGTACCCATTACTCGTGACTGCCGCTCCACCTCAATCTAGTCTCGAAAGACAGTGCGGCCATGAAGCGGTCGACGCACTGGAAGTGGTGCTGGGGACCATGGGGTTCGACTCCGGGGAGCAACATTGTCAGAGCGAGGAATGTCCAACGAGGGTTTGCCCGGCAGCGGAGGCCGCCCGTCTTGGCGCGGCCGGTTCAAGGAGTTGCGGCCCGGGGCGTTGTTGACAGCAGTCCTGCTCGCGGCGGAAGGCGGCCTGGTGATGCTGCCCGTCGCCGCGACGGCGGCCGGGCCCAACCCGCTTCCGGCCGCGAACTGTTCGGTCCGGCTGCTCCCTGGCCTGGGAGGTCAGGGCAGCAACGCGGTATCGGGCAGCAGCAATGGCTTGGTGGTGGGCGTCGCCGACACCGCTGCGGGCGAATCTGCGCCGGTGCTGTGGCGGGGTGGCCAGCCCACTCAGTTGGCGATTCCGCTTGAGTCGGTGGTCCCCTCCTCTGTTAACCGGGACGGCGTGGTTGTCGGCACCGGGTATGACACCGCACACCAGGTACTGGTGGGCTGGTGGTGGCAGAACGGGCAATACCACCCGCTCCCGGTCAACCCCGGTGACATAGCACTCCCGTCAATGGTTTCGGACAGCGGCATCGTTGTTGGCGCATTGATCGGTGACGAGGAGCATTCCGACGGGCCGGGTGCCGACGACGACGAACGCCCCGCTGCCTGGTCCACCGTCGCCGCCGCGCCTCACGAGCTCACGCTCCCGGCCGGAGCCCGCGGCGGTCATGCCTTTGCGGTCGGCGCGGACGGCACGGTCGGCGGGGTGGCCCTCGGCGATGACGCTACGCCGGTGCTGTGGGCCCCGAACGGCGCCCCGCGGGCGTTGCCGACACTCACGGGGCGGGGTGGTGTGGTGCTCGGGATTGATTCCACCGGTCAGGCGCTTGGCCAGAGTGCTGTGGCGGAGGGAACCCATGCGGTCGCCTGGGGCGCCCTCGGCCTAATCTCTGATGTAGGCGCTGCGGCGGCCGGTCCGTCCTCCAGTGCGGCCGCAGGCGCTGCGGGAACCGCGGTGGGAGCGGGTAGTTCGCCGTCCTTCAAGGGTTCGCGGCCCCAGGCGATGATGTGGATCGGCAAGAGCGCCCGGATCCTGCCGCCGGGCTCTGACGGGCAGTTTGCGGGAGTGTCCGGGTCTGCGAGCTCGATCTCAGGGCAGGGCGCCACCACCTCGGTCATAGGTTACTCCGCCGCAGCCAACGGGCTGCGTCGCGCAACCGAATGGAGCTGTAAGTGAGCACCCACCTTCACAAGCGCCGCCCGTTGGGCCGATTGCTGGCCATCTTGCTCGGCACTGCCCTTGTTCTTGCGAATGTCTATTTCCTGGCTTCATCGAGGGACTCCCAAGCCACAGCCGCAACTTCGGTGAGTTTGGGTTTCGCCGGTGACACCGGTGGCAACACCGTGACCGGAAAGGTGATTGATGCAGCCCGCAATTCCGGGACCGCGGCCATGTTCAATCTCGGTGACCTGTCCTATTCGCAGATCACCCCGGAGTCTGCCTGGTGCTCGTTCGTCAAGCAGCACGCCGGGACCATGCCCTATGAATTCATCACCGGAAACCACGAGGACGACGGGCCCGATGGTGTGTGGTCCAACTTCGCTTCGTGCCTGCCGGACCAGCTGGGCTCGATAGGAAATTACGCCCAGCAGTTCTACACGGACTACCCGGCCAGCAGCCCCCTGGTCCGCTTGATCATGGTGTCCCCGAAGCTCACGTACAGCGGCAGCAGCCTGGACTGGTCCTATAAGTCGGGCACCCAGGGCTACAAGTTCGTGACGTCGGCGATCGACTCGGCCCGCGCCGCGGGGATCCCGTTCATCGTCGTGGGCATGCACATGTATTGCCTGTCCATGGTGAACTACCCCTGCGCCGCCAGTCCTGACCTGATGAACATGCTGGTGTCCAAGAAGGTGGATCTGTACCTGCAGGCGCACGACCATGCGTATGCCCGCAGCTACCCGCTGGCGCTCAACAGCAACTGTCCTAACATCCCGGTCACCAGTTTTGACCCCGACTGTGTGGCCGACACCAACCCCACCGGGCAGTTCGCCGCCGGCACCGGAACCATCCTGGCCACCGTGGGTTCGGGCGGGAGGTCGCTAAACAGTGAGAACAACACGACCACGGCGCCGTACTTCCAGAGCTTCATGGGGAGCAACAACAACCCGACGTATGGCTTCCTCAAGGTGTCCGTGACGAGTACGACGCTGACCGGCTCCTTCGTACGAGCCTCAGGAGGGACATACACCGACAGCTTCTCAGTCACCCGGCCGGCACCGTCGCCAAGCCCGACGCCGACCCCGACAGTGACGCCTACGCCTACGCCTACGCCGACAGTGACGGCTACGCCGACCCCGACAGTGACGCCTACGCCGACCCCGACAGTGACGCCTACGCCAACCCCCACGCCAACGCCGACGACAACTTCGCCGACGCCGACAGCGGTCTCGGTACGGTCTTCGGCGGCCGGAGCCGGGGAGCTGACAGCGTCGGGTTCGTACACGCCAACCCTGCCGGCAGGCTGGCAGCCTGGTGACACCGTGTTCCTGTTCTCGCAGGTCACCGTGTCCGGGTCCGCCAATACCGCCGCACCGGCGGGCTGGACACAGGCAGTCGGCGACTTCACGAGCGCAAGTTCCGCCTCAGCCCATCAAGCTGTCTGGTACCGGGTGATGCAGCCCGGTGACACTGCGCCGAGCGTCCCTGAACCGGCCTCCCGATATGCCTGGTCGACCGTTGCCGTTCAGGGGGCAAACCAGGCAACACCACTGGATGTAACCCCCGCCACCGATACCAACAGCGGGGTGGCGTACCCGGATGTCCGGGCCCCGTCCATCACGCCCGTGACGCCGGGTGCGCTGCTTCTGACGGCCCATGGCGCCAGGAACGGCACCAATTCGGCCACCACGGGGTTCACACCACCGTCCGGAACAACTGAGCTGGTTGAGGCAACGTCCAACATTGCGGCGAAGTCGAACGCGGCCATCGAAGTCAACTCCCTCGCCTTGACCGACACCTCAGCCACTGGCACAAAGTCCGCCACGGCCGCTTCAAGCTCCGGCACGGTGATAAACCAGTGCGGCTCGGCCATCGTTGTACGGCCGGCGGGCCCGTGATCGATGGCGGGATGACCGCAGAGTCCACGCCTACGCAGTGCTCTTCGGAGGGCTTTCGACGGCGGCACCCGGGCTGGGTGCCGCCGTCGCCGCGTCATGCCCGTGCTTGGGGACGGTGGTCCGCCCGAACAGGGCGACGCAGAGGGTGAGCAGCGCTGTCAACAGGACTCCGAGGCCCAGGTGGAGGTGCACGCAGCCTGCGCCGACCGCGGCTCCGGCCATGATCAGGCCCACTGCGGCAAGGCGCCGGCCCCAAAAAGGGTGCGTCCGGGCGCCAAGGTGAGAATCGGCGGCCAGTCCGGTGATGGTGGACGTGACCACCACGGTGGGGACGTCCTTGACGTTGAGATGCCGGGCGGTGGCGGCCTGCACGCCCATGGCAACCGCCAGGGTGCCGGTGATGGCCACGGTGGCGGTTTCGCTGCTCCTGGGGTTCGCGCCGCTGAGCAAGAGGATGGCCACCACGGCCATGACAGTGCTGACGCCCGCCAGAAGGACGGTGGTGCGGTGGTTCCAGCCGGACTTTGTGGGCCGCAGTGTCCGGCCGGCAATGAGGGCGCCGGTCATAAACCCGGCCAGTGCCACGATGGGGCCAAGGATCGGGAGGTTGTCGGCGCCCAGCAGGGCCATCCCCAGGATCACCACGTTGCCGGTCATGTTCGCCGTGAACACCCGGTCCAGGCCCAGGTAGCCGACGGCGTCGAGCACCCCGGTGGAGAACGTCAGGACCAGCATGAGCACCAGGTGCAGTTTGGCCGGATTGGCGGGGGAAGTGCTGGCGGGCATGCGGGTGCCTTTCGTGGTCCGGGTCCGGAGGGGATGCTCGCGTGGTGAGGGCGGCCCTTCCAGTATGCGCCGGACCGTTGCCGGCCGCGGAACCGGGGTGCCGCCGTCCGGCGTTGCGAAGGGGTGGCAGACTTGAGGCTGCTCCCACGACCGAAAGCAGCTTCCCTTGATTACCTTGCACCAGGACGCCGAAGGCTTTATCCGGATGAGCCGGCACTACCCCGCCAGCGTCCGCATCCGGATCCTTTTCACCGATGGCAGTGCCGGTGAATTCTCCGGCCGGACCCTCAACAACGCTTACGATGCTGCGCTCGCGGAATTCCGGGCGAAGAACGGGCTCGACGCGCGGGGGTTCAACCGTGCCCCTGCCGGCCGGACCAACTCCGGCAACACCGTGGACTACGTTCCGGTCCACCCGGGCATGGGGGAGTAGCTCAGGCCAGCTGCAGCCCGTCCGCCACCACGGTGCCGCGGTGGATCACGGTACGGCGGGGGAGCTTGTCCATCACGGCAGCGGTGACGGTGTCGCCCTCCAACAGCACCAGGTCCGCCGGGTCTCCCACTGCGAGGCCGGGCCGGTCCGCCACGGAACCAAGCCGCGGTGCGGCGGGGTCGAGGACGCTGGCCCCGCCGATGGTGGCCACGGCCGCGCAGTGCTCGATCAGCTCATCCGCCCGGAACCTGTTGGTGAACGCCAGCTGCCAGGTCCGGTCCAGCATGTCCGCGTTGCCGTACGGGGACCAGTAGTCGCGCTGGCCGTCCTCGCCCAGGCCTACCCGGACGCCGGCGGCGGTGAGCTTTTCCAGCGGCAGCGGGGTTGCCGGAGCAACGGTGGCCACGGAGACATCCAGCTCGGCCATCTCCGCCAGCAGCAGGTCCAGCTGGCCGTCGGGCAGGTCCGCGAGGGCGAAGGCGTGCGAGAGCGTCACCATCCCCTGCATACCCAACGCCCGGGTGCGCTCCAAAATCAGTTCGATGCTGAACAGCCCCAGCTGGCCCGGCTCGTGCAGATGGATGTCCACGGGCGTGCCGTACTTTTCGGCCAGGCCAAAGACGATGTCCAGGTGCTTGACGGGGTCGCGGTCCAGCGCGCAGGGGTCGATCCCGCCCACCACGTCGGCGCCGAGCTTCATCGCCTCGTCCAGTATCTCGGCGCTTCCCTGCTCGCGCAGCAGCCCGGCCTGCGGAAACGCGATCACCGCAACGTCCGCCCGGCCCCGGTGCGTTTCCCGGGCGGCGAGGACCGCCTCAAAACGCTCCAGCCCGGCGTCGGCGTCCACCTGCGCGTAGCTGCGCACCCGGGTGGTGCCGCGCCCGATCATCGCGCCCAGCGTGTGCGTGGCCCGCTCGGTGATGGAGGCTTCCGCGTCGCGCCAATTGTTCCGGTCGTTGAGCATCATGTTCCACACCCCGGGCGTTCCGGTGTGCGGGCGGAACGGCAGCCCCAGCCGGGTCGAATCGAGGTGGACATGGACGTCGGAAAAAGACGGCAGCAGGATCCGGCCGCGCCCGTCCACGACGCCGGCACCTGGCGCAGTGCCCGCGCCCGCCGAAGCAGCCCGTTCCACGGCAACGGGCCCGACGGCGGTGATCACCCCGCCGTCGAGCGTCACGTCTGAGGCGTCCCCGCCCCAGGGGCGGACGTTGCGGAGAATGAGGGTCATGGGCGCGGTCCTGTCGTCGGGGGTCGCGGGAACGTCCGCAAACGGGCGGCGGAAGACCGTCCCGGTCAGGCAGGGCGGCGCTCTTTAGTGTATTAGTGCGGCCGCTCCAGCGAGACGGTTTCCATGTGCTCCGGCACCCGCACCTTCCACCCGAGTTCGCGCTTGATGCGGGCCCGGAGGGCGTCAGACGCGTCCGCCTCCCCATGCGTCACATAGGTCATGGCCGGTGCTTTGGGGGCGGCCTTCATCCACTGGATCAGTTCGTTCGCATCGGCATGCGCGGAGAGTCCTTCGATCTGGATGACTTCCGCCTCGATCCGCACGTCCCGGCCATAGATCCTCACGTGCGTGTCCCCGGCAGCCAGGGATGCTCCCCGGGTACCGCCGGCCTGGTAGCCGCTGAGGATGATGGCGTTGCGCCGGTCCTGCCCGTAGGCCTCGAGGTGGTGCAGGATCCTGCCGCCGGTCAGCATCCCGCTGGCGGAGATGATGATCATGGGCCCGCCGCGGAGGTTCAGCAGCTTGGAATCGTCAGCACTGCGCACCGGTTGGGCAACCTTGTACATGGCCTCGAACTCGGGCTGACTGAGCCGGTGTTCCGCACGGTGGCGGTGGTACATGTCCGAGGCGTCGATGGCCATGGGGCTGTTCAGGTAAATGGGGATCGGCGGGATGGCATGCCTGGCCAGCAGGCGCGAGAGGTGCAGCAGGATGGTTTCGGCGCGCCCCACCGCGAATGCGGCGATCATGACCACGCCCTGCCGCTTGCTGACCCGGTTGATGATGGCGCCGAGCTCGGCTTCGGGATCGCCCTGGGGGTGCTCCCGGTTGCCGTAGGTGGATTCCGTGACCAGCACATCCGCCGGTTCCAGACCGCGGGGCGGGTACATGACGGGATCATGGGCGCGGCCCAGGTCACCGGTGAAGTGGATGGTGTGTCCTGCAACGTCGAGGTGCACCTGGGCGGCACCGAGGATGTGGCCCGCGGGAAGGAACGTGGCTTTGATGCCGCCGGGCAGGCCGAACGTCACATCGAACTCCTGGGCCCGGAAGCTGTTGAGGGAGCGCACGGCGTCTTCTGCGGTGTACAGGGGTGCGGGCGGATGGTGCGTGGAGGATGACCTGTGGTCCGCGAATCTGGCTTCTTCCTCCTGGAGGTAGCCGCTGTCCGGGAGCAGGAGCTTGCACAGTTCAGTGGTGCCCGGTGTGGCGTAGACCGGCCCGCGGAATCCGTCGCGTACCAGGGCGGGGATGTACCCGCTGTGGTCCAGGTGGGCGTGGGTGAGGACCACGGCATCAATGGCTGCCGGGCTCGCCTGGAACGGGACGCGGTTGCGGTCGCGGAGGCGTTTGTAGCCCTGGAAGAGGCCGCACTCCACAAGGATGCGGTGCCCCTGGGAACGGACCAGGTACCTGGAACCTGTCACCGTATCCGTTGCGCCAAGGAATTGCAGCGTTGCTGGTTGGGCCACGTCAGCCTCCCGCGAAGAGCGACGCTTTGGGTTTGCCGGGCATGGGTTCCTCCACCTTCCGCCACCGGAGAAGCCCGAATGGGCCGGTGGCAGGTCCAGTACACACCTGCCCCGGAAGCGGCAACAGTGGCGAAAGGCCCGAGCAGCCGCCCTCGGCGCTGGGCTAAGCCCGGCTCTCAGTCCGGGATGCCGGGCTGACCGTGCCCGGCTCCCGGTTGCCCTGCGCGTAGTAAGACCGCAGGCCATGCTTCACGGCCAGCCGGACGATCCAATACAAAAGTGTTGCGCCAAGCGCCAACGGCACCAGCACTACAGCCGCATTCAACAGCATCCACGCAATATCCACAGTGTCCCCCATGTGAGTTGTCCATCAAGCCTCTCATGGAGCCTGGACGTTGGTGGGAAACTACTGCGGGCATTGCCTTGACGCGAGGGCGGCGAGATCGTGGATAAGGCGCCGTACCTCATGCTCCCGGTTCCTGGCCCTGGAAGGCTGGCCTTGGATGGGCGCGAGCCTGGTGCGTGGGGGAGCGGGGACAGGCCGCGGGTGGGTTGCCGGTGCCGCTGGCACCAGTAACTGGGACACGGGTGGTTTGGCCGTGCTTGCGTGCTCTGCCGCATCCGATGCGTTGCAGCTGGTGCCTGAAGATTCATCCGTGAATTTCAAGAGGGACCCCCTTGGGCGAGCTTGTCTGAACACCATAGGGACCTGTGCTGCGGCGGGGAAGGGGATTTATCCATGACGGGGATTAATTGCGCGAATCTTGAGATCACTCAGTGCGTGCGGGGCCTCGGCCGGCCGGAGCGTGGGCGGTGACCCGGCGGGAGGCCATCGCTTCCCGGAGGACAATCGACAACCGCTTCTGATCAAATCGATGAAACCGGTGTCAATAGACCGCGTTCCATTGAGCCGGAAATTCTGGGGTAAATTTCTTGAATGGAATCTCGACGGTATGGCAGCGCCACTTTGCTGGATGTCGCGCGCATGGCCGGCGTCTCCCGGTCCACCGCGGCCAGGGCCCTTGGCGGCTACGGCTCGGTAAGCCATGAGCTGCAATCGATGGTGGCGGCGGCTGCCGAAGCGTTGGGTTACCGGGGGAACGCCCTGGCCCGGAGCGTCAGTTCGGGACGCTCGCACACCATTGGGGTGGTCATCAGCGACATCGAGAATCCACACTTCGCCAAAGCCGTCCGGGGCATGACCGATGCCGCCAAGGCAGCCGGGTTCGACGTCATTCTGGCCAATACGGACGAGAACCTGGATGCGGAACGGGCGGCCGTCCAGGTGTTCCTGGACAAGCGGGTGGATGGGCTGATCGTAGCCTCCACGAGTCGAAGCGACTCCGCGCATTTGCTGGACGTGGTGCGGATGGGCCGCCCGCTGGTCCTTTTTGACCGGCGTCCGGACAACGTGGAAGCCGACTGGGTGGGGACGGACTGCTATGCCGACGCGACCGCGGTCATGGAGTACCTCATCGGCCGCGGCCACACGAACATCGTGTTCCTTTCTGCCACCACAAAGACGCCGGAGGAGCTGGAATCCGGGCATCCACTGCCGATTTCAACCATCGCGGACAGGGTGCGCGCCGTCCGCACGTCGGCCCGGGCAGCGGGGATCCGGTACGAGTTCATTTCCGACGCCATGTCCCCGGAGCGGGCCCACGAAATTGTTGCCTCCCTCCTGCGCCGCCCTGACCGGCCCAGCGCCGTCATTGCCTCCTACAGCCGCCTGGCGCTGCCGGCGTTCCAAGCCATCCGGGAGGCAGGCATGGAGGTTCCCCGGGACATTTCCCTGGTCTGCCTGGACGACGCTGAGTGGATGACCGTCAGCAGCCCCGAGGTGACTGCCGTTGCCTTGCCCGCTTATGAGTTGGGGCTGAAGGCGGCGGAGGTCCTGGTTGGCCGGATCGAGCACTCGGGTCCGGACCAGAGGGACCATCTGCTGCCGGCCACGTTCACGGAGCGTGGCTCCGTGGCGAAAATTCCCGCACGCGCGTAACGGCAGGGCAGCTCCTCCGGGGGCTCCTGCGCCGCGTGACGTCCTGTTCCTTCAGCGTGCCCGGGTGCACCGTCGCGCCTTCCGGACCCGTAACAAACACCAGGTTCTCCGGTCACCTGGAGCGGAGGGGTGGTCAGGATACCGGTGTCTCAGCCGCAATGATTTATCTCTTGAAACCGGTGTCTAGAAATCGGCGTCATCAAATTAATAGCTGCGAAACAAAGCGGAAATCATTGACAGCTAGGGTTTACCCCAGAAATACTTTCGTTGCACCAAGTGATACGGATCACTTCCCCGGCAGACTTACCAAGGAGCCATACGCATATGCAAGAACAGACAAAGCTGTGGGGCGGCCGGTTTGCTGGCGCCTCCAGTCCCGAGCTCTCCCGCTTCTCACGGTCCGATCCGCGGTACTTCCGGATGGCCCCTTACGACCTGCACGGTTCCCGGGCGCACGTGCGAGAACTCAACCGGTCCGGCCTCATCGATGACGCCGAGCTCGCGCTGTTCCTCGACACGATCGACCTCCTGGCCAGGGACATTGACGCGGACCTGGTCCACCCGCAGGAAGCGGACGAAGACGTCCACACCTTCCTTGAGCGGCTGCTGATCGAACGCATGGGGCCGGTGGGCGGGAAGATCCGCGCCGGCCGCTCCCGCAATGACCAGGCCGCCAACGACCTCCGGCTCTACATGCGGGACAAAGTCCGGTTGATCGTCGACCTCCTGGTCGAACTGGCCGAGGCGCTGGGCTCCCAGGCAGACCGGCACCTGCACACACCGGTCCCGGGATTCACCCACCTGCAGTCGGCGCAGCCGGTTGTGTTCGCGCACCAGCTGCTGGCCCACGCCCAACCCCTGGTCCGCGACCTGGACCGGTTCCGGGACTGGGACCGCAGGGCAGCCGTCTCGCCCCTGGGCGCGGCGGCGCTGGCCGGCTCCACCTTCGCCCTGTCTCCGGAACTCGCGGCCCGGGACCAGGGCTACGATTCGAGCGCGGAAAACTCGATCGATGCCGTGGGAAGCCGCGATGCCGCCATCGAGTTCCTGTTCGTCTGCTCCCTGACGCTCATCGATATCTCGCGGCTCTGCGAGGAGATCATTTCCTGGGCATCCCAGCAGTTCCGGTGGATCACCATGGACGATGCCTACTGCACCGGCAGCTCGATCATGCCGCAGAAGAAGAACCCGGACATCGCCGAACTCGCCAGGGGCAAGGCAGGCCGGGTCCTGGGGGACCTCATGGGGCTGATGGCTTCGGTCAAGTCGCTCCCGCTTGCCTACAACCGGGACCTTGCCGAGGACAAGAACGCAGTCATCGACGCGGTCGAGACCATCGAGGTCGCCCTTCCTGCCTTGTCGGGGCTGGTGCGGACGTTCTCTGTCAACGTCGAGGAGGTCCGCCGGCAGGCAACGGCCGGCTACACCCTGGCCACCGAGGTTGCCGACTGGCTGGCGCGGCAGGGAATTCCCTTCAGCGAGGCGCATGAGATTTCAGGAGCGCTGGTGCGCTTCTGCGAGTCACACGGCCTGGACTACGACGACCTCACTGATGACCAGCTCGCCGCCGTGGATTCGCGGCTGACGCCGGATATCAGGGAGGTCCTCACCCTTGAAGCTGCCCTTGCGGCCCACTCCGGGTTTGGCGGTACCGCCCCGGAACGAGTCGCCGAACAACTGACGCGGCTCCGGGCGAAGCTGGACCAGGCACGAAGCTGGGCGGCCGACTACCAGGGGCTTCGCGTCCCGTCCGGCGCAGCGGGCTGACCCGTGGCGCCCACCAACGCCGGTCCCCGCGGTGACCTTGAAACCCTCCACGATCAGGAAAACGCCATGAAGACTCAACCAGCGCCCGGCATCACAGGCACTGCAGCGGCAGATCTGAAAATCGTCCCGCGCCGCCATATCGGGAGGTGGATTGGTGCCGCGGCCGTGGTGCTGCTCCTGGTTTGGCTGGCCGTTTCTTTCTCACGGGCCAAGATCAACTGGCCCACCGTCCAGCAATACCTGGCCGTTCCCGTGCTGATCCAGGGGATCGGCGTGGCCCTGGTCCTCACGGCCGTCGCCATGGCGATCGGCTTGGTCCTTGGCGTGGTCACCGCCGTGATGCGGCTGTCGAAGAACCCGGTGGTCTCGGGCGTCGCGTGGCTCTACATCTGGGTCTTCCGCGGCACCCCGGTGTACCTGCAGCTCCTGATGTGGTTCAACCTGGCCCTCATTTTCCCGGTGATCGGCATCCCGGGGCTCTATTCGGGCCGCATGATCGACCTCCTGACCCCCTTCGTCGCCGCCTCCATCGGCCTGGGGCTGAACCAGGGCGCCTACACCTCCGAGGTGGTCCGGGGCGGCATTCTCTCCGTTGATGAGGGGCAGACGGAGGCCGCGCAGGCTGTGGGCATGACGCGGCTGCAGGCCATGCGGCGGATTGTCCTGCCGCAGGCCATGCGGGTCATCATTCCGCCGGTGGGCAACGAGGTCATCGGGATGCTGAAGACCACGTCGCTGGCCTCCGCGATCGGCGTGAGCGAGATCCTTTCCGAGGCCCAGCACATCTACTACGTCAACAACCGGATCATGGAGCTCCTGATCGTCTGCGCCGTCTGGTACCTGGGCGCCGTGTCCATCCTGAGCATCGGGCAGTTCTATTTGGAGCGGTTCTTCGCCAAGGGATCCTCAAGCCGGCAGCTGCCCATGACGCCCGTCCAGCGGCTGTCGAGCATTTTCGGTACCAACAGGAAGGCACAGTCATGACCACCAACGTTCTGGTCCGCGCCGAAAACGTCCACAAGAGCTTTGGCCTCAACGAGGTCCTCAAGGGCATCAACCTCGAGGTCAACAGCGGCGAGGTGGTCTGCCTGCTCGGTGCCTCAGGGTCCGGAAAGAGCACCTTCCTGCGCTGCATCAACCACCTGGAAACGCTGTCCAACGGGCGGATCTGGGTAGGGGACAAGGTGGTGGGTTACCGCCAGGACGGCAACCGCCTCTTTGAGCTCTCCGACAAGGAAGCCGCCCGCCAGCGCCGGTCCATCGGCATGGTGTTCCAGCGGTTCAACCTCTTCCCCCACATGACCGTGCTGGAAAACATCATCGAAGGCCCGGTCCTCGTCAGCAAGGTCAAACCGGCCGAGGCCAAACGGCACGCCTCCGAACTGCTGGCCCGCGTGGGCCTGGAAGGACGCGAAGGGTCCTATCCGCGGCAGCTCTCCGGCGGCCAGCAGCAGCGCGTGGCGATCGCCAGGGCCCTGGCCATGAAACCCGAGCTGATCCTCTTTGACGAGCCGACGTCGGCACTGGACCCCGAACTGGTGGGCGAAGTGCTGGACGTCATGAAGGACCTCGCAAAATCCGGCCTCACCATGATCGTTGTGACCCACGAGATTGGCTTCGCCAAGGAAGTGGCCGACCGTGTGGCGTTCATGCACGGCGGCGAAATCGTCGAAATCGGCCCCCCGGCCGAGGTCCTGGGCAACCCGCAGCACGAGCGGACCAAGGCCTTCCTTTCCCGCGTCTTCTAAACATCACCCCAACCCCTTTGGAGCCATCCATGAAGAAGTTCACCACGGCCGCCCGCGTTGCGGCCATCACCGCAGTTGCAGCGTTCGGCCTCACAGGCTGCGTCGGCGGCGCCGAAACCACCGCGGACACCAGTGCCGGCACCACCGGCCTGCCCCAGGCCATCAAGGACGCCGGGAAGATCAGGATCGGCCTGTCCCCGGACTTCCCGCCCATGGAGTTCC
Source organism: Pseudarthrobacter sp. NPDC058196 (assembly GCF_042882685.1). Taxonomy (NCBI): domain Bacteria; kingdom Bacillati; phylum Actinomycetota; class Actinomycetes; order Micrococcales; family Micrococcaceae; genus Pseudarthrobacter; species Pseudarthrobacter sp. NPDC058196. The sequence goes on from NZ_JBHVVN010000013.1 coordinate 49,116, forward strand.
GCGACTCCGACAAGAAGCTGGCCGGCGTGGACATCGAGCTGCAGCAAAAGCTGGGCGAGGCGCTCGGGGTTCAGGTCGAAGTGGTGGAATCGCCCTTTGACCAGCTGATCAACTCCGTCCAGACCGGCCGCGTGGACCTGGTCATGTCCGGCATTTCGGACACCGTGGAACGGCAGAAGACGGCCGACTTCGTGGACTACTTCAAGTCTCAGGGCCGCCTCTACACTTCGGGCACCCGGGCCGGCGAGTTCAAGCAGGAGAGCGATCTCTGCGGCAAGACCCTCGCGGTGAGCGGCAAGACCGATTACTTCGAACAGGTGAAAACGCTGAGCAAGACCATCTGCACGGACAAGGGCCTCCCGGAACTGAGCATCCTGCCCACGGACTCCGGTGCGGCCGCGCGGCTGCAGATTGACCAGGGGCGCGTGGACCTCGCCGCCCAGGGCGCCGAGAACCTCGCCTACTTCGACAAGACCGATCCCGGAAAGTACGCGGCCGTGCTCGATCCGCTGCCGGCCAAGCCCTTCGGCATCCTGATGCAGAAGGACAACACCCAGCTGGCCAACGCCGTCAAGGACGCCCTGACCAAGGTCACGGACAGCGGTGACTACCAGAAGATCCTGGACAAGTGGGGCATCGGCTACGGTGCCATGAAGCCCGAGATCAACGGGGTTAAGTGAGCCAGCAGTCCATGGAGGCGGGGGCGGCGGTGCGGTGGCCGGAAGGCAAGCGCAGCGCCGTCGCCCTGGCCTTCGATCTCGACGGGCCCACCGGCGATGCCATGCTGAAAGGCACCATCTGGACCCGGCCGGAGTACTTCACCCAGGGTGCCTACGGGCCATGGCGGGCCCTGGACCGGATCCTCCGGCTCCTGGACGCCCATCAGGTCCCGGCAACTTTCTTTACCCCCGCCTGGGTGGTGGAAACCTGGCCCGAACAGTGCCGGCGGATCGTGGAGCACGGCCACGAAGTAGCACACCACGGCTATAAACACGAAAAGTACTGGGACCTCCGTACCGACGAACAGCGCCAGGTGATCGAGGCCAGCCAGCGGATCTTCCAGGACGTCCTGGGCACCACGGCCGTCGGTTTTCGGACCCCGTCCGGTGACTGGCGTCCCGAGACGCCCGCCCTGCTGGCGGAGATGGGCTTCCTCTACTCCAGCTCCATGCGGGGCGATGACCGGCCGTACCTCCACACCGGCGGGAAGCTCATCGAGATCCCGGCCAGGTCCGACATGGACGACTACGCCTCCCTTGCCTACACCACCAACCCGGACTGGCCCTCCGGCGGAGACCGGATCGCCGGCTACGAGCCCACCCTGGACAACTGGACCAGGGAGTTTGACGGGTACCACGCGGAGGGGCTGTGCCTTTCCACCATCTTCCACCCGAAGGTGGTGGGGAAGCCCGGCCGGGCAGCGCTCCTGGACCGCTGGATCCGGCACATGAAAGATGCCGACGGCGTATGGTTCGGCACCTGCACGGAGATCGCCACCTGGTGGCAGCAACAGCACGGAACGGAGCAGGCAGCATGACGTTCACGCAGGAACCGCCGGCGGCCCGCTGGCCCGGAGCGAACCGGTGCGCCTTCGTGGTCACCGTCGGATTTGAAGCGGAACTGTCGGTGCTCGCGGCGGCGCCGGACGCCGTCGACCGCGCCAAAAGCCTGTCCGTTGGCCAGTACGGCGCCACCCGCGGCGTGGACCGGCTGCTGGCGGAGCTTGGGCGCACGGGCACCACGGCGAGCTGGTTCATTCCCGGGGCCAACCTCGGCACCTACCCGCGCCAGGTTGAAGCCGTGGCGGCCGCCGGGCATGAACTTGCCAACATGGGCTGGGTGCTGGAGGACCTTGGGCTGCAGACGCTGCCGGAACAACTGGACAGCATCGGCCGGGGCCAGGACGCTTTCGAGGCGCTCCTTGGCGTGCGGCCGCAGGGCTTCCGGGCGGGCCGCGGATCAATGGCGCACGGCCTGCCCGCTGAACTGCTGGACCTGGGGTTCACCTGGTCCTCCTCGTGGCACGGCGACGACCTGCCCCATTTCCATGCCGGCCGCGCTGCAGGACTCGTCGAGGTCCCACGGCACCACGAACTGGACGACTTTCCCTATTTCGTCTTCAACCTTGACCCGCCCATCCCCAAGGGCAGTCCGCGGATCGCGTCCAGCCGGGAGGTGCTGCGCAACTGGATCCTGGAATTCGAGGCCTACCGCGCCGAAGGGCTTTGCTTCGTCCTGACCCTGCATCCGGAGATCATCGCCACTCCCGGGCGGATCGGGATGCTCCGGGAGTTCCTGGGCCATGTCCACGCGTACGGCGACGTCTGGCACGCCACCGGCGGGGACGTGGCCCGGTGGTGGCGGGAGACCGCTGCGCCCAACAGCCCTTCGCACCCGGCAGAAATCTTCCATTCCCTCACCCATGAAGGCACCCCGGCATGAGCCCAGAGCTGACAGCATCCGAACGCATAGCGGACTTTCTCACGGCACTGCGTCCGGCGGACATCCCTCCCGAGGTCCTGCACCGGGCGAAACTCCACCTGCTGGACACCCTGGGCGCAGGCATTGCCGGGGCGGCGTCGCGGGAAGTCCACCTCAGCAGGTCAGCGCTCGCCGCAGCGCACGGAACCCCGTCGCCCGGAACGGGCTCGCCGGTGTGGGGCACGCCCGCCGGGCTGCCGCCGCTGGCGGCCGCCTTCGTCAACGGCGTGGCGTGCCACGCCTTTGAGCTGGACGATTCCGGCGGGTGCGACCACTCCGGGGCCGTGGTGGTTCCGGCCGCGCTGGCCGCCCTGGCCGTCCGGGCCGGCGGTTCCGCGGGCGGAGCGGACGACGGCGGCACGGGAGTTGACGGCGGAAGGTTCCTTCACGCCGTCGTCAGCGGGTATGAGGTGGGGCGCCGGGTGCAGGACGCCCTGGGCGGCTACGACCCGGTGAACAACCAGGGCTGGCATTCCACGGGGGTGACCGGCACGTTCGCGGCCGCGGTGGCGGCGGGTGTGGTCCTGGGGCTTGATGCGCCGCAACTGGTGTCCGCCATCGGCCTGGCCGGCTCCTTCACCGGCGGAACCTGGGCTTTCATCGGGGATGGGGCCATGTCCAAGCGCATGCATGTGGGGCGCGCGGCCGAAGCCGGTCTGAACAGTGCGCTGCTGGCCAAGGCCGGGTTCACGGGGCCGCGGGATGTGTTCTCTGCGCCGTGGGGCAGCTTCCTCAAGCTCTACGGCCAGCCGGGCGATGTCCAGGAGTCGCGACTTTTTGACACGCTGGGGGAGGACTGGCAGGTCCAGCGCGCGTCCATCAAGCCGTATGCCACCTGCAGGAGCACCCACTCGGCCATTGACGCGATCCTGGAGCTCCGTGACCGGGGGATCACCGCGGAGGTAACGCAGAAGATCACGGTGCGGACCAGCGCCCTCATCGCGGACATGTGCGGCACCGCCGATGTCCGTTCCCTCGTCTCGACCCAGCTGAGCATGCAGTTCGCCCTCGCCGCCGCGCTCATGCACGGCACCGTGGGACTGGACCAGGTGGCGGAGCAGGGCCGGAACGATCCCCGGCTGAGGGAGCTGATGGGCCGCATCCACGTGGAAGTGGACCCGGAACAGCACGGCGGATCGGCCGAGCCCTTCCTCAGCGTGCAGACTGATACGGATTCGTTCGGGGTGCAGGCGGTCAAGGCAAAGGGGGCCGCCACCAACCGGCTCAGCGACCAGGAGACCATCGGCAAGTTCGAGGGGCTGGCCGGCACCAGGCTGCCTGGCGACCGCGTGAAAGCCATCAGCCGGCTGGTGCTGGGCCTGGAATCCGTGGACGACGCCGGTCCGCTCCTTCGCCTGCTGGCGGCAGATTCGGAACCCGCCGTTCTTACCTAGACCGTGCCTCGGGTTGCGTGCGGTCAGCGACGGCCGTGGGCGGTGTGCCAAGCTCGGGCCGGGCCAGGCGCCGGAGCAGGGACACGGCATCGTCCACGGGAACAGGTTCGAAGAACCTGGCATCAGCGAGTTCGACGGCGGCGATGGCCCGGGGAGCCAGCTCGGCTCCGGCGCTGGTGACGCGCAGCCGTTTGGCCCGGGTGTCCGCCGGATCGACTTCCCGTTCGATGAGTCCCTTGCCCTCCAGGGCGCGCAGGACTTGGGAGGCCATCTTGACGTCGGTGCCCGCCTGCCTGGCGAGGGCCAGCTGGTTGGGGTGCTCGCCCTGGTTGTTGAGCCACCATGCGCAGGCGAGGAGCACGAACTGGACGTGGGTGAGATCGAGCGGGGCCAGTGCTGCGGCGATGTCCCGCTGCCAGCGCAGCGTGGCATGCCAGAGCAGGAATCCGGGGCTTTCGCCGGGGTTGAGCGGCATCAGCCGCCGGCCATCTTGACCAGCGCGGCCATGGTCTCGGGCCAGTCGGCGGTGATGCCGGGCCCAATCTCCGGGCCGGCCTCGTCGGCGCCGTCGCCGGTGATCTCCATCCGGTACACCACCCGGATCCGGTCCTGGCCGGCGGGGTCGATGCGGTGGGTGGTGCGCAGGAGCAGGCCGCCGAAGCGGGCCTCGTCCACGAACCGTTCGTTTTCGACGGCCTCGGCGATGACCAGGGGGATCGGATCGTCCCCCGGGGGCGTCATCAGGATCTGGGCGCCTTCGGCGAAGGGGCCGTTGATCTCGATCTTCTCGATCTCCCCGTTCCAGGCGCCCCAGTTCTCGACGTCGGACCAGAGCCGCCAGACGGCTTCTGGCGTGGCGTCGGTTTCGATGCTGTGCTCGTATTCCCACATGGTGTCCTCCTCAGAAGATGGTCTATACAAAGATTATCTATGCACAGACTATTTCTTGTCCAGAGGGGAATCCGCAGGTTTACCTGTACCCTGACACAGTAGGTCAAGGGCTTCAGCTCCCCCCGTTGACCAAGCCCGCGTTTGCTGCCGGCGGACGGTCTGGACTTCTGGCAGCCTCCCCTTTCGACGTCGTCGAACCCCCGCTGCAATCGGCCCGAATCTGATCGCCCCAACATCTTGGAACGGATCTTCATCCCTACTGGCACCCCAGCTCCGGCGGAAGTCCCGCCCTCCGACCCCACACCTTTGAACACAACCGCGGCGGCCGGGCACGTGACCTGGATGGACGCCGGCACCGGGATGGCCGCGCGGTGGCGATCGGCCAACGGCAGGCCTGCGCCCGGGCGGGTGGAGGTGGTGGGCGACGCCCTCACGGCCGACGACGCGTACCGCATGGCATCACAGGGGATCGCGATGCTCTGGCACGGAGACTTCCACAACGCGCGGCAGATCCTCAACGCCCTGGACCGCCGGATAGGCGCCGGAAAGAAGGCCAGCGGCACCCCTGCCGAGCAGTTCTATCGGCACCGGCAGGCCGCCTCGCACCGTGCACGAATCCTAGGCCTGCTGCTGATTCCCCTCGATCCGGGCCCGGTGGTGCCGCTGCGCCGCGCACCGGACATCCGCGAAGCCGCCGCGGCAGCGTACGGAGACATAGGAGAATCTTCCGTGGTGTCCCTGCACGAGCTTGTCGGGGCCATCGGCGCCCACGAGTGGCGCCGGACCGGGGTCTACGTCGATGCCCTGCAGGACCGCATCCATCCGCATTACGGCACGTTCTTTCCCACCCGCAGCGAGTATGTGGATCTCGTGGCAGCGGCCGCGCTGCCCGCTGACACGCTCGCGTTCGACGTCGGAACAGGCACCGGAGTGCTCGCCGCCGTCCTCGCCCGCCGCGGTGTCCGCCGCGTGGTGGCGACGGACAATGAACCGCGTGCCATCGCCTGCGCCGCGGAGAACTTCCGGAACCTCGGAGTCGAGGACCGAGCGGAGGCAGTGCTGACCGATATGTTCCCGCCCGGACGGGCACCGCTGATCGTATGCAACCCGCCCTGGATTCCGGCCACGCCGCATTCCAGCCTGGACAGCGCCGTCTACGACCCCGGCAGCAGGATGCTGTTCCGCTTCCTGAACGAACTACCCGGCCACCTGGAGCCGGACGGTGAGGGCTGGCTTGTCCTGTCCGACCTGGCCGAGCACCTGGGCCTGCGTTCGCGCGCGGACCTGCTGGCCGCCATCGAAGCGGCCGGGCTGAAGGTGACGGAGCGGCTGGACACCAAGCCAACCCATCCCAAAGCATCGGACCGCGACGATCCCCTGTTCGCGGCGCGGTCGGCCGAAGTCACGTCACTGTGGCGGCTTCTCAGCCAATAGTCTCAAGGGACGTGCCCGGGCCAGCGCGGACTGCCCAAGCGGGGCACGTCCGCTACTCGGTCAGCCCATTCCTGATCGCGAACAAGGTAGCCCCCACCCGGTTGGTTGCGCCGATCTTGGTGTAGATGTGCTCCACGTGGTTGCGGACTGTTTTCCGGGAAAGGAAGAGGGCGTCTGCGATCTGGGCCGGCGTCAGGCCGCGGCACAGCATCCCGAGGATTTCCACTTCCCGCGGGGTGAGCCCACCTGCGGCCGAATGCGGGCGGCGGGGCTGCTGGCCGGCCGCCACGAGCACGGCCTCCACCGCTCCGGCGGCGAGCCTCCCCGCAGAAACTTCCTGCCGCAGCCGGGCAGCCGCGTCAGCCGGGGTGAGCGCGGGCCGGTGCGGGCGTGGCTCCACGGAGGCATGGTAGGAGTCCGCCGCCGCCAGGATCCGCTGCTTGATCCCCAGCTCGCTTCCGCCAATCCCTCGCGGATAACCGGACCCGTCGAGCCGCTCATGGTGCAGACCGGTCAACGCCGCCTCACCCTTCAGCCCGGGTACACGGCTGAGGATCCGCTCGCCCAGGAACGGGTGCATGCGGATACGTTCCAGCTCCAGCGCGGAAAGGGGCTCCTTCTTGTCCCACACCTGGTTGGACACCCCCAAACGGCCCAGGTCATGCACCCATCCTGCGCGGCGGAGCTCCCTGACGTCGTCCGGGGGCAGCCCGTGCTCGTCGCCTGCGGCGGCCGCGAGGGCTGCCACGGCGCGGGAGTGTCCGGCGGTGTAGGGGGATTTGAGGTCAGCGAAGTCGCCGATGGCGCGCAGCACCGTGTCCAGCTGGCTGCCGGACAGGGGAGCGTCCGTGGGAGCGAGGTCAAGGGCCGCCTGCCAGCAGTCGACGTCGAGGAGTCCTTCGGTGAGAGCCTGGGCCTGCTCGATGAACAGTCCGGCCAGTGCGGGATCGAACTGGCTGCCTTGTCGAGCCCGCACCATGGACACCGCCCCGGCCACGCCTTCCGTCCGCAGGAAGACCTCGGCGGTGTCCGCGAGGTGCACGATCCGCATCTCGAGCGGGATGTCCGGCCCCGCGACTCCCTCCGGCAGGCCCTTGCCGTCCCACCGCTCGAAGGTGTGGGTGAGCAGTCCTGCCACGCCGTCGTCGAGCCCTACACTGCTGGCCAGCACACCGGCGGAGACGCAGTGCGAGGCAATCATGGTGCGTACCGCGCCGCTGCCTGTCGCGGCGAAACGCGTCCACCGGGCGAGGCGGGGGAGCGGCGGGAGGCCGGCGCCGGTGTGGCTGAACATGCCGGCGTACATGGGCAGGCCGTGCTGGTCGCGGCGGTAATAGTCGGCGCGGAAGCCGATATCGTCCGTGAACAGCGCGGCCAGTTCAAAGGAATCCGCGTGGCAGCCAATCCAGGCCAGCTGGTTGGCGTAGTAGATCCTGCCCTGGCCCGCGGCGTCCACGCCCGCCGCCCCGGCGATCCGCAGCGCCAGCAGGGACGCACGCAGCATGTGCTCCATCGGCTGCCCCAGCCCCAGGTCGATGGCGAGCGACAGCGCGGCCAGGACTTCGCTGCGGCGGGGCGCAGCCGGTGACTGCATCACACCTGCCATTCTAGGAAGCCGCCGGCCGCGGCAGTAGGGACCGCGCGCCGTCGGCCGTTATGCCGCCTGGCTCCTCCCGGTCCGTCCCTAGACAGCGCCTGGTCCGGCGGGATGGGCGGTGGACGGGAACCTGACGCCCACCTGCGCGCCGAACAGTCCACGTTGCGGCAGCCAGAAGTCCGCCAGGTGGTCCTGGGCCTTGAGCGGGCCGGGCCGTCCGGCGCCCTCACCCAGGACCGTTGCCCTGGAATCTGTGACGAGCCACAGCTGCCGGGGCTGGGCCTGGAACGTCTGGCCGTTGGGTACCCGGCCGGACATTTTCATCCGGCCGGCGCCGAGCAGCGGCCCGGCGAACGCCCCCATGGCCCTGAGGACGGGCTCGCTGCGCCACAACCTTTCGGGCATCCGCGCGGCCATGGCGGTCAGCATTTTCGTGGCTGCGGAGGTGCCCAGCTGCAGGTCCCAGTCGAGGACTCCCGGGACCGTGATCACGGCGCTGGACGGGCCGCTCCAGGTGATGTCGACGTCGGTTTCCACCGTGCGGTGGAACGCCAGCCCGAAGTAGCGGGCGCAGCTGAACTGCGGCGGGACGTTCGCGTAGAGGGTCCACTCGCCGCCGGGCGTGCGGTGCCAGACGGAGCGGTAGCCGGGGCCGACGGAGCTCACCGGAAAATCCCGGAATGCCAGGTAATGGCCGCTGGTGAAGGGCAGCCCGAAGACGGCGCTGCCGGCGAAGTGCTCGGCGGGGTCCTCGGGAAGGTCGGCAAGTGTCGGTGTTGCCTGTGCTGATGACTGCGGCTGGTAGGTGGTCATGGCCGCCTCCTTTTCTCCATGCCTCGAGATTAGGAGCGGGCCGCGGCAGGGGCATGGGGCAGTTGCCTCATTTAGCGTCGGTTTTACGCGGCACCGATGGCGTCGAGCCACTCCTGGAACGTCTGGCGTCCGACGGCGGAGCCCGGCGCCGGGATCAGCGCGCCGCTGCGCATGGCCTTGCCCATGGGGCCGGGGACGCGAAGCGGAACGATCCGTTTCTTCTGCCGCGTTTTGGCCAGGTAGGCAGCGACCAGGCCTTTCAGGTGTTCGGTCCGCGGGCCACCGAAGTCCGGGAGCCGTCCCTGTGGCCCGGCCTCGGCCGCGTCCACCAGGGCCGCGGCCACCTCGTTCGCTGCCACCGGCTGGGTGAGCATGGTGGGCACGAAGACCAGCCGGCCCACGGAGGCGGCCTTGATGGACATTGGCACGAACTCGTGGAACTGGGTGGACCGGAGGATGGTCCAGGGAACGCCGCCGTGCCTGACTTCGTCCTCCTGCACCAGCTTCCCGGCGTACAGTCCCGAGTTGGCTTTATCGATGCCCACAATGGATAGCACCACATGGTGCGTTACGCCGGCCTTCTTCTCAGCTACCAACAGGTTCTGGGTGGCGTTGGTGAAGAAATCCACGGCCTTCTTGGTGGACAGGACCTGGATGCCGGAGACGTCGATGACGGTGTCGACGCCCTGGAGCGCCTGGGCGAGGCCATGCCCGGTGATGAGGTCCACCCCTTCCGCGCGGCTGAGGCTGACCACGTTGTGCCCGCGCTCCCTGGCGACGGCCACCACGTGGCGGCCCACTGTCCCGGTTCCCCCTGCAACGGCAATCCTCATGGTTGGAATCCTATGCGGCTCCTCCGACAAAGCTCTAGGAAAGGTTGGCCTCGGGAGGTGTGCGACGCTCTGGTGCTCGTTGTGCCTGATCTGACTCCATCGCTGCGGGCAACTGCTCTATGAAGGTCTGTTCCGGGCCCGTATCGTTCCACTTCTCATAAGGTCGAAACCATCGCTTTCCGGATCGTCATCTTATTCTTCGGTTGGATTCTGGTGATACTGGGAGATTCGATCGTGCGGTATTGAACGCTGCGATAAATTCAGCACGAGTGTTTCCAAGAGGAAATGGAATGGGTCTGTCATGCAGCAAGGGAAGACCCGCCTCAACCAGGGGTGCAGCAAGTAGTGGATATAGATTCGCCTTCACAATGACCACGCCGATAGGGTCAAGCTGCCTTGTTCGGGCAACGCAATCTACAACGGCATCTCTCAGCACTTGACGCTTCTCGGCTGGCCCTAGCCTATTGACTGGGTGAGAAGCCAGATCAATAAGGTAGAAACCGTCATCACGGAGACGCTCCAACCATGGACGCTTACCGCTTTGTTTCAAGGCATCGCTTGTAGTCCCATACGTTGCGGCGACCACTCCGCGGAACAAATTATCTGGACCAAGCCGGTCGGAACGATAGAAGAAGTTGCGATGCACAGCATTGCCACCATCAGCTGGGGCGCTTTCAGCGATCATCAATAACTTCACCCGTTCGGGCTTCCATTGCTTCCGTAGCTTGGAGTACCAGGGCTCTTCGTCTTCCACGCGTCCTCCTTATCTGTTCGGCTGTCAAACGCTCAAAAGCCTCCTCGGCTCAATCAGCATGCCATCGAACTTTTTAGCAGTCGACTACCCCGCTACCGCCGCCTTCGCCGCCCGCGTCGCGTTCATCCACTCAGTCAGCCAGGGCGCCCGCACGGTGGAGGTGATACGGCAGTCTGCCACGAAGGTCCCACGAGCGCCGGCGTCGATCCACTCCTGCAGCGCGGAAAGGTCGCCAAGCGTACGGATAACCGCTGACGAAGCACCCAACGCCCGCGCAACGCCACTGAAATCGACTTCCGGAATCAGCATCGGCTTCTCGGTCAGGCCCTGGGACCCGTACTGGTGGATCTCGGCCCCGTAGGCGGCATCGTTGTAGATCACCACGATGGCGCTGCGGGCTGCACCGATCAGCGATTCAAGATCCGGCAGGCCCATCAGGAACCCGCCGTCGCCGGAGGCCAGCACCAGGGTGCGGCCGTCCTCCACCGCGCGGGCGGCCCCGACGGCGCTCGCCAGGCCCAGCCCGATGGTCTGGTAAGCGGTGCCCACCATCACCAGGTCCTGCGGCCGCGGGATGTTCCAGTACATGGGCGCCCAGCCGATGAAGTGGCCGCCGTCCTGGACCACCGTGCGGCGCTCCGGCAGCATTGTGTTCAGCGCGGTGGCCAGGGCGCGCGGGTCCAGCCGCCCGTCCTCAGTCACGTCCGAACCCAAGTCATGCCCAGGCCCCGCAGCCAGACGCTTCGAAGCTTCCGCCCGCCAGCCAGCCACAGGAACCTCACCGTCCAGCAAGGACAGCAGACGCGAGGCAGCAGCCTTCGCATCTGCCTGGACGAACAGGTCCACCCGCCGGTTGGTCGGCTCCACCGCGGTGTCGATCTGAACAACAGTCGCACCAGGGCCGATCAGATGCCCGAACCGCATGGTGAACGGGCTCAGGCTGGCCCCGGCCACCAGAACCACGTCGGCCTCGCCCATGAGCCCGGCCGCGGTGTCGGTGCCGAAACCGCCGGCCACGCCCAGGTACCCCTCGCCATTGAGGAGGTTGAGCGCCAGGGCGGTTCCGGCGGTCAGTGCGCCGAGCCGGTCGGCGAGTTCGCGGAGCTCCGGCCCGGCACCGGCCAGGTGCGCGCCCCGGCCGGCCAGGATCAGCGGCCGCCTGGCACCGGCCAGCAGGCGGGCAATCTGCCCAAGGCCGCCGTCGACGTCGTCCGTCACCTGTGGTGCCGCCGGTTCCGGAAGGTCCTCGTCCGCAGCCTCGAGTGCGGCGAGGTCGTAGGGGATGGCAAGGACGACGGCGGTGCGCCGGGTGAGTGAGTATTCCACCGCCTGCCGGGTGATGGCGCCCGCGGAGTCGCGGGTGACGGTGAAGGTGGCCGCGCCGAGGCCGGCGGCGATGGCAGCCTGGTCGACGTCCGAGGGCCGGGCGCCGGTGGTGGGGGCGTCGCCGGTGACCAGCACGACGGGGATCTGCGCCTGGACGGCCTCGGCGAGGGCGGTGAGCGCGTTGGTGTAGCCGGGGCCGTAGGTGGTGGTGCCCGCGGCGAGCCGTCCCGAGGTGCGGTAGTAGGCGTCGGCCGCGGCGATGGCGGCGCCCTCATGCCGGACTGGCGTGAAGCTCAGGCCCTGTTGCTCGGCAGCGTCCAGGAAATAGACGTTGCCGTTGCCCATGACGCCGAAGACGTCGCTGACATAGCTGCTGAGGACCTGCGCCACGCGGCCGGAGACGGTAAGAGAAGTCATGCAGGCATCGTGTGGCCTGCATCTCAGGTTTGCAATACCGTCGCATTCAGTTGAGACTTTTGGCAGCGTAGGAGCAAGGAAAATGCCAAAACGCCCGCTGTGGTGAGCTCACCATGCCGTTCAACGGGTGCTAGGAGCGTCTTTGGCTCGCCACGGTGGTGAACGCCACGGTGGACTCGCCCATCAGGATCGCGTTGACGAAGCTGGTTCATATGTGGCGGGGCCGTTGAGCGGCGGGGACTTCGATGGGGTCGCCATCCGCACCATTTGCACCCTGTAGCGGCTGTCTACCTCTTTGACCGAGCCGACGGGGTCTGTCACTTCAGTGACCCCCGCCAATCCATCCATGATAGCGGTCGGGATCAGTCCGGCTGGAGAAATCCCGTTCCGGCAGCGGTGCGACACACGTGGACAGGTGGTGCGTTGGCATATGTTCAGTGTGAGCCCACCGGTACGCGGACGAGGACTTGTTCCATCCGCGCAACAGGAAAGTTCACGACGGAATAACCGCCGATTGGGCAGGCCGAGGTTGCGCTTCCCGCTCGGTCGGTCCCCAAATGAGCCCCCGCAGCGGGCTGCATGAGTTCCATGACGGTGACGGCCCGACATGAGAAGTGCGGGGCGCGACGCGGAATCAGAGGGCCTGTGGAGAAGGTTCCGATATGGTGGAATGGCAACGGGGCGTTGTCCCGAACCGCATCTCCTTATTGAAGGTGAGCGAGCAGGCAGCATAAATGGGGGTAAGTGTGGTCTTCAATAACGACGTCAAGAGTGCCATTGAAGAGTATGTGAACGTGCATATTGGTGATGAAAACTGGCACGCCGACTATTTCAGTTTCATATCCGACTCGAAACTTGCGGCTCGTTTGGGAGAAGAGTTCAATTCGGCAAGGTATATCTACAAGATGCTCGAGGGCGTAGGAGCTGATGGTTGGCTCCTCCGAGCTCAGATAAGAATTCAAATACTCCAATATGCATCGATATATGAGGCTGTTATCCATCACATATTGTTCGACGAGCTAGCAACTGATCCGGCCGTAGTAGCGCTCACTGAGTTTCCGACCAACAAGAAAATTTCGATACCTGCGGCTAGTCAGGCTCAGCTTGAAAAACATCTATCCCATGACGGGAAAGAAATAATTCCTACCTATGAAGCGATAGGCAAGACCAGTAGTACCAAAGTTCGATTTGACAATAAGGCAAATTGCGCATCTTTGCTTGGGATCATAACGGAAGATCTTCGGGATGATCTTATCGACATATATGAAGCGCGGAATGCTATTCATATCCACGCGGAGATTCGAAAATCACTTGATTATCAGCTGGATCTATCAAAACGCGCGTACAGGCGCATGAAGCCATTTAGAGACCAAATCGAAGCGTGGCAAGCAAGCAATACTGCTGTGTAGTCAAAGTTTGAATGGTATCTGCTCTCCGCAGTGCACGACTCTAGTCCAACATCGGCGCAAAATCTGGACTTATGCGTTTTGATCAGCCGTGATGCCTGCAGCTTTCCGGAACGGTGCGGCGGAGGAGTGCGTGCTCCACCGCCTGGCGGGTGGTGGTGCCCGCGGCGAGCCGTCCCGAGGTGCGGTAGTAGGCGTCGGTCGCGGCGATGGCGGCGCCCTCATGCCGGACGGGGGAGAAACGAAGGCCCTGCTGCTCGGCGGCGTCCAGGAAGTAGACGTTGCCGTTGCCCATGACGCCGAAGACGTCGCTGACATAGCTGCTGAGAACCTCTGCTACGCGACCGGAGACAATGAGAGTAGTCATGCAGGCATCGTGTGGCCTGCATCTCGCGTTTGCAATACCGCGTGATGCAGCTGGGACTCTTGGCAGCAAGAGGAGCCGATGCTGACAATGTGCCCAACTGTGGCGCCCGTCACCTGTTACTCTGACGGGCGGGATTCCTGTTCCGACAGCCGGCTGATCAGCCCGTCGTACCGGGGCGGCATGAGCTCCAGGATGGAGATGGCCGTGCTGGTCCGCTCGATCCCGTCGATCTCCAGGATCTCGTTGGTGATGCGGTAGAGGTCTGCCGTGCCGCGGGCCACCACCTTGGCCATGAGGTCCGCGTCCCCGGTGGTGGCGTGCACCTCGATGACCTCCGGGATGGCGGCGAGCCCGTTCTCCACCGAGCCCGTGCGGGTCTGGCTGATGGAGAGGGATAGGAAGGCCATGAGTTCGTAGCCCAGCGCGGCGGGGTCGAGCCTGCGGCTGAAGGAGCGGAGCGCGCCGCTGCGCTCCAGCCGTGCCAGCCGCGCGTGGACGGTGTTGCGGGCGACGCCGAGTGTCCGGGAGAGTGCCAGGGCGCTGGCTTCGGGGTCCTTGTCCAGGGCAAGGATGATCCTGCCGTCGAGGGAATCGAGGGTGCGGGAGTTTGTGATGGTCATATTTTCTCCAGAGGTACTAGAAGTTGAGCAGAAGTCCCAAGCACCGGAGCCTACCTTGCATTGTGTCCCGGGTCACTTCCATGATCGGACCTCATGACCAGTGATCAGCTTTTGGGCGTTCCCGAAACTGCGTTGCCCGCCCTGCGCGGCGCGGTGACCGGCCTTCCGTCGTACGTCCCGGGCCGGCGCAGCGCCGGCGCGGACATCGCCGCCCTCGCCAGCAACGAAAGCCACTACGAGCCCCTGCCCGCAGCCGCCGTAGCCGTGACCGAGGCGGCGGGCAGGATGAACCGCTACCCGGACATGGCCGCCGTCGAACTCCGCGAACAGATCGCCCGGCACCTGGGCGTCACCGCCGACGAGGTGGCAGTGGGGCCCGGCAGCGTGGGCGTCCTGCAGCAGATCATCACCGGACTGTGCGACGCCGGGGACGAGGTGGTGTTCGCGTGGCGCTCCTTCGAGGCCTACCCCATCCTGGTGGAGCTGGCCGGCGCCCGGCCGGTCCGCATCCCGCTGGACGACGCCGAGGGCCACGACCTCGACGCCATGGCCGCCGCCGTCACCAACCGCACCAAGGTCATCCTGCTGTGCACGCCCAACAACCCCACCGGCGTCCCGATCAGCCACGACCGCCTCGAGTCCTTCCTGCAGTCCGTCCGCTCCGACGTCCTGGTGGTGATCGACGAGGCCTACGTGGAATACACCGACGCCGGCAGCGGCCCCGATTCCCTGGCACTCTACCGCCGGTACCCGAACGTCTGCATCCTGCGCACCTTCTCCAAGGCCTACGGGCTCGCCGGCCTCCGCGTCGGGTATGCCATTGCGACGGCGGCAATCGCAGACGGTTTGCGCCGCACCGCCCTGCCGTTCGCCGTAAGCGCGCTGGCGCAGAAGGCGGCCATCGCGTCATTGGACGCGGGGGAGGAGATGGCAGCGCGGGTTGCCGCCGTGAAGCAGGAGCGCGCCCGGATGGCCGCGGAGCTGGCAGTCCAGGGCTGGAAGCTGCAGCCCAGCCAAGGCAACTTCCTGTGGATCCGCGCCGACGAGCAGCTGCTGGCGACGCTGGTGGACGCGTTCAACAGCGCGGGCATCCTGGTCCGCGCGTACCAGGGCGACGGCGTGCGGATCACCGTTGCCGATCCCGCCTCCAACAACCGGGTCCTCAGGCTCCTTGCGGCCCACGTGGCCTGACAACTTTTGACCTTTCCCCAATCCGTTCGACAACCAGAGGAATCCCCATGGAACAACAGACAACGACGTCTGCCCGCCCACTCGGCGCAGCCCTCAAACCCCGGCAGCTCACCATGATGGGCCTGGGCAGCGCCGTCGGCGCGGGCCTGTTCATCGGCTCCGGCGCGGGCATCCAGGCCGCCGGCCCGGCGGTGCTCATCTCCTACCTCGTGGCCGGCACCCTCATCATCCTGGTGATGTGGGCGCTCGGAGAGATGGCCGCGGCCAACCCTGACAGCGGTGCCTTCTCCGTCTACACCGCCAAGGCCTACGGGCCGGTGGCCGGCGCCACCGTCGGATGGCTCTGGTGGCTGCAGCTGGTGGTGGTCATCGCCGCCGAGGCGCTCGGTGCGGCAGGCCTGCTGGCAACCATCTTCCCGGCCTTGCCCGTGTGGCTGATGGCCTTTGTGTTCATCGTGGTGCTGACCGCCGTGAACCTGACCAGCGTGAAGAACTTCGGCGAGTTTGAGTTCTGGTTCGCGCTGCTCAAGGTGGCGGCGATCGTCGGGTTCCTTCTGGTGGGCTTCGCGCTGCTCTTCGGTCTAGTACCGGGCGTGCAGTCGCCGGGCCTGTCCAATTTCATGGGGGAGGGCTTCGCGGTCAACGGCTTCGGCGGAATCGCGACGGCGCTGTTCGTGGTGGCGTTCGCGTTCGGCGGCACCGAGATCGTGTCCGTTGCTGCTGCCGAGACGGCTGAGCCTGCCCGCAGCGTGAAGAAGGCCGTCCGAACAGTTCTGTGGCGGATCCTGGTGTTCTACATCGGCGCTATCTTCGTGATCGCCGCCGTGGTGCCGGTGGGGTCGGCAGGGCTGAAGAGCCCGTTCGCCGCCGTACTTAATGCCGCCGGCATGCCCGGTGCGGCCACCGCCATCACCCTGGTGGCCGTCGCGGCACTGCTGTCCGCGCTGAACGCCAACCTCTACGGCGCTTCCCGGATGGCGTACTCCCTGGCGGAGCGGGGCGAAGCACCCCGCCTGCTTGCCTCGGTGTCGAAGGCACGAGTTCCGGTGGTCGCGGTCCTGGCCAGCGTCGCCTTCGGCGTTGTCACGGTGGTTCTGGAGCTGGTTTTCCCCGAGAAGGTCCTCCCGGTCCTGCTCAACATTGTGGGCTCCACCTGCCTGCTGGTGTGGACCTCCGCGCTCCTCGCCCAGCTCGCGCTGCGCCTCCGCGCCGACCGCGAGGGGACGGAGCTTCCCCTGCGGATGCCCGGCTTCCCCTGGCTGACGGGTCTTGGCCTCCTGATCCTCGCGGCGATCTTCACCGTGGGCTTCATCGGCGAGGACTCCCGTCCGCAGCTGCTGAGCACTTTCGGGCTCGTCGCGCTGCTGGCGGTGGCGAACTGGCTGAATCCTCGAGGCCGGAAGGTCGCCCCCGCTGTTGGGACTTCGGAGGGCGTCAAGGCGCAGGTACTTATCGAGTGAATCAGACGCTGCGATCCGCTTCGCGGCATGGCATTGCGAGAGAGCCTTCCGGCTTTGGTCGGCGCGCCCGTCCGCAATGTTTACCCGGGTTGTCCATACCTGTCCTGAAATAGGCTAGGAGATGGGTTGGGGTCGTAGGCTGCCTGCTCGTCGCCACGATGGGGGAAGTTGGGGAGTCGGACTTGTCGCTGGTGACGTCCGAGTTGATGGGGAAGTCGCGCTCCGGCAGCTCCCGCGGTGCGAAGGTAGCCTTTCTACGAGAGGTCGGCGAGTAACTGACTAAGGATCGACTCCTCGTGTACAGCTACTCCCTGCCGGGCCATAACAACAGCGAGCGCCGGATCCCACGGGGTCGGGACCGACTTACCTTCAAGTGAAAGCTTTTCGTCGGCGGGAAGGCTCTTCACCGCCGCCTCATAGTCACGTGCGGTCAGACGCCAGGGTGTGGCGCCAGAGGCTAGGAGGCGGCCGGCGATCGCGACTCCGGGCCAGTCAAAGTCGCCGTGATACCGGACGACGTTGCCGTCGGCTATGAGTCGGTCCAAGGCCATGAGACCTGCACTGGCAGGGTTACCTGAGAGGCACAACAGCACGCCAGGAACCGCCGCCCTGGCCGCGGCCTGCATCACCTGCGGGTTCTCACACACGGAAACGACCGTGCCAGGGCTGGCGAGGAGTGTGCCGGGCCCGGCAGCGCGCAGCTCATACGTATTCAGGTGGGTGACCAGGCCAAGGTCGGCGCGGGTCCGCATCATCTGGGACCATGGGCCTGTACCGGGCGGCCGCAGGCCCCAGGCGAGGACCGTTCCCGAGAGAACGTCGGCGACGACGCCGAGCCGCTCCCACAGGGCTCGCCGCGTAGCTGCGCGGTTGGCTACCGGTTCGCTAAACGCTGCTGCTGCAGCTCGGAGCACAAGCGCGCTGGTAAGTGTGCCGTCGTCAAGGCCGTGTGCCGTTCCAGTGCACTGAGACGCGAGCTCGGCGAGCTCCCACACCGGCCCCGGTCCCGGCGACCCCGGGTCAGGCGCGCTGAGGTCGGTGCGAGTTCCGAGCGCGGTCAAGACAGCGCCGGTTCGGTCCGCGCAGTGGTTAGCAATCTCCTCTCCTGCCCGGGTAAGCAAGCCAGCCTGTCGGACGCCGTCGATGAACTCTGGCACCCATGGTGCGCATGCCAGCCCGGCACCCGCTATGGCCCCGTCCAGCCGTGCCCAAACGGATGCACGGGAAATCTGGGATTGCTCCCGTGCTGCGGCCCGGTCTCTTAGCGGCGTCCCGGTTAACGCCTCAACGACAGTGGAAAGTCCGGCCTGCGCGGCGGAATCTCGCAACCGGGCGTCGAGGCGGTCCAGGCGAACCCGTACCACTCCCGCCGTGACAGGGGTCGCCAGCATTCCGGAGAGCAGATCCGCGCCCGTGTCGTCGACCGTCAAACTCACGCTTCCGGAAGCCGCGAGACGGCTCTTCTCGAGTTGGTTGCGAACTGCCGCCCATAGAGGTGCCAGTGACGGGTGCGCTAGGTACTCGCGGGTCTTCGGCGGCAGACCTTTTCCGGTGCTCATCGAGCGGCCCGCAGGTGCCGGTTGCGGCCGTCCCAGTGCATGTGCGTAGTTACAGCAGGGCCGTCCTGACGGCGCCTGACCTCGTAGCAGTCCAGAGCAGGCACCTGCGGGTACATGCCCCACAGCGCGTGTCCGGTCATTGCGAAGTCGATGTCGAGGCGGACCAGAAGGCCCATTAGTTCAGCGATGGTTGGGTCATCGACCTTGGCAAACGCGTCATCGAGCAGGAGGAGACGCAGCGCCCGTCCGCTGTCGGGAAGACTGGACAAGTACGCGTCGACAGCGGCGAACAGGGTTACGTAGGAAACGAAGCGCGTCTCGCCCTGGGACAGTTTCGCGCTTCGCGTCAACCGTCGCTGTTGCCCGGTGCCCGGACCGAGGATGAAGACCTCGACCGCGTGCCAGGCTCGGTAGTCCAGAGCCCTGCGAAGGTGCTCGGCGTACCCGGCGGAGGCGTCCGCAGCGAACGACTCCTCGACACGTGCTTTGAGGAGGTCGGTCAGCTCTGCGGTGGCCGCGGCGGTGCGCAGCGGGGCCGCGGTCGTGACCAGTTCGCGGATTCGGGCCACGGACGGGCCGGGGCTTTCCGCGAGGTTCCAGCGCAGTCGAACCCCGATGCCGTGGCTGGTCCGTATCGAGGAGAGCGAGGTATTCATCGCTGCTACGAGCGTCGAGGCCTGGTCCAGCCTCCGTCGGAGCTCGTCCGCGACACCCCCTAGAACAAAGTCCTTGAAAACTCGATGTTCGCGGTCCGACAGAGCGGCTTTGCCCGCATCGCGCTGCCGGGCGAGCTCTGTTGCGGCTGCGGCGATGGTGCGTCGGCCGGAGGCGTCCGACAGCTCGATGAGGCGGACTCCGTCTTTGACCTCGGCAAGGACGTCGAAAGTGCCGCTGATCTCTCGCTCGAGTGCCTGCTGTGCCCGGATGAGGGTGTTCTCGTCTGCGCTGTGTTGGCCTCTAAGGGCAGCGGTAACTGCGCCTGCGGCGGCCCGCACCGATTTATCAGTGACCTCCGCCAGCGACAGCGGCCCGAGCGGTGAAGACAGCGCAGAGGCGGCGACGCCGGGCAGATCCAGTAGTTGCTGGAGCGCGGAAGCGGCGGCCTCTAATTCGCGGTGTGCAATAGTTGCCCGCTCACCGGCGATCGTTGCCTCGGACTCGGCGTGGCCGGCTTTTTGCGCGAGGCCGGATTCCCGGGTGCGCTCGGTGCCGAGCTCGGCGCGGATCCGGGTCAGCTCGCCCTCAGCATCATCCAAGTCCTTGCGGACGCGGGCTGCGTCGGCGCCAACGGTTGCGCGGACCGCGGCGAACTCAGCCTCTTCTGAGTGCCACGTCCACCATTCGGTGTCGGCGCGAGCCTCTGCGCCGACGCGCTCCTTCACATGGACTCCAAACCGGTCTATGGCGACAGCGTGCCTTGCAAGAGCGGCCGCGAGGCGCTCTAGGGATTTAGTTGCGGAGGCGCACAGCCTGGCTGCTTCGGCGGCGTCCCGTTGGACCTGGCTCAGGGAGTCCGTGCCGGTGGGCAGGCTGAAGGCTGCGCAGGCATCGCGGTGGGCAGTCAAAGCCGTGGTCCACTTTCGGCGCAGCTGCTGCGCCTGTTCGAGGGCGGCGAGGGCCGCGACGTTGTCGCTCGCGGATCGGTCTGCCGCCGCGGCGCTGAGGGCGGCCGCTGTCGCGACTGGTTGGCTGCGTGGCGCTGTGGCGACGACGTTTTCGAGCTGTTCCTGGTCTCGGCCGATCCTGGCGCGCGCCGCTGCGCGCCTGAGGACGGCATCATCGAGGGTTTCGAGTTCGGCGGCGATCGAGGAAAGCCGTGCCGCGCGGGCGCTGGCGCGGGCAGCGGCGCCGATGTGCCGGGCGGAACCGGCCAGGTGCCGGCCCGTCAGCGGGCCGTTCCCCCAGGTGCCGTCGTTGCCAACCCAGGTGGTGTGCGAATTGGGGCCATATCCGATTCGCTCTAGTACCGCGGCGACAGCGTCCGGGTGGACGGTGGTCGGGACGATCGTGAGGGCCTGCGCGAGGGAGCCGCCGGCGGAAGGGCCAGTTCCGTGGAGGAGGAGCTGCCCATCGAGGGAGTGCAGTGTTCCGTCGCCGGTGACGGAGCCGAGCAGCAGGCCGGAGGCCAGGAGGGCGCTTTCGATCCCGGCACGGTCCGCGTCGGAGACGCCGTCGGCGAAGTCGACTGCCTGCCACAGCGGGACAGATCCCTCCGGTCCTCTGCCCAGCCAGGACGGTCCGGCCGGGGCTGGGTCCACGGCTGCGAGCAGTTGGGCTTGCTCATCTTCAAGCTGGACCCGTTGTAGCTGGTCCGCCATCTCCGCGCTGTCGAGGGCAGCGAGGGCGGAGGCATGCCGCTGACGGGCGCCCGTTGCCTCGACGGTCGCTATCCGGTCGAGCTTGTCCAGGAGTGCGGGGTCGGCCCGGCCGCAATCTGGGTCCGCGAGGAACGTGGCGAGCGGGCCGTGTACGAAGTCTACTTCGCCGAGAGCCCCGGACGTCTGCGGTGCACGAGTCCAGGCCCGCCACTGATTTGCCAGCGTTTCCACGGCGCTGTCGAGCCGGTCGGCAGTTTCGGCCGCCTCGTCTGCGGCGCGCTCTGCGCGTGCCTGCTCCGCTTCGGCGCGCTGGTCAGCCTCGGCGACGCCCCGTTCCTGCCTCTCCAGCCGCCGGGATTGGTCAAGCCGGGTGCCGGCCTGCGCTTGGCGGGTCTTCGCTGCTTGAGTTACGAGAGTGAGCCGGGCCTGCTCGGCTGGGATGTCGGCGGGGGTGATGTCCAGTGAAGCGACTATCGGACGGGCCACGGCTTCGGGGTCGGCCTCGCGGCGGGTGCGGATGATATTCGTGATGGGAGCGGCGGGCACTGCGCGTACCGCAGCTGTCTCGGCGATGTTCGTGGGGGCACCTGCGGAGCGCAGCTGGTCGCGGGCTGCGGCGAGCCCCTGGGCGGCTTCCTGTGCGGCCTGGGCGGCATCGTCGGCGCGGGTGGAGGCGTCGCTTGCAGATGAAGCCTCCGTGCGCCGGGCCGCCGCTGCCTCTGACAGGGCGCTGTCCGCGGACCTGGCCAGCGCGGAGATCTTCCGCTCCCGGTCGTCGAGATCGCGGGCGTTTGCGTAGGCTGCTGACGACTTGATGCCGGTGATGGTCGCTTCGAGCTCAGCCCCGGTGATTGCGAGCTCGGCTACCGCTACCTCTACTTCGCTGTGCTGGCGCACCAGTTCGCGGTGATCTGCCTGGCGCCGGTCGGCGTGCTGCGCGGCTTGCTGAGCTGTCTTTGCCGCTTCCTCGGCAGCGGCGGCGGCGCCGCCGAGGACGCCGGCGGCATAGCGGCGGTATGTGCCGAAGAAGGTGTTAACGTGACGGTAAGCCAATTCAAGCCGTTCCTGCCCTGCGCGCGTCTCGGACAGCCCGTCGAGCTGTTCACCGGCCGCATTCAGGGCCGCCTCACTGAGGGGAGGCAGAGCTTCGGAAAGGATCTGCGGCAGGCGTCCCTCTTCGATGCGGTTCCCTACATCGGGAGAGCGCAGGGTGTGTGTCAGCTGCATAAGCCCGATGTACCGGTCTCGGCCGGACTCACCCGTCAGGCCGTACACGGTGCTGCGTACTCGCTCGCGGTGTGCCTCGGGGGAATCAGTGATTCGATCGGCGCCGACCAGCGCGGTGAGCTGGTCGCGGGAGAGGACCTCCCGCGCCGGCGACATAAGTTGCAAATCGTGTCCGACACGCAGTGGGCTAGTGAAGTACCAGACTTTCGCTTCCCCGGTGGATTGCGAGAACCTGATGAATGCGCCAAGCGTCAGGTGCTCGTGGCCGCCGTCAGAAGAATGGTCCTCGGCCAGTTCCCGCTCCAGTTCCAGCCACAGGTAGCCTTCCCGGCTGCCAGACTCTGGGCCGCCGGCCTTCATCAGGTCCTGAAGGCGGACCTTGCCGGAGCCGGTGGCGTCCATTTTGCGCCGGTCGGCGTCGAGGAGGTACGGCAGTAGCATCTCCAGTACGCGGGACTTGCCAGATCCGTTCGTGCCACGCAGCACGAGACGGCCACCGGAGCAGTCGAATGTGGTGTCGTAGTAATACCAAACGTTAATCAGCCCTGCGCGGCTCATCCGCCACCGGGACGGGTGGTGGCGGGCGAGGGTTTCAACGGTGTCTTGACCGGAAATATGGGTGCTAGTCATGGTAGATCCTCATTGGCGGAGTCGGAAAAGTCGGCAGGGGAGGGGAAGAGCGGCTCGGTGAGGTCCGGAAGCCCCGGGGCCTCGAGCCGGCGCAGGGCGCGAGGCTTGGCAGCAGATCGGACAGGTTCTGGCCGGTATCGAGCACATGCTGGGTGCAGCACGAGCCCGTTATCGGTGGCGGTTGCCAGGCAGACGGAGGTGAGGAGTTGAACGACCTCGGCGCGCAGGCGGCCCAGATCGCTAATGACCTCGCTGCGCCAGCTGCGGGCATTCTGCTCTGCGAGGTGCTCAAGGTTGTCCGCCACCAAATCCCACGTGGCAAGAACGCCCGGCACGAGCCGGCCGCTGACCAAGGCGTCGGCGCCGGCGGACGGGCGAAGCGTGTCAACGAGCGCATCCAGAAGCAACAGTGCGGCCTGTCGGGTGGTGCCGTTGCCGGGAAAGGCGACGTCAGTCATCTCCTCCTCCGTGTCATAAGCGAGAGCGCCCTCGGCGCGGACCTCCAGCTCGAGCCCGAACGCGTCTTCTAGGGCCAGAGTGATGTCAGTTCGTTCACGGGACAGCGCGTCACGTTCACTCTCGGTGAGGTCCTCGCGCCGCACGAGGGGGTTCTCGACGATACGACGCCGCAAGTCGCGCCGCGGCTGTGCTGGAAGGTCCGGATCATGTGCCCACAGCTGGTCCGGCTGTTCAACGGTGTAGAGCGGCCGGGCGAGCAGCTGCGGCAGCAGGGACCGGTTGATTGTTAGGAGCGCCTCATCATGCCGCTCGCTCCAGCCGGCAACCGTTCCATCTGTCTCGGCGAGCACGCCCCAGTCGAGTAGAAGACCGATTGCGGCAATCAGGGCTCGCCGTTCAGGTAAGGCGTCGTCGATGCTGATGCCGACGGTAGCGGCATCAGCGCGCAGTTGTTCGACGAGCTGGGACAGCAAGATCTGCTCGCCGACTGACGGTGAGAGCAGACCGGCGCAAACCAGGGCCAGGTAGGTGTAGGCCCGGGGAGTGAAATCACCGCCATTGCTGCGTCGGGCAGGGCGCACGGGAGCGTCTACCGGCAGGGGAGCTTTGGCGAGTCGGGCGAAGCTCGCCTCGATGACCAAGGTATAGCCGAGGGCTGTGGCGAACGTGGATCTCAGCGCGGCTGCGTTCCGGCGCACCAACGCCATCTCCTCGGGGTACTGCGCTGTGGTCATCACTGGGTGCATGAGCAGGAAGCGCGCCGCTTCTCGCCGCTCGGAAGAGGCGTGCGAGGCCGTAACAGCGTTCCCCGCTGGCGGGCGGGCGGCGGCGCTCACAGCCCGGTTCCTGTCATCTTGCCCTCATCATCGTTGAGGGTAACGGGAACATCGGCAGGGTGGACACGCAAGAGGAGGTCATGCACGGTCAGGGTCCCGTCGTCGCTGTGAATCACGGTGCTGCGCCCCTTGGCGGGGATTGCGGTCAGAGCCAGGCCGAGGTTTGTGTCTGTATGGATTGCGGCGTCGTCGAAGTCCTGCTCTGCCGCCAGGAGTGCGCCGAGCCGGTCTAGGAGCAGGTCACGCGCTGCCGGGGACAAGCGTGCGCCGTCGAGGTTTCCATACGCAGCGAGTTCGGCTGCGGCGGCTGCCTGCCTTTCGGCCTCCTCCTGGGCCAGAGTGAGGAGCAGCTCGCGTTCCAGACCTGGGTCCAGAACGCGGCTGGTACGCCCACGTGCCGCACGGTCACCGCGCTCGCGCAGGGACAAGGGCACGTCGACTGGTTCTGCCTCCCACCACGATGTGGTCGCGCCGTCCCGGCCGGAATCCTCCTCGGGACCGCGGAGCAGGTGTCGGGACGGGTACGCTCCGAACGCGGCATCGAAGATGCGGTGCGCCATATCCGTGTCGGCTGTGTCGAACCACCGTGCCAAGCGCAGCAGGTCCGCGCGTCTGGATACGCCGGTCCCTGCTGCGGCCAGCATCCGTTTGGCGTTGGCGATGAGCTGCCCCAAAGCCTGGTCGGCGGCTCCGCGCAATTGAGCGGGCCCAGATCGACCACGACGCCCGGTGTACCAGGTAGTGAGCTCATCCCAGTCCTCCGCGTTGCGGCCCGGAGAGCGCTCAGCGGTTGTTCCGTTTGTTCCGGGCACAGAAGGCAGCGAATCTAGGGCGTCGAGCAGCGCGGGCAGCCGCGGCTCAAGGGCTTCAAGGAGAGTGGAGATTGCGGGTGCATGGCGGGCGACATCGGCACTGATTAGGTCAATGTAGCTCATCAGCATGTCCTTGAAGCCTGCGTACTCTGGGCCGCCGAGGTCGTAGCGGGAGATGCGGGACTGGACGAAGGCGTAGAAGTCCGTGGCGGACTCAGCGAATAAGCGCTGGTTCTGGAACACGGTGGTGACGTCACCCGCAAGTACGTCCATGTCGAGGGGCCTACGACCGTCGAGCATGTCAGTGATGCGGTGCAGCGTCTCCACAGTCATGCCCAAGAGCTCGCGGGCGACTTCGCGGGCACCGTCGCTGGCGCTAATCACCTCGTCGACTTGACGGGCGACACGACCTCCGAGCTTGGACACCTGATACCGCGAGCGGGAGCGGATCCATTCGGCAACGGTGGAGGCGCGCGCGTCGCGGACCGACCGCACAAGGTTGCCCCACTGTTCCAGCTGGCGGCAGCGGCTTTCGAGGTCGTCGACACTGATGTGGGCGCCGGAGCGTTCAAGCGCCGACTGTGCCTCGCCTGCCGACAGGTCGGCCAGGAGAGTGGAAGAAAAGAGGCGCATGATGGCGATGTACTCTTCGGCATTGTCAGCGGTAACGTACCGGTACAGATCTCGCCGCTCCTGCCCTGCCTCGGGCTTAGTCGGCGTTGGCCCAGCGTGCATCCCGGTATCCCTTTCTGGTGATCCTGCTGCGGTCAAGTCCCTCGCCATGGGTCGGTAACTGACTATGGTTCGGCCCACACTAGGGCAGCGGTCCGACACTTTGGAGTTCTCAAGCATTCGGACGGGTCAGTGCTACGCGCAAATCCCCTCTACCGGTCTCCGCCTCAAATGGACAATGAGTTCGCGATTTCACATGCAGGTGCTCAAGAGAATGCGTCGCTATGGAGTATCTAAGCGGCGCCGAGACACCACGCCCTCCGGGCCTTGCGATGAGACTGACCAATTGACTTAGCAGACCGGCCGTGACGCAAATGGAAAGCAGTGCAACGTTCTGGTTGCCGCGCTCAGCCTGCCCGGCTGCAGCTATGTAGGAAGGATCATCAAGTAGGCCCTCTTTGTCTAGGGTCACTTCCGACAGATCGATTTGGGCGGAACAGACTAAGCACGGCCTCCCGGTGGTTAGCGTGTGCGTGCGAATAGTGGCGCCTCGCATTGCGCCGTCAGAGAAGACGTCAATTCCTATGCCGCCATCAATGACTGGGATTAGGTCTGAGTACGCCATCTGGTTCAGGACTGCGCGCGGATAGGGTCGGTCCACGCAACTGATGACAATGTCATAGTCCAGGGCGGTTGCTTGGCCTTCTACAGTCGTTACGTCCTGGTTATGGGTCCGGAACTCGTGGCTAGAGGCGGTGGCTGCCCTCTCCATTTCTCGGTGTGCGACTTCTATCTTGGGCCGCCGGATCGCGGCGTCAGACTGTGTTGAGCCGATCATTCGGTCCAGGTTATGTTCGTGGACGACGTCAAAATCCATGACACCCACGTGGCGTGCACCTGCGGCCGCGAGCCGGACCGCGACGTCCAGCCCTACACTCCCGACGCCGACTACGAGCAAGCGCAGACGGGCGATGTCTGCCTGCGTTTTGTCTCCCCAGGCTGAGATGGTACGCAATTGCCGATCATTGCTTGGGGGTACCGGGCGTTGCTTGTTGTTCCAGTGCACGTTGAGAGAGGGCCCCACAACGCGGACGTAGTCGGCTTGGATAGACTCCGAGGCTGTCCACGCACGGGCGGACCACGTGCCCTCACCCGCCAACGTCATGCCGACGAGTGGCTTCCCGGTTAGCTGTAAGGCTAACCGGGAGTACGATTCCTCTGCGTCAGCATCTTGCGCGCTCATTCCTTGCCATCCGCGGCCATTCGGATGGGAGTGGATAATCATTACACCCTGCCCCGTCCGGGCGGCCTGTTGGCAGGCACGCAATACGTAACTCCCGCTGAAGGAGGCGTTGCCATGCACAGAGCGCTCCCCCCGCTGAGGAAGCAGTACATCGTTAACGATTGCCGTGCGTCGGAGGCTGCCGGTTGACGGCGCATAAAGGGCAAGGCAGATGTCTTCTTGGCCGTCCATGCGGAGCAAGTGATCAGACAGTTCGCTGTTAGTCACGTTCGTCATGGCCACGGAAAAGTTTTCTGTCATCTGGCATCCCGAAGGACAGCGCGAACATGCGAAAGCCAGGACTGGGCAGGGTCACGCGCATCTCCCCAACTGACGATATTGCGCGAGTGCTTGAGCCACCCCTCTTTGCTCGACGCCTGGACATTCGTGGTTTGGAACGCTACAGAGTCTGGGAAGTGCACCCAGTGGGGAGGGATGAGTGGCCAGCTTCCCGTTTCCTCCACGTCGATTCCGCTTCGAACTTCGACGCCGGCGAGAGATCCGGAAGTTGCCTTCACCGTGAAGCTAAGCACGTTGCCTTCGACAGTCGGCTTCGCGCCAAGGGCTTCCAGTCCTGAGATAAGGCCGTCGAGTCCATTGGCCTGTCCTACGCCCGTCACTTAGGCGACCTGCGCACTCTGCCGGACGGTGACGAACTCATCCCCTGTTTTAACCACAACTTGCTGGTCGTCCCTGAAGGTATGAACGTCGCCGTGCCCCCTCACCTCGGCCAGGTCGTATCCCAGCGCTGGCAATCCTGCCAGGCCCAGCAGTGTGCTGGCGAGCTGGTGCTTATCGACCACGGTAAACGACCGGCCGTCGATCGTGAATGCGATGTTGGCGGGCTTCTTCTCGGCCGTCATAGCGACACTCCTTAGTTCTGATGGAACGCTTTGTTCCATTCGAATTAAACCGTAACACCAACTAGAACGGTTAATCAAACCTCGGCGTCAGCCGACCTTGTTTCGGTTTACGCGAAGCGAGGCCCAGGCGGTATGCTCAGGTGTGGTACGCAATGGAATCGATTGGGCGGGTACATGGACGTCTTCTTCAGGACCGAGGGGCTCGCCATGCTGCTAGGCAACGAGCAAAATAGGGTCCGCGAGTTTGGCGCAGATGGGGCTGGCCGTATTGATCTCCGCCTTCAGCAGCTGATGGGTGCGCCGACACTTGCGGAAATGAAAGCGATGCCGGGCAGGTGCCGGGAGCTGAACTCACCGCTTCGCGGGTATTTCGCGATCGATGTTTCACCGCACTGCCAACTTACTTTTCATCCAACGGACATCGGCCAAGGCGGAGAAGTCCTGGGCGGTCGAGCGTGGCAATCGATCGAAAGCATCACCGTAAGTGACTACCAGCGACTATCAGGGAGGAGTCAGCCATGACGGCGACGGCATATCGTTACGCTCCTGAGCGCGTACTGCCGCCTGGTTCGACGCTATTGGAGGTGCTCGACGAACGAGCGATGACCCAAAGCGATCTCGCGATCCGGACAGGGCTTTCCACTAAGCACATCAATCAGATCGTCAAAGGGACGGCGTCGATAAGCCCTGAGACCACGATATTGCTTGAGCGGGCAACAGGCGTCTCTGCATCTATGTGGACAAATCTCGAGAGCGCATACCAACTGGATAGGTCGCGTAATAAAGAGGCAGAGAAGCTGAAATTAGACCTGGACTGGCTGAAGACGCTGCCGCTTGCAGAACTCGTTAAGAGGAAGCGGATTCAATCGGCGAGCTACTCGATCAATACTCTTCGAGAAGTATGCAACTTCTTCGGCGTCGCAGACAAAGCCTCGTGGGAGGCTTTGTGGGAACGTCCGACCGCATACCGACGATCCAAAGCCTTCTCAAGTGATCCAACGGCTGTCGCAGCTTGGCTTCGGATCGGTGAGATCGAAGCAATGAAGATCAGTTGCAGCCCCTTCGATAAAGCGAAGCTACTGAGTTCCCTAGAAGACCTACGAAGTCTCACTCGCTTATCCGATCCCAACGAGTGGGTACCTCGACTGAAGTCGACTTGCCAGGATATGGGAATTGCTGTTGTTTTCGAGCCTGAGATTTCTGGAGCACGAATCGTCGGTGCTACGCGGTGGGTCCAATCCGATAAAGTGCTGATTCAGCTCTCACTGCGACATCGGTGGAGTGACATTTTTTGGTTTACATTTTTCCACGAGATTGGACACTTGCTGCTGCACTCCAAGAAGGACGTCTTCATTAATGACCAAGGACCTCATAGCGGTGCGGAGTCAGAAGCCGATGCCTTTGCGTCCCAGCTATTGATCCCTCGCCGTTTTGAAGATCGCTTAAGTACGCTTCAAACCGATGATGATGTAAAGAAATTTGCAGGTGAATTGGAGATTGGTCCAGACATAGTAGTTGGCCGGCTGCAGTTTGAGAAAAGGTGGCCCTATACGCGGGGCGCGGCACTCAAGCGTCGCTTTACTTTTTCGAAGTCCTAGTGGTTTTAGGTCGGTCCCCAGGAGTGGCCAGAAAATGGGTCCGATCGCCCACGTTCCGGCAAAGAACCATGAGCCCACTCATTGCGGGAAGGTCGAACAGAAGATGCGTCCGTTACATGAAGCCCAAGCTTCCTCGACCAGACTGATGCAAGTCTGATTCTCAGCCAGATACTGGACTACTCGTGGTTCAACAACGTTTGGGGCTTTGGCTCTGTTGTTGCCACCGCGGCCCTCACCGATCTAGGGTACGCATTCGACCTGGAGCTCGTATGAGTAAAAGGCTTGGAATCCTCGATTCCTTGCACGAAACGATCGACTTCGTTTGATGGTTTTGCGTAACTGACGGCAGATATCGATAGACACAGAGAATAGAAGTTTAGTGGTGAGCGCTCCTGACAATACCCTGGCGTAGTGACTAGTTGCATTGGGGGATTGGCAGCTGGGCAGCTGCCCGAGGGCCTGTACGAACTGCTCAACACGGATATGCTCGGCGACCATCTGAAGCGAGAGCACGGACTCCTGCCAGTCTTCGCAGACATAAAGGACCAAGACTGCCCAGACGTACTCGCCCGCCGCATCGCCGATCCCCCCCTCGCGTCTGCGTGCCGCCTCAGCTAACGAGCCCGGGGAGCGCAGCGAATGCGTCCCAGAGCGCTACAGCCCCAGCACCCACCCCGTCCGTCGCCACAACATCATTCCCTTCCGACCGAAACCAGCACTTCAATGCTCTTCTTTTCAAAGTAACGGAATTTTTGAATCGCATCGGTCATGTTGCCGACGTCAATCACGCCGATCTCTGTCAGCTTCGCGTAGGAGCCAAGCGACAGGCCCGTGGATCGCAGGAACAACTCGGTGTCGAGCGATTCGATGACGTGTACCAACCGTTCTTCGCGGAAGTCGGTGAGGTACATGAAGATCAGCACCTTCGCGGAGACCTTCTTGAGCTTCTCCCGGATGTTCTTTCGCCTTTCGGCGATTTCCTTCTTCGGCCTGCTTTGTTCTCTGGCTCCGCCGCCAGCCCGTTTCACGGCAGATAGCTTCTTCGAAGCGGTGACGATCTTCTCGGCTTCCTCGCGGATAGTGCGGAAATCCTCGATCTGTTCCAGCTCGGCTATGAGGTCGGCATCCTGGAGCAGCCGATCCATCGTGACCCCGTTGAGGTTATACAGATCGGCCGACCGCCAGCGGCGGGCTAGCGCGTTCGCACCGATCCCACCGTGGGCCCACTCGAGGATCGATTGCACGTCGAGCTGTTCCATCCGTCCTCCATCGATTGCGAAGATCGGGAGGAAGTTGATCAGCTCCCCGAGGACCGAGGCCTGGGTCGCCTTCCGGTCGGCGGAGTTGTTCGCCAGTTCCGTACCGTAGAGCGCGACGAGAGACAGTGCTCGGTTTGGGTCGAACTCGAAGACGTAGGCGATATCCTTCTTGATCTCACCGTCGTTCTTCCATGGCGACTGCACCCGGAACGCGGCCTGGAAGTACGATTCAGGGGCTTTCAGCGAACGGAGCATGAAGATCGACGACCACTCGGGTACGGTGACGCCGGTCATCAGCTTCCCGCACGACAGAGTGATCGATCCGGACTTTCCAGTCTCGTCCGCGCGGCGGATTGCCGCTTGGAGGGGTGGGAGGGCCTGTGCGCCGATCTTCGCTTTCGTCCCGGCGGCGACGTAGATTTCGAATGTGGAGAAAAAAGGGTCATTACGCAGAAGATCGGCCATCGCCTCGCACGCGGCGACGTCCTGCATATACCAGACTGAGTGCCGCACGGCGTCCTTGAACTCAGCGGCCTCGTATGGGAAGAGTGCGTTCGCTTTCCCGGATTCGATCATCCGCTCGGGTAGTGCCTTCTTGCCGCGGATGAGGTCGAGAAATGAGGCGACGTAGTCCGGCTTCTCAAAGATGTAACGGTTCTCGGCATTCTTTGCCTTGAAGTAGGTGTTCAGGTCGAAGCCGTCGAACTCGCCGTTCCCGGCCCATTCGCCAGCCTGCGTACCCATTGCGTAGGTATACATTCGCATCTCGGGCAGCTCGCTATAGGGGTTGCGGCCCTTGGATCCGTCCCAGTTCTTTTTCTCTCGCTGCTCGTCGATGTAGGTCCAGTTGTAGACTTCGGACTCGTCGTAGTCGCCGTTCGTAATTGCCTTGAATGGGGTCCCCGACAAGTGCAGGTGGTACTTGGTCTTCAGGCCGTAGTCGAGTTCGGGGACAACATCGGCTTCGGTGTCGTTGGCATCATCTGCCGCTTTTTGGAACATCTCCGCGATTGCGGCCTCGGCCCTGTCTTGTGGGTCGTAGACTTCTCGAGCCGCCGCGGTTGAGGCGCCAAAGTGAAACTCGTCGATGACGATGCAGTCCCAGTCGACGATGTGCAAAGTCTCGTTGCGTTCCTTTGGCCGGCCTTCGGCATCGCGTCCGATCACGTCTTGGAACGATGCGAACCAGGCGGTCGGTCGCCCGCTGTCGATCATCGCGTCCGCTTCGTGGGGCGGGGTGTCACGGTCGACATATTGCCAGTCAATGAAGTCGACGTGGCTGAGTAGGTCGTCACGCCATGCGCTGCGCACTGCTGGCTTGTATGTGAGGATGAGCAGTTTGGTCCAGCCCATTTCCTTCGCGAGTTGGTAGGTGGTGAAGGTCTTTCCGAAACGCATCTTTGCATTCCACAGATACTTGGGCGCTCCCGTGGAGTGCGCTCGAAAAAAGGCAGCGGTCCGCTCGACTGCACGATTCTGCTCGGGGCGCGTCTCGAAGTTCTGGATGCGGGCCGGGTTAAAGGGCAAGCCGTGCTGCAGTGACCGGACCGCGGCCCAGACTTCGGCCTCAGTTGCCTCGAACCATTCCCCGCCCGGATTGACGACTCCGGCACGCCGCAAAACATCGTGCACGTCGTGGTCGCGGAAGTCGTTACCGTCCGGCTTCGTCGCGGGTTCGGAATGGAACAGGATCTCGACGCCCCGGAGCCCAGGGAAGGCGGTGTTGACCTGTTGGTGCACACGGCCAATCCCGGGAGTCGCGGTCTCGCCGACCTTGATCCAAGTGTGGCCCGTTTGCCCGGTCGCACGCCGCCACGGCTTCGCGTTACCCGCGTGGGTGTAGGCGTAGATGTAGTTCGTCACGCGGCGTCGTCCTCCGAGTCATCGTCCCTATCGAGCACGATAACCTCATCGCCGACTTCGTCGATGACCTCAGCATCAGACTCGCCGAGACTTGCCAAGTACTCGGTCCTGAGATCCTGTAATGACTTTCCGGTCGCCGTGATGACCCACCACCACCATCCGTTCGTCTCCGTCCCGGTGATTGCCACCGCCGCAGCCGATGGCGTCGCGTAAGGCACATCACCGACGAAGATACGGCCGTCCTGCGCAACCGATGCGATAACGCCTGCATGCTTGGAGGTCGAATGCCTTGTGGTCAGCTCGGTTCCCACCTCCAGCCAGCCCGACGATACGAGCTGCGCTACATCCACGCTGATGGAAGTCGGCGGTGTGACGGGGACTCCACCGAGGCCGACATGCCCTTCAGGAGCTGGCCAGATCCCGAGAATCTGGTTGATGAGCAACGCGGTGCGCTGCTCGATGGCTGTCTCGTCCCACTTCTCCGAGGCGAGATTCATCGCGTCCTTGGTGATAAGAACATCGTCGTGGTTGAGGAAGTGATCTCGCTTGGTCGACCACGCCCCGTTGTTGATCTTGCTGTTGAGCTTCTGCGTGACCAGGGTGAGGTTTCCCAGCTGCTGAACGGTACGGTCTCGCACAGCCTCCTGCTCATCGGTGAGATCAGCAGGCCAGTGTTTGCGCCAACTCTGCGGCATCAGGTGCTCGATCGTGCCTTTGCCGCGAACGATCGGCCCCATCGCGAGCTGCGTCCCATCGGGGTAGCCGCGCTTGGCGTCTTCCAAGGCTTCGAGTACCATCCGCAGACGGCCGCGCAGGTACTTCCAATACGCGGGCGCGCCGGTCAGCGCCTCGCTAACCTCGTCGTCACCGGGCCAGTATCCGACGGTGGTGTGGTTCGCGAGGAGATACGCCTCGGTGGCGTGGGCTAGTACGTCCTTCGGTTGCGTGCTTAGGTGCTGCATGAGGTCGATAATGAATCGGTTCGAACCCTGCGACGGCGCCTTCACCAGCGCGCGCCGCACAAACCAGCTTTCCAGGATCGCGAGGATGCGCTCCCGATCAGCCTCAGGAACCGTGGCCTGCTCCGGCTCGTCGAGCCATATCAGCAGCGGGCGCGCGATCTCTGAGTCAAGCGTCCCAACGCGGTAGCTGAACAGCTCCACCCGGCTGAGCACGCCGCTAACATTCGCCGCGCCCTCGATGATCGACCGGTACCGATCGCCGGCAGCCTTGATCTGCGGAAGCAGTACGCTGAGGTCCTTGGCGACGGTGTTTACGTAATGCTTGAACTGCGTAAACACTTCGCGGATCGGGAAGTCGAGCAGGGTGCGCGCTGTGAGCCACTGCCACAAGAACAGCGAGGCACGGGGATTCTTGATTCGACCGGTGGTGATCTGGGTCTCCCACCACGGTGTCTCGAACTCAGTCCAGTAGTTCAGATAGGCCTTCTCCGCGTCCAGCGGCGTGCTCGAGAGGTTTTGGAAGACGAAGTTCTTGATGAGGTCGGCGGCCGACAGCGGCGTGCCACGAGCGTTAAGGGTCTCAAAGATCGCCTGCGCATCCTCGTTCGTGTCGAGGCGAATGCTCGCTATCTCAAGCCGATCCATGACGGTAGCCACGAGCATCCGGGCACGTCGCTCGGCCATGTCGTCGTCGCCCAGCCAGTGGGTGATCGCCTCAGCGAAGAACTCGTGCGCATCACCCAGCCTGGACTTCACGATCGACGAGTAGTCGACCGGCGCTGGGGCAGACATCACCGAGGTGAATCCCTCACGGTCGCGATTCGTGGGCCACAACTTGTAACGATCGTTCTCATCGTCTCGGTAATCGGACGGGTTCTCTATAAGCGGCAGAATCTGGCCGGCGAGTTGCGCCCACCCTCGGCGCTCCAGTTCGGTATGAAGCGAATCAAGGAGGACTTGCAGGGTCGTGAGCCGCTGCTGGCCGTCGATCACGTTCCACGTGGGCAACGCGCCGAGGGGCGTCGGCACCTGCTGGATAACGATCGCCCCAAGGAAGTGCGTCGCGGTCGGGTTGTGCTGTGAGATCACCTCGATCAGCCGAACGATGTCCTGCCACAGCGGCCCCCACTGCGTCTCCTTCGACCAGACATAGGGCCGCTGGAAAAGCGGCACAACGAGCCGTGTCGGGTTGTAGAAGACGTCCTTCGGCTTGACGACGTCGGTCTTCATTCGTCGTCACCGTCCTCGATTTCGGGCTCGGCCGAGACGTCCCCAGCACGGTACTTCCGTCCACCGGGGAGATGGGTCGCGGGGATTGGAGAGTCGAGGGAGAAATTGACCGACCGGGGCTTGATCGAGGCCTCGATGTAGTCGATTTCCTCCTGCGTCAGCTTGAACCGGTCGTACAGGTCCTCATCCGTCCAACGACGAGTGAAATCGAGCCGAGGCACAAACCGGAACCGATCGGCGGTGATGTCCTGTGTCGCTTTGCGCTGCAGTACCAGAAACCGAGCGAATTTCGTGGCTAGATAATGGGCGTAGTTTTCAGTCTCTCGTTCGGAGCCGAACGAGCCCGCGACGAAGTAGGACTCGGTACAAACCGAGCCAGGCGCAAGAGCTATCGGTTCTCCCAGCACTACATCCACGATGCGACCTGTGGCGTCCTGCGCCGTATCCCCACTGCTCGCCTTTGGGAGCAAAACCTTCCATCTGTCTACCAGTTCGTGGTTCCGCTCGAACGACTGACGGGCGACGTAACCGATGCCGCTGTTGTGAACGATGGGCAGACCGCCAGAAAATGGTCGGTTCGATTCACCCCTGTAATTCGTCCTCCACTCTTGGCTGAAGGCCAAACGGGGATAGAACCACTCTTCAATTGATTCTTTGGAGAGATGAAGCACCTTCTGAATGACAGCCGATGCCGCATTGTCCCGTATGAGCACCCCGTGCCCCTCGCGTAGGTCTCGAATCACTGTCGAAACAATCTCGCCGTCCACGCGCGTCGAGAACTCACAGTCGCCGTCGTACTCGCGATCCCATAGGAAGTATGAAACCCCGCCCCGAATCTTCGCTTGGGGAAACACGTCGAAAATCTTTGGATGATCCACGATCTTCACCAGCCTGCGGTCATTGATCATCCGATCCCGATAATCATCGAGCCCAAATCCACCAGTGAACCAACGGGATGGAGTAACCATAACGATGTAACGAGGGTTCATCTTGATCGCACGATCCACGAACAACTGATGTATCGGCTTAGCTCTTTTGGTGCCCTCGACGCCGATCTGGTAGGGCGGGTTGCCCACGATGACATCGAATCTCATGTCAGCCATATCCTTCGTTGGGTAAGTGTTATGAAGAAAGGAGTACGCGTAGGACTCACGCTGAGCCCGCACTAGCGCTTGAGGTGCGCCACAGTACCGGCACTTCCGGTTCGCAGTACTAATGGCGAACGCATGCTCGGTTTCGACGAACGGGATGTTCCCCGCCGTCGAGTCAAAACCGACGACGAGGTCGGTCAGAGCCGGGTCTGTAACCTCGGCACCAGTCGCGTTCTTCGTCTGGTAGAGCGTGCGCCGGGCGATCTCGCCGTTAAGCTGTGTGGTGGCGGCACCGAAAAGCATGTTCTTCAGGATGTGTTCGCGACGCTTGCGGCCATCTGGTTCCCAGTCAGCAAGACCGACCATTAGTCGCTTGAACGCCTCGCGGAGAAAAATGCCTGACTTCGCGGCAGGGTCCAGCCATCTGTAGTGCGGCTCCGACCACACATGCTCAGGTAAGATGTCGAGCATCGCGGTGACGACCTTCGGCGGGGTGTAGACGTCGTCGTTCGGCAACTGCGTGAGAGTCTCCAGCACATCTGGCACATGTACGTCTGTCCGCTGGTCGAGTGTCACCGCGACCGCTACAGCGGTCATGCCCCCAACTCCGAGTAGTGCACCGTCGGCAGCGGCGTCGGAGGCTCGTAGAACAAGTCAATCTCTGGCGGCTCTAGCTCCGAGAGAACGCGCTGAAAGCGCTCGCCAGGCAGAGGCGTGTACTCGACGAATACGATCTGATTCGCTCCGTTTAACGAGTCGCCTACGACGACATTCGTTCGGAGGATCTCGAGTGCTGCACGGCAGAATGCATCCGAGGCTTCGCCGTTGTCGAAGGCGGCTGCCGCTGTGACCATTGCGAACATGCGGTCGCGAGCTTCCTCGACGTTCTGCTCGTCAATGTCGATCGCGTAGATGGAAGCCAAGCAGCGCAGAAGCGCGAATTCGATCCGTTCGACGGTTCCCCCGAATTTCCCTTCGTCGATGAGCGCAAGTTTCCTATCGAGGATTGCAAC
Organism: Pseudarthrobacter sp. NPDC058196; assembly: GCF_042882685.1. Lineage (NCBI taxonomy): Bacteria > Bacillati > Actinomycetota > Actinomycetes > Micrococcales > Micrococcaceae > Pseudarthrobacter > Pseudarthrobacter sp. NPDC058196. The sequence continues at coordinate 85,774 of NZ_JBHVVN010000013.1, forward strand.
GAGGAAGTTGCCATCACCTGCGGCGGGTTCGAGAAAACGAGTGTCGACATCGGTGAATGTATCGGGGACGAGGTCGAGCATCGCTTGGACTTCGCGCGGCTGGGTGTACACCTCGCCGAGGTCCCGCACTCGCTCCCGGGATTTAATATGCCGCGGTTTCGTCATCACGCTTCCGCCTGCAGTTGCCTCTGTCATGCCCTCCATTATGGCGTGACTATTGACATTCCCTTGTCCAAACACACACTGCTGGCTGCTTCCACCCATAGGTGGGATCTGCCAACGGCCAGTCAGACTCATGTCGCCTACTCGGAACGATTGTCAGGACAGCTAGGTTCTCTGTGATGAAACATGCCAGCCGCAGGCCAAAGCTTCCTCCTCGGGGGATGCGGGCACCCACGGATCAGCCCATAAGCGGCCTAAAGGTGCTCCGACGCGGACACGTTCGCACTCATTCGACTTCCACCCTCCCGCCCGAGTCCTTGTGTTTGCCCCATGGTCCAACCGCGACGCATCCCCCAGGAGTACTATGGCGACGATCAAGTCGGTGGCGGAGAGGTAGATGCGCTTTATCCTTCCATGCAGCCCGCACTTCGGGCCGGCCAGCGAAGGAAGCTAAAAGGCAATGCTAGTTCCAAGCAAGCACAGTCCTAGCTCTGCGTTCATTTAGTTTTGCCTCGAATGCCAACGTGACAGACGATGGCCCTTATGACTATTGAAACTTCCCAAGAACCCCAAGATCAGTTGCCCGAATGGGTTGCCAAAGTCCGTGCAATTGGTGTGGACACGAATGCGGTGGGAAAGGGCGGGTACAACGAGGTTCAACTTCGGGACCTTGCGCGTCAGGCAGAACAGCACGGTGGCCTGGAACTGTGGATCGCTGAGCCGGTCGTATGGGAATGGGCAGACCACCTACGCGAGGACCGTGCCAAGTTCAATCAGGCGCGTAGCAATCTGAAGAGCGCTGGTATCGACCTCGACGCCCAGCCCACGGGAATCGAAGACGCTCTGAAATTTGTCCAAGATGGAATAACCAGCTTGGGTCAACGCGTCAAAATCGTCTCGATTGAACCCGTCGCCCTTGAAGCGCTGAAGGATCAGATCCTGGTGCGTTCGCCCGGTGAACGCATCACGAGGGATGGTAGGGCCGTAAAGACTCACAAAGACAAGTCGGTCAAAACGGGTGCCGCTGATAGCGCCATCTACCGGGCGTACTACCACCAGGCAAAAGAGAAGCCTGACGCCTACGTGATCCTGAGCGGCGACAGTGACGTCTCTAAGGCGCATAAAAACTGGGGGATCAGCGACGTTAAAGTATTCGCGCAACGGGACGCCCTCAACGATGACATCTTCAGGATGATTCAGGCACCTGACGCGCTGGTTAGAAGTTGCGCTACGTTCCTTAACGCCAATTTGAAACAGTTAGATCTCACATCCTTCAACTCACGGACCAACCTGGGCGGATGGAACTTAGAGGAAAAGACCATTTCTTTTGCTGCAATCGGCAAGAAGACCCTTGTTGGTCTCTCCCGACCCAAGCTTGACAAGAAATCGCAACTCGTAACAGCCGAGGCCTGCATAGTCACTGACATACTCGGCCCCGAAGTCACCTACGACATGTACCAGGATGGGCATGAGGAAGCTGGCACGCAGAGGACTTACCGAGACAGTGCAGTCTATGTCGGTGTAACCTATCTGGTCGATAAGGGAGCGGTGCAAAGTCTCTCCATGGGAGCGGTGAGGTTCACTTCGATTGTTGAGACAGTTGAAGAAGGATGGGATGATGACGGACCGCTGGCAATATTAGAAAGCCTCGTTGACGTTCCAGGGCTCGAAAACTTCGAATGGGCCGAGGGCTTTTACGAAGACACGGCCAAACAAACAGAAGTTGATGGAGACAAGCTCCATCTCGAATTTAATGGCAGTGCATCCCAAGACTGGACTCTGACGGCCACCTATCGTGGTGAGCAGGTCCAGGTCTTTGCAGTCCAACAATACGACGGAATGGACTTAGGCGAAGGCCACGTTATCCCCGGCAGTCTCCGCTTTGCGACGGACTCGAAGCTCGTGCCAAACTACCCCAGTTTGGCTGTAAATGCTCTCGTCATGAACACACCTAAGCCCAACTGACACGTATGCCCATAACAGTTGCTTCTTGTTTCGCCTCCGCGGGTCTCGTGCACGGAGGACAGGCGCTGGCGTGAAGTCTGCGGGAACAAAACTCTGGCGTTTACGGGCATCCCGCACTCCCACGAACTGTAATCCGGTTGCACTGTCTGGTAGTGGTGTTCGTCAGCGCATAGCTCACAGTGACTGTGTCTCCCAGCCGGGGAGTGCCGGGATTGCGACGGCTTGTGACTTGCAGCCCGGTCAGGCGGATCCCTTTCTCTCGTCACGGGGGAACTGTCGACGTCGATGCCGCCGCCCCCGGCCTGGACCGGTGCCTGCCCGTCGGCATGGTTGGCGCTGGGTGAGGGCTTCTGGAAGTTGGTGACTACGAGGGCGATAAACAGGAGCAGAAGAACGACGTCGGCTCTCCCGCCCAGGATGAGCGCGCAGCGGGAAACCGCCCCCGTATCCGGGACAGCGTCTCCCGCTCACACGTAGGGTGTCGCCCGGTCCCGTTGCGACCGCCGTTGGCGTCTGCTCCTCTGCGTTCTCCTGTTCTTCCCGATGTCTTGATTCCTCCGCATCTCGGCGAGGGTCCCGTCCAGCACTTTGTACAGCCGGCGGTCTCAAACGAAAAGCGTGGCGAGGCTGAACTCCAGGACCTGCCGGCGCCCCAGCTTCGCCATGCTCTCCCGCAGCTCATCCGCGCGTGGCATCCGCGCGCCATCCACCAAGATTGGGATGACCTGCTCTTTGCGGGTCAGGGCCACCTGGGCCTCCAGGCTTACAAAGTCGTCAGGGTTATCGAGCCGGCACCGGCCGCCGTCATCAGCGATGGTGGTCCACTCGTTGCCGAACAGCACCAGCACCACGTCGCAGGAGCCGACGGCCCTGGTGATCGCCTCCATGAAGTCATCGCCGAGCTGCATGGAGTCGACATCTTTGAAGGACTGGCCGCCGCCGTAGCGGTCGTACAACCCGCCGGCAGGGTACGCGGTCACCTCTCGCCGGTAACTGTCGAAGATCCGCCCGACGCGGCCGAGGGAGAAGCAGCCATAGCGCACGCCTTAGCGACCAAGCCCAGAACCCCCGAGGGCATTCCACCGCTGCGGGCATTACTGGAACCGAAGCCACCTCGACCTGTTCCTCGGCGTCGCCGAACTTCTGCACCCGGGCGGGGTCCGCCCGGGAATTGGCCAGGCGCCTCCATCCGCTGCCGAGGCTCATCATGGCAAGGCCATGGCCCGTCAGTGCGTTGCACCAGCCGTGCCGAGGCCGCTGTTACCCACCTCGCCGCCGGGCTGCTCGTTCCGCCATTCGCCCCGATGTTTTTTACCGCCACCGGAGGTCGCCCCTTCTTGGGCTTTTGGGTACAGGCTGATGCTGCCATCCAGTGATAAGGCATGGTTGCCGCAAAGAGTTAACCCTTATGAGGGCCAGTGTCAGAGCTGGTCTTTATGCTTCCACACATACCAAGAAGGAGTTGGCTGGGCATGGACAGAAGGCTGGAAGCACAGAGCGTTCCACTTTTCACTCTCTTACGAGAGGTTGATACGGCAGAAGAACGAGAAGGAAAGCTACGCGCCAAGAGTGCAAAGTTCCGGTCCGTAGGGGGTGCGCGTGTCATTTTCGAAGCCACTGCAGCCCTAGCCCTGGACACGCCGGTCCCTACCCCAAACGGCTGGACTACTATGGGTAAGCTCCAGGTCGGCGACAAAATCTACGGCACCACGGGAGAGCCACTAACCGTTGTCGAAGCCTTCCCCGTCCAGACCGATCAAAACTGCTTCCGTCTCACCTTCCGGGACGGGACGTCGGTCGTGGCCTCAGAGGACCAAATGTGGCAGGCGCGGCCGACGGGCTGGCCGGCAGCATACAATCGCGTGTGGTCAACGCGCCAGATGTATGAGCACACTGCGAAGCGTTGGAGTATTCCAACCCCCGGCCCGCAGCAGGCACCGGACCGCGATCTTCCCGTAGAGCCCTACCTGCTCGGCTACTGGCTGGGTGACGGGAGCACGGGCGCATGCAACATCACGGTCGGCGATGAAGACTTTGACGCTTTCATGGCCAGCATGGATGCCATCGGGGTCGAAGTACACCCGGTCGGAGCCAAAAAGGGTAACTGCACTCGTATGTCGTTCTCATCCAAGATCGGCTTCGGTGCTGATATGGGCGGAGCCGACGCGCGGGCGCTGCGAAGGCTGTCATGCTTTCGCAACAAGCACATCCCCGAGGAGTACCTGGAGGGGTCTGTCACGCAGCGGACTGCCCTTTTGCAGGGCCTGCTTGACTCGGACGGTTGGGCGAGCCGGAGCGGGGTTGGCTTTTGCGGGCGTGAACGGCTCGTCAACGATGCCGTGAGACTCCTGCGGTCACTGGGCGAGCAACCAATGAGGACCTTCGCCCCCCACAAACTGTCCAGGGACGGCGGAACCTGGAGGATCCACTTCATTCCTCGCCACGTCGCCGAATGCTTTCGCCTTCCACGCAAACAGGACCGGGTCAATCCGTCCAAACGAACGACTACAGCGATTGAATCCATTGAGGCCGCCGAGTCCGTGCCGGTCCGTGGCATCCAGGTGGATGCCGAGGACTCGCTCTTCCAGGCGGGCGCCGGCTGCCAGCTTACTTACAATGCGCGAGGATGGCCACAACTGCAAGCGCTAGCGCTGCCGGGTTTATGAAGTCGTGAGGATGTTCCTTCATATTGGATCTTTCCTCAGTCGCCAACATTTGCCACCTCAACCTGCACCCCGGCGTCCCGGAACTTCTGCACCTGGGCTGGGTCGGCGCCGTCGTCCGTCACCAAGGTCCAGGGCAACGCAAGCCGCGCCCACGCGTGGAAGGGCCGCAGCCCGAGCTTGGAGGAGTCAGCCAGAACGTAAACGGACCGCCGCCTGGCCATGAGCTCCTTGAGCCGGGTCTGGGCGTGGTCGGCCTCGCAGATGCCGTCGTCGGCAGTAACTGCGTCGGCACCCAGGAACACCCGGTCGAAGCTCATCCGCTCCAGCGCCGCCTCACCAGCCGCCCAGGCAGACCACGTCGATGCCCTCAGAATCGACCAACTCCTGCAAGTATTCAGACTAGGAGTCGTCACCGCAAGCTGACCGAACCCGCGCAGCTCGTGCGCCAGGGCACCCACAGTGGAGCCGGGGCCGAGCAGGATGTTCTCCCCGGGCGGGACCACCGACGCCGCCCACCTGGCGATCGCATGCTTCTGCTCGAACGCCTCGCCTGTGCGCTGCCGCAGCGACGCCTCCGGGTGCGCGCCCAGCGTCATCGCCGCCATACGTCCTGGCCAGCGGCCCGGCGAGTTCAGCAGCGCCAGGTCCCGGCGGATGGTGGACGCCGTCCCCTCGAACTTGGCCGAAAGCTCCTCCACGGAGGCGAGGGGGTGGATAATCTCAACCGCCCGCTATAGCTCCAACCTGAACACCCACAGCAGCACATCCTCTCCCGGCACGTACCAGTCCCGCTCGGGCACCCGGCGAAAGCCCAGCGACTCATACAGGGCGTGGGCGCGTTCCATGAACGTGGCGCTGGTGATGCTGATCGCCTCGATACCCGGCAGCTGACCGGCGTGCTCGACGATCTCCCGCACCACGGTCCTGCCCACACCACCGCCCTGGTGCGCGGGGTCCACCGCCAGCATCCGGAACTCCAGCTCCCCGTCCCGCGCGATCTCGCTGTATGGCTGGCCCGCGAACGTCAGCGTCACCGCCGCCGCTACCTTCCCCGCGGCCTCCGCCACCCACACCTGGGCATGCTCGGCGCGGTGCTCCACGTCCTCCAACACGATCATGGACGGATGGTCGGCGGCAAAGTGCCCGGCCCGGAGATAAGCGTCGCGGGTGATGCGCCGAACCTCCGGAAAGTCCGCCCGCACAGCCCGCCGGAACAGAACAGTCACGAGGAAGCGCCCGAAGCAGAAGCCGTCCGCTCCACGTAGTGGCCCAGCTGTGCCAAATCCGGCTGCGACGACGGGTCACGCACGGCATCAGCACCCACAGCATTGGCCACGGCCAGTGCCCGCGTGTAGTCCAGCCCGCTCCGCAGCGCCAGAACCAGGGCGGCGCAGAACGCGTCGCCGGCGCCCACCGTGTTCGCCACCGACACCGCAACAGAGGGCACCTCGGCCACCTTCCGGCCATGCTCGAACATCGCCGAGCCGTCCTTGCCGTACGTCACCGCCACCAGCTTCGCCTCCGCAAGCGCGGGGATCAGGGCGTACTCGCTCTCGTTGACGACCACCAGGTCGCAGTGGTCCAGCAGCTCCACCGGCAGGTCCATGGCCGGCGCCGCGTTCAGCACAAAGAAGCCCGGTGCCTTCCGGGCCGCCTCCAGCACCACGTCCAGACCCACTTCGAGCTGGCACAGCACCGACTCCTCCGGGTGAAACTCCGCGCCGTCCAGCGACAGGTGCGAGTTGGCGCCCGGGCACACCACGATCTGGTTCTCGCCGTCGCGGTCAACCACGATCAGCGCCGTTCCGGTCGGCTCCGGCAGGACGGCAACGTCGGAGGTGTCCACGCCGGCGGCGGCCAGGGCGTCCAGCATCCTCTGCCCGGACGCGTCCTGGCCCACGGCGCCGACCATCCGGGCACTGCCGCCGAGCCGGGCTGCGGCCGCGGCCTGGTTGGCGCCCTTGCCGCCGGGCTGCTCGGAGAGGACGGCGCCGCCGATGGTTTCGCCCGCCGTCGGGAGCCGCTCTGCGGTGGCGATCAGGTCCAAATTGATGCTGCCGACCACGGTGACGGCAGGACGTGTGGTGTTCATGGAATGACTCTCTGAAGGGGGAGGGCCGGAAGCGGCCGGGCTTTCGAAAAAGTGTAGCGCACGGTTGTACTTGTGAGTCATACATGGTTGTATAACAACTCGAATCGTCGCGAAAGACGATCCCCTTCTGCTCGAACAAAGGAGTTTGATGTGAACACCCCGACCCCCGCCGCAGCCGCGCCTCCCGCCCAAGGAGGCGCCGCCGTCGTCATCCCCGACGACGACGCCACCAGGCTCTCCGGCCGCCGCGCCGCCCTGCTGATCTCCACCCTGCTGCTGGGCGTGCTGTCCTTCCAGCTGAACGCCAGCATGGTCACCCCAGCGCTGCCGCAGATCGCCGCGAGCTTCGGCGAAAGCGCGGACAGCGCCGCCCCCGTCCAGTCCATGTTCTTCCTGGCCGGCGCCATCGCCGGGCCCGTGATCGGCCGGTGGAGCGACTTCATCGGCCGCCGCGCCTCGCTGCTGCTGGTCCTGGGCATCATGGGCGCCGGCACCATCCTCTGCATCGCCGCGCCCACCCTGCCGCTGCTCGTCACCGGCCGGTTCCTGCAGGGCGTCTCCAGCGCCGTGTTCGCGCTCGCCTACATCGTGCTCAGCGAGAACCTGCAGGCCAAGGTCTTCGGCACCTCCGTGGGCATCATCGCCGCCATCAACGGGGGAGTGGGCGGCGTGGACGGCTACGCGGGCGGGCTCATGGCCGAGACACTCGGCTTCCGGTCCATCTTCGTCGTCGTGCTGGTCCTCACCGCCATCGCCGCTCTGTGCATCTTTCGTCTGGTGCCCGCCGGGCGGCCTGTTGGGGTGCGCGGCGCCATGGACTGGTGGGGCGCCGGCTCGCTCTCGCTGTTCCTGGTGTTCCTGACGTACTTCGTGTCCGACGGGTCGGTCGCCGGCTGGACGTCACCCACCGCTCTGGCCCTGCTGGCCGGCACTGTTTTGGCCTTTGCGGGATTCTGGTTCATCGAGAAGCGCCGCAGCCACCCGCTCATCGCCGTGCACCACCTGCGCTCCCGCCAGGTGTGGCCGGTCATCGCCACCACCGTCCTCACCCTGGCCGGCATCTTCGCGGTCATCAACTTCACCGTGGTGCTGCTAAGCCAGGATCACGACGGCGGCTTCGGGCTTTCCGCCTCCATCTCGGCCTTGCTGTTCCTCACCCCCGCCGCGCTGATCGGCGTCTTCGCCGCGCCTTTGGCCGGGTGGCTGGCGGGCCGGCGCGGGTGGATCGGCATCTTGCGGCTCGGGACCTCGCTGAGCCTGGTGTGTGTCGTGGTGGCCGCTGTGTTTTCCACTTCGCCTGTTGCTGTGTTGATTGCCGTTGCCTGCCTGGGCATCTTGTACAACGGCTTCTTCCTGACCGCGATCAACGGCCTCTCGGTGCTGCTTTCACCCAAGGAGGCCCCGGCGGCGCTGCCCGGCATCAACGGTGCGTCGTTCGGGATCGGGGCGAGCCTCGGCGTCGTGCTCGTGGCGCCGTTCGCCGCCTTCGGTACTTCTGCGGGCTACGCCACCGCGCTCTGGATCTCGGTGGGCATCACCGCCGCCGCGTTCATCGTCAGCCTCTTCGTCGCCGCCCCCAAGGGCGAGACGGTCTAACCCCTCTACCTGACTTGAAGGAACCTATTGTGACTGCCCCCGTTTACCTGGACTGCGACACCGGCATCGACGACGCCCTCGCCCTGGCCTACCTGCTCGCCTCTCCGCTTGCCTCCGTGGTGGGCATCGGGACGGTCAGCGGGAACGTCAGTGCCGCGGTTGGGGCGCGGAATACTCTGGACCTGCTGGCGCTTGCCGGCGCCGCCGATATTCCGGTGGCGCTGGGCGCTCACGATCCGCTGGCCGCGTCCTTCCATGGCGGGGCGCCGTGGGTTCACGGGTCCAACGGAGTAGGCGAGGTTGAGCTGCCTGCTTCCGGAGCTTCGCTGGCTGCCGAGTCCGCGGCGGAGATGCTGGTGCGGCTGGCGCGGGAGTACCCGGAGGAGTTGCGCGTGGTGGCGATCGGGCCGCTGACCAACATCGCCCAGGCTCTGGAACTGGATCCCTTGCTGCCCTCCTTGGTGGAGTCCGTGACCATCATGGGTGGGGCCGCGCTGGCGCCGGGGAATATCACGCCCGTGGCCGAGGCTAACTTCTGGCACGACCCCGAGGCCGCCGACCTGGTGCTGGCCGCCGACTGGGACGTGACCCTGGTGCCGCTGGACGTGACCATGGCGTCGGTGCTGGAGGAGTCGCACCGGCAGGTTCTTCTTTCTTCTGCGGGGGCTGTGCCGCGGGCGCTGGGGGAGATGCTGGGCTACTACTTCCGGTTCTACGAGGGCATCTACGGCCGGCCCTGCTCCGCCATGCACGATCCGCTGGCGGCGGCGCTCGCTGTTGGCGCTGTCAAGCCTGCGCTGGCACCCGTGGTGCGTGCCGTCGTCGACACCTCCGACGGGCCCGGCCGCGGGCAGACCGTGTGCGACATGCGCGGGCTGTACGCGGGGTACCCGGAGGTGAAGGGCGCCCGCTGTCGCGTAATCCTCTCGCTCGAGGAGGACTTCGCCCCGCATCTGGTGGACACGCTGCTCAAGCTCTCCCCGGTGCCCGAGCTGATCTAGACGCCCGCTCACCTTCCGGCGGTCATCGCTCAAACGCGCGCTCACCTTTGGCGGCCCGTACACAAATCCCCGCTCACCGCATGACCTGTCTTGCCCAGACCGCTGACAGGGCAGGGCGTTACATGTAACGTTGATGCCATGAGCGTTAGGGACCGTGTAGCGAGGCACCGGATAGCCATGCGTGAGCGCGGGTTTCGCCAGATTCAAATGTGGGTACCGGATGCGCGCACAGACGAGTTCAAGCGTGAGGCAGAACGCCAGGCCCGCGCTGTCGCCGCCTCCGACCGTGTAACGGACGATCAGGATTTTGTTGAACAGATCTCCGAAGATTGGCCGGAGTGAACCGCGGAGAGCTGTGGACCGTCTCTGGCGGAACCTATGCCCAAAAGCCGCGTCCCGCGCTCATTATCCAGGACGACCTTTTCGCGGAATCAGAGTCCGTCACTCTTCTTCCACTGACGTCGCACCTCACGGACGCTCCCTTGCTGAGGCTCACGGTGGAACCCGGCCAGTTGAACGGCCTGGAGCGGGCCAGCCAGATCATGGTCGACAAGCTCACCACCGTGCGCCGATCCAACGTGGGGCAGCGAATCGGTCGGATTGATTCCGAAACGATGGTCGCTGTCGAGCAGTCGCTCGCGGTCTTCCTCGGGCTGGCACGCTGATCGCGGCTCATCATTGGCTACTCATCGGTGGACCTCAGCGGTACGGCTGAGGCGTTCCAACGCCCAGTCCCAGCTGAGCAGTCCCTGTTCAAGGCGGACGGCGGGCCCGAACGTGCCGTTGCGGAGTGCTTCGTAAAGGGAAGATCCTCAGGACTGGAACTGCTGCATCACGGACAGGTGCCCGGCGCGCGCGGACACCAAGCACTTGGCCAGGTAGAAGGGCCGGTTGGCGTGCCGCACGTACTGCGTCAACACCAGCACCGGGTCCGACGCGCGGAGGTCCAGCAGCTTCGCGCGGCTGGGGCCCACCTGGCTGAGGCTGATTTGGCACTCACCCGGCCCGGCCAGCCGGCCCAGCAGGGTGTTGAGCGTGGCAAGCAAGGTGGCGCCGCCGTCGTCCGCTATTTCCAGGGGCGCCGGGGCGCTCTTGTCGAAGCTGACCGGCTGGGCGGTGACGTTCTCCTGCAGGTGGGCGATCGCCTCGCCGTCGCGGATCAGGACCGACTCCCAGAGCCAGCATTCCGTGCCAGGCTCCACGCCGATGCCGGGGGCGACGAACTCGGACGCGGCCTGGCGGATGGCCTGGGTGCGCTTGACCTCCAGGGTCTGCCCGGGGCCGGCGAGGACTTCCTCGAAGGGGCGGATGCGTTCGATGCCGATGCGGGGGAGCGTGTCCGAGACGAAGCGTCCGACGCCGCGCCGCGCCCTGATCAGGCCGTCCTCCTCCAGGAGCATGAGGGCTTCGCGGACCACCGTGCGGCTGACCTTCATGTCCGCGCCGAGTTCCGTTTCGGTGGGGATCATGGAGCCAGGGGTGAGGAGGCCGTTGCGGATGGCCTCGGCGATGCGCGAGTACACCGCCACACGCAGCGGCGAGCCGGGATGGGCCGCCACCGGCTGGGACAGGAACCGGGCGGCGTCCTGGTGCACGTTTTGCCTCGCTCTTCGGTTGGTTTCTCGGGGGATTCCAGCCTAAGACAAGTTGTACTTGTTTCTTCTACCAGTAGCACTCGTTTGTTGGACAAGTGGTGTTGGTCGCGGTGCGTAATGGCCACGGAGATGCCACGAATGTGTTGTCCTTCCCAGCCAATCCTGCTGCCGGCGAGCAGGACTCAAGCCCCCAGTTCTCGGAGCGCCCACCACCAGTTGATCAGTTCCTGCTCCAGGCGAACATTCGAGCCATAGGTGCTGTTCCTCAGTGATTCGTACAGCGCCGCTTCTGCCGCCGTCAGCCTCGCAAGCGCCGCCCGCGAGGGCGATCCTTCCTTACCCCAAGCATCCCTGTGTGCAAGCAGGGTTCTCTCATCCATCAGTACACTCTCCACGTGCGGATGGGCGGCGCGGAGCTGGTCGAGGATCCGGAAGCCGTGGGTGTCAATGTCGCCCCAGTAGAGGACCCGGCAGTCACGGAGCCAGGCGGCGTCCCGCAGGGAAGAGAATCCATACCCGCCCCCAAAAAGTGCCAGCGTCCCTGGACGGTCGGGAAGCGCCAGGAAATTGACCTGATTCTCCGTTGCGATGACGGTATCCACCGGCAGCCGCAACCCGCGGAACGCTTCGGCAGTCAAGGTGATGTCCCGTGCCCCACCAAACTGGTCAATGTCAGGATCCAACAGCCGAAACCTCACGAGCTCCGGAGGGTGCAGGAACCCGTGCCGGCGGGCGAATCTCGCCGCAGGCGTCCTTCCTGCGCTGTCTTCGAGCCCCGCATCATGATTCGAGGACTCCAGCTCGCCGGCACCCGCGGACATTTCCAAGTCGCGGGAAGAAGGCTCGACGGTGGCCAGCATTTGGTCAACAACCTGCCGGTGCCGCTCGATGAACTTCGTGTGCACCCCGGGCAGGCCCAACTGGCGGACGAAGATGGCCGGCGCCGGGTTGTCCCGCAGCCACAACGCTACGCGCGCCGCAGTAACGGCCGCCGGGCCAAGTTCGAGGAGCTTCATCGGCCGCCTCGCTGCCCAGTCCACCAGCTGGGGATCCAGTCCGGCCAGGCCCTCGGTCAGGGACCGGAAGTCGCCGGCCTCCCGCGCCTTACCAATAAAGCCGATCTCGTCCTCAACCGTGGCAAATACAGCGGCGGCGGGAAGGGAATTGGTCCCCACAGTCCGCCGTCCGGTCTCTACCGTTTCCAATGAGTAGGCACCTGCCCCGGAAAAAAGCTCACCTGCCCACGCACGGACCGCCGCGTAATCGCTGAGCAGTTCTGCCGCCGTCGGACGCTTCAACGGACGACGGCGCGGGTAAAATCCGCTGGGCTCCAGCAGCTCCCGGAGGAGCGAACCGCTGCTCCACGCCTTCAGCGACAGCGCCCTCAGGTCCGCCAGCGTGGTCCACGCCTTAGTGGCCACGCCGGTCCTTCTCCTCGCGGTACTCCTGGATGGTCATGTTGCGCAGCTGGGAATCGTCACCGTTGATGTTCGCCACGAAGCCCACGTGCGAGACGAACGGCTCGATGACGTGGATCTTCTGCAGGGGAGTGACGATCAGCAGCTGCAGCTTCATCCGCTGGAACAGCTCCAACCCATAGCGGGCGGACTCGTCCGAGCCGCGGCCGAACGCCTCGTCAATCACCACGAACCGGAAGCTCCTGCCGTTGCCGGCGTTCCTGCCCGCTCCCTTGCCGGACCCCAGCCCGAACTGGAACGCCAGGGCCGCCGCAAGGATGGTGTATGCCAGCTTCTCCTTCTGGCCGCCGGACTTGCCGCCAGAATCCGTGAAGTGCTCGTATTCCTCGCCGGTCTCCGTCCACTTCTCCGACGCCGAGAACGTGAACCAGTTCCGCACGTCGGTCACCTTCGCCGTCCATTTCCGGTCGAGGTCCGTCAGTCCTTCCCGGCCCCGGAACCTGTCGATCAGCCGCTCCACCTGCAGATATTTCTGCTCGGAGTATTGGTCCGTCCCGCCGATGGTCCCCTCAGAGCACGCCCGCAGGTCGCTGCCGAACTCGCGCACGTCCTGGTCCGCCGTGGCCTGGTGCTCCAGCTGGATGTGCCGGCCCGTGTTGTACGGAATACCGGCCAGGGACTGGTTGATCTCGCCGATCCGGTCAATGATGTTCTGCCGCCGGCTGTCCAGGAACGCATTGAACGCCACCACCTCGCGGATGGTGTTCTGGTTCAGCAGGTCCTTGAACTGGTTCTCGAACCGGGGCAGGTCATTGCCTATCAGCTGCTCCAGCAGCCGGTTGTAGTCTGCCGCGGCTTCCAGCGAGGCGTCGACGTCGGTGGTTTCGTTCGTGTACTTGTTGCGGAAATCCGCCATCTTGGTGACGGTGCTCTCCGCTGCACGGGCGATCCTCTTGGACAACGCGTCGATGGTGTCCGTCAACCCGTTCCGCACAGTGCTTTCCAGGGCGGCAGTGTTCTTGTACGTGAGCGGTTTGTCCCCGAGTGCTGCGTCGGTGAGGCGTCCGACGTCGGCCAGCACCCCCGCGTCGTCAGTCACCGGCGTGTCAACCAGGATGGCCCGGCACTCCTCAATTGCCTCGGCGATGTCCCGGGCATCCTTCTCATTGGCGCCCAGCCGCTGTTGCAGCTTCCCGGCTTTCTCCTCCAGCCGCTCCAGCTCCTGCGCCAGCTGGGACTGTTTGGCCATGAGCTGCTGCAGGACGTCGCTGGCGGTTTCCAAGGCCCGCTTCTCCGCCTTCAGGTCCTCGATACTGCGGGCCGTAACCTGCCAGCTGATCTCGCCGAACTCCGTGACGGAACGGACGGTGCCGAGCTGCTGGTTGTGCCGGCCCAGCGACCCCAGCTTGATGTTGACGCGCTCCAGCTGCCCGGCCACGACCTTCAGCGTGCCCTGTACCTCGTCCAGGTCGGCGCGGAACCCGGCAACCTTGTCGTGGTTGTCCCATCCCAGCACGTAGTTGCGCCGGTCGGCCAGGTCCTTGCGGTCGTCCTTCTCATGCCGGCCCCGCCCGCCTTTGAGTTGGCCGTTGGGTGTCAGCGCCTTCGGGTAGCGGCGGAAATCAGCCAGGTTCTCGCAGCAGAAGTAATCGAACCGGCTGCTGAGCTCGTCCTGCAGGAAGTCCCTGAACGGGGTGCCCTGCTTGATGGCGATCTTCGCCGCCAGCGTGCCCGGCTCGGCGGCCCCGGGCGCGTAGGACTCCCCGATTCTCAGGTACACCAGCCGGCCCCGCAGGTTGTTTGCGTCCACCCAGCTGCTGACCGCGGCGTAGTGCTCCGCGGGGACCAGGAGCGAGAGGGCGAACCCGTGGAGGGTCCGTTCCGCGGCGCCCTCCCACGCGGCTTCGCCCTCGCGGACCTTGAGCAGCTCGCCCACGAACGGCAGGTCGCTGTCCGTGATCCCGGTGCCTTCGCAGAGCCGACGGCGGATGTCCAGCTGGGGTAGGGGGATCAGGTTGCGGCGGGCCTGCAGGCTGGTGAGCTCGGCTTTGATCTCCCCGGACCTGGTATTGAGCCCTGCCTGCTGGATGGACAGCGTGGTGCGCTCTTCGTGCAGCGCCTCGGATTGGACGGTCAGGTCCTGTTCCACCCCGGCGAGCCCCGCCCGGTTTGCGTCGAACAGGACACGGTCCTCCGGGGCCTGCAGGCCAAGCTCCGCGGCTGCATCCGAGTAGGCCTCGAACCGCTGCCGCTGCTCGGCGGACTTGGCGGCCAAAGCAGCAAGTTCGGCGTCGATTGCTGCGAGACGTCCGCCGCCGTTGGTGCGGATGTCCTCATCCACTCCGGCCAGGTCCCGGCGCAGCTGCTTGACTTCGCCGTTCAGCCGAGTCCAGTCCTCCTGCAGCCGCACGCCGGTGCGCTCCAGCTCGGCCTGGTGCTCCAGGCTCAGCTGCAGTTTCCGGTCCGTGAACCACGGATGCAGCTGGTCACGCTGTTTCCGGGCCCGCTCGTCGTCGGCGGTCAGCCCGGCATGGAGGGCGGCGCCTTCCTTGATGGGTGTCAGCAGGGCGATCTGGTCCTTGGCCCGGAGGACGGCGTCGTGGGCTTTCTTCAGGTCGTCGAAGTGGTGGATCAGGTTAGTGATCCGGACGGCGACGTCGTCCTCCTCCAGCATGTTGCCGCGGACGAACGAGGTGATGTTCTCCACCTGCTTCATGGACACCGTGCGGTGGAACAGCTCCATGGCCTGGTTACCGCTGATCCCGAACTGGCGCTTGAAAGCTGCGGAGTACGGTTCGAAGGCGTCGTGAACCGATACGCCGGCCGCACGCAGCTTCTTCTTTAGCTTCAGAGGGTCCTGGCCAAAATTGCTGAAGTCCGCTGCAATCGTCTGGTCCGCTTCCGCGAGCGAGTAGAACCGGTTGGGCTGCCCCGCCTCCTGGGTAGCCCACAACGTGATGCCCAGCGTGACCCACTTGCCGAGCACGGCGTTGTGGAAAACGCCCAGCACCACAGTCAGCTGGCCGGTGGCGCGCAAAGGTACCGGCTTGGAGTACTCTCCACCGGCGCTCCGGGCACTCTTGTGGAAGCCCCGGACGTACGACATCAGGGAGCGTTCCTTCTTCTGCGCCCCCGCGGCCTTGTTGTACTCGATTTTGTGCGCCGGAAGCAGCAACGTGGTGATCGCATCCACCACCGTGGACTTCCCCGAACCGATGTCGCCGGTGAGCAGGCTGTTGGCCCCGTCCAGCCGGAACGTGCGCACCCCCTGGTGGAAGGTGCCCCAGTTGAGCAGCTCCAGGCGGTGCAGCCGGAAGCCCGGGGGAGTCCCGCCGTCGGCAGCTGTTTCATCCAGACTGAACAGGCTCTCCTGCAAGTCCGTGCCCAAATCCGCGGTCACTGGTCCTCCCCAATTGTGCGTGCGGCGTCGGTTGCCCTGGCCTGCTCGGGAGAGGCGGGCGGTTCACCGGCGAGCGTCCGGCGGTAGTCATCCAGCCGTGCGTCGAACTCTTCCAGCCACTGCGCATCCACATACGCCTTCAGGATCCGGGCCACCTCGTACGTGTCCGTCTGCCCCCTGAGCTTGCGCAGGAAGCCGAGCTCCACCACTTTCTTGATGTCAGCCCCCAGCCGGTCCAGGACCCGGGCCTCGTTGCTGGATTCGGGCAGGAACACCGAGACCATGTCCGCGATTTCCTGCTCGCTCATGATGAGCCGGACCTCGCTGCTGTTGATGTCAAACTCCATCATGCGCCGGCGGAGCAGCGCCAGCAGCAGGCTGACATTGAAGGTCAGGGTGCGGCGGGCGATGAGCCGGGGGAGCGTGCCGTCCGGATCATCCTTGGACCGCAGGAACGCGTAGCCCTCGGATTCGTCCAGGACGAGGTCCAGGCCCAGCACCGAGACGTAGTCCCGCACGTGTGAGGTCAGCCCGAGCAGGGACTGCCACAGCTTCTCATCGTTTTCCGCGTACAGCACGCCCTTGAACAGCCGGGTGACGACGGCGGGAAGCTCCTCGGGCGTGCGGGTTTCAGCTGTGGCTGGGGTTTTCATGCCGGCCTTCCGAAGATGATCTGTTCGATGGTGGCTTCGCGGATGGAACCGTCCGGCAGCTGCCAGGACAGCTGCTGGGACTGCTCAGGGTTGATGGTGGCCCAGTCCGATTCGGTGGCCAGCTGGTAGTACGCCACCACTTCCGCCAGGCCCTGGGAAAGAGGGTACGCTGCCGTGATTTCGGCGAGGGTGGTTTGCTCCGCCTCGGCCAGGATGGCATCGATGTTAGCCCGCAGGCGTTCCTTGTCCACGAAGAACTGGCCGAACAGGGCCGATGCGTCCACGTCGGCGTCGTCGGCCGTTTCCACGGCGTCGTCCACCAGCACCTTACGGCTGGGCTCATAGAGGGGCCGTTCGAAGGGCAGCACCACGTCCACGGAGGGCGCGTCAACCTCCATAAAGGCGCCCGACGGCGGCGCCTCCCGGGTGCCCAGCGCACCGGACTCGATGCGGCGGATCAGCTGCATGATGCGTTTGTTCTCCAGGAACACCTTGTCGTCCAGGAGCCTGCGCATCTGTTGGGAAAGCTGCCGGACGGTGGCCTGGGTCTGTTCAACGGCGGGAAGCCAGTCCTGGTGGAGGTTTGCCAGCGCGTTCAGGCTGTCCGCGTTGGCCAGGGCTTCGATCCGGGTGGCGCGCTGAAGCAGGTCCTGCAGCTCGGTGCGGAGCTGGGGCGACATCAGGTAGTCCCAGAACCCCTGGAACGTGCGGCCCTGGAGGGAACTGCTGATGTCCTGCTGGTTGTCGAAAATCGACTCCAGCAGTTCACCCTGCGTGCCGTCCCACGTGGCGATCTGTTCGCGGACCTGGCGGTCCAGTTTCCTGAAGTTCTGCTCCACCTCACGGAAGTCGGAAAGCAGGTCCTTTGCCAGGGCCGTGAGCTGCTGGAAGTGGTCCAATGCTTCCGGGCCGGTCATAACTCGGATGTTGCCATCGCGGATCCGTTGCATCTCGGCGTCGATCCCGTCCCGCTGGCGCTGCAGCTCTGCGAGCCGCACCTCCGGGTCCGTCTCGGACTGCTGCACCAGCTGTTTTAGGACCGCGAAGATGCTGGTGAGCCTGGATTGGGTTGCGACGAAGTCCCGCCCGCGCAGGTTCTCCACCCAGCGGACCACGTCCTCCGCAGCCGCCGTGAGATCGTAATGGGGTTCGTCCTCGCCGGGGACGTAGTACTTCCTCAGCCATTGGCGGTCGTCGGCCGCCCAGTCATCAAGGTATTCGCCTGCGGGACGGGGAAACCTGTCCTCGCCTTCGCTGTCGCGGAGGCCGAACAGCACGTCATCCAGGACATCGATCAACTCCTGCCGGCCCAGGTTGCGCTGGTTCGGACCCGTGAACGCGGCCATGAAAAACGTCAGTGCCAGCGGCGCATTCTGGGCACGGAGCAGTGACCAGCCTGCATGGTTCTCCCGCAGGGAATTGATGGAGTAGAAGTCCATTGGGGTCCCGTGTTTGGTGCGTCACGTCGTCGGCTTTTACTCTAAGCGACACCCCCGACAACCTTTACCCCAGCGTGTCAACGACGCACTGGTGGGGGGCGGTGGAAGGCCGACGGCGGGACGCATGTTCCGCCGTTGTCCGTCCCCTTCCTTCTGACCACTGCCCGGGGTTGCCGGAAACATATCAAGGGGCCTTTCCCCCTATCCACCCGGCCCGTGGGCGCGGAAGATAACCCCATGAAAAAGCTTGTGCTGGCGAGCTTCGCCACCCTTCTCCTGGTCATTGGCAGCCTGCTGGGCGCGGTGGTCCCAGGCAACGCCGCACCCGGCCCGGCCATCACGGTGGGGCAGATCCTGGTCAAGTTCCGCGAGAGTGCCGGGGCCGCGGGTGTCCTCCGCGCGCACGGACTTACCGATGGGCCCGATGTGGGCAGCACCGGCGCGCACCTGATTACCGTCCCGGCAGGGAAGGAGCTGCAGCTCGTCGAAGCGCTGGGCCGGAACCCTGTCGTGGAGTACGCCGAACCGGACTATGTGGTCACTCCGGCCTCGGACGACACCTACTTTCCCCGGCAGTACGCCCTGCAAAACACAGGCCAGTCGTTCACGAACACGGACGGCACGGTGACGGTTCCCGCGGGCACCACGGACGCCGACGTGGACGCCGTCGAAGCTTGGACCGTCACCACCGGCACGGGGATCAAGGTGGCTGTCCTCGATTCCGGCGTCGCCCTGGACAACCCCGACATCACCCCGAAGGTGGTGGCACGGGTCAACTACACCACGTCCAGAAGCAACGATGACAACTACGGCCACGGAACCCACGTCGCCGGGATCGTCGCTGCCACTGCGAACAACGGTATCGGCGTGGCCGGCGTATGCCCGGGATGCAGCATCCTTGCTGGAAAAATCCTCAGCGACGCCGGGGCAGGGTCCAGCTCAGGCCTTGCGAACGGCATCAACTGGGCCGTCAAAAATGGCGCGCAGGTCATCAACATGAGCCTGGCGGTGGGCGCGTCAGCCACCCTGGAAACCGCGGTGAACAACGCCTGGAACGCGGGCGTGGTGCTCGTTGCCGCAGCGGGCAATGGTGGGAACACCAGCATGAATTACCCGGGAGCCTACCCGAACGTCATTGCTGTGGGGGCAACGGACAACAATGATAAGAAGGCGTCGTTCTCCACCTATGGCGCGTGGGTGGATGTTGCCGCGCCGGGGGTCAGCGTCTACTCCACCTTCCCCAACCACAAGTTCGTTCTCGCCCGGGAGTACAACCGTTCCCAGGGGTACGACATTGGCAGCGGCACCTCGATGGCCTCACCGATTGTCGCCGCTGTTGCCGCGCTCGCCCGCAGCGCCAACCCCGGCGGCACCAACTCGGACATCCGTACCAAGATCGAATCCACCACCGACTCCGTAGGCGCCATCGGGACTGACTGGGCCCACGGGAGGGTGAACGCCTGCAGGGTGGTCGGGGCAACAGGTTGTTGACCCTTCCTTCGCTCTGATGCGCCGTTGTAGGGTCGGGGCGTGATCGTCCCCGATATCTCCCAGGACGCCGTGGCGGTGGCGGATCACTACGACGAACTGGATCCCATCTACCGCCGGGTGTGGGGCGAGCATGTCCATCACGGGCTGTGGACGACGGGCCGCGAGACACCTGCCGAGGCGGTCGAGGCGCTGGTGGATACGGTGGGCGACCGGTTGGGACTCATGCCGGGCGAGGTGTGCGTGGACATCGGCTGCGGCTATGGCTCCACCGCACGGCGGCTCGCGGTGACGCGTGGGGTCCGCGTCACCGGCTTCACGCTGTCCGCCGAGCAGGCCCACTATGCCGCCGCGCACCCCGTACCGGGGGTGAACATCGAAGTCCGCGACTGGCTCGCCAACGGGCTGGCCGACGCCTCGGCCGATGCCGCGTGGGCCGTCGAGTCGAGCGAGCACATGGTGGACAAGCCCAGGTTCTTCGCCGAGGCGCACCGCGTGCTGGCGCCCGGCGGCCGGTTCGTCATCTGCGCGTGGCTCGCCGAGACCGATGCGGGCCGTTGGAAAATCCGCCATCTGCTCGAGCCGATCTGCCGCGAGGGACGCCTCCCCTCGATGGGCACGCGCGAAGAGTACGAGGCGATGGCGACGACGGCCGGCTTTGAGGTCACCGGCTATGAGGATGTCAGCCGCCGGGTCGCCCGCACCTGGCCGATCTGCGCTCGCCGGCTGGTGAAGGCCCTGCTCGTGGATCCCGAGATGCGCCGGCTGGCCCTTCGCGCCCGCAACCGCGTCTTCGTCCTCAGCATCCCGCGCCTGATCCTCGCCTACCGCACCGGTGCCATGCGCTACGGGATCTTCACTCTCACCAAGGCCGACGGCGGAAGGTAGTCACGCCGTCGTCGTTCCATCAGGCGCTGCTGGCCCGCAGACGGGATCGTTGCGCGCGCGGGCCAGCCAAGCGGAGCCCAGCCGTCCCAGGCGTGGCTCCGGACCCGGGCGGTACCCAAATCAGCGGCCTCAGCAGGTACATAATCGGGAATCTGCTGGATAGCAGGGGTACCTGCTGTTCAGAGTCGAGTACCTGCTACTGGTGACGGGTTTTGGACCGGAATATAGGCTCTGCTGACCGGCCGCGGCTGATGGCTGACTGGCGCTGGGGGGTTTGAGCCCGGAGCGTGACCGGATGAGAGCTGGTGCCATGCCCTGCCTCAAGGGGTGCGGCGTTGCATGATCCGATCAGTCCGGGAGAGATGACGATGAAGCGTTCTGTTAGATGGTTGGCCCAGTTACTGGCCTTGGCTGCTGTACTGGCCGGGAGTGTCCTTGCTACTTCGGGCCTTGCGGTGGCTGACACCGCTTACGGGCATCCGAGTATCAGCTATTCCACCGTGGCAAATCCTCCGACGTCGGACAAACCGCAGAGCAAGCTGTGGTGGAATGACGGTGCCTGGTGGGCGGACATGTGGAAGTCCGGCAGCGGCTGGCATATCTACCGGCTGGACCGTGGCACTGAGACGTGGGTGGATACCGGGCTGCTCAATGACAGCCGTCCCAGCACCCTGTCGGACACGCTGTGGGACGGCAGCCATTTGTACATCGCCTCCCACGTTGTCACGCTGTCCACCGAAGTGGCGCCCCAGCCCTCCTTGTCCGGGCAGCCCGCCTACCTTTACCGGTATAGCTATGCCGCGGGGAAATACACACTGGACAGTGGGTTCCCGTCCGTCATCACCAACAACAGCAGCGAGTCGATGACGATCGATGAGGACAGCACAGGCGCCATCTGGGCCACCTGGACGCAAGTGGGCGGTAATGCGACCTCCGGTTACACCAACACCGTCTACGTGAACAACACCAACGCGGCGGGAACCAGCTGGTCCAAGCCTTTCGTCCTGCCGGTTTCCAATCCGCACCCGGCACCGGATGACATCTCAGCCGTCGTGGCCTACGGGGCCAAGAAGATCGGGGTGATGTGGAGCGATCAAGTCACCGGAACCGTGTGGTGGGCAACGCATACAGACGGAACCGCTCCAACAGCATCATCGTCGTGGAATGTCCAAACGGCCATCAAGGGCAACGGACAGGCCGATGACCACCTCAACATCAAGGCGCTCCAAGCCGATTCCGCGGGGCGGGTTTTCGCGGCGGTCAAGACCAGCCTGGACACCGTCTCCTCCGACCCCACGCTTCCGCAACTTCTGTTGCTCGTCTTCAAGCCAGGCACGGGCGCCTTTACAAAGTCGACGATTTCCACCACCGGCGACTGCACGACGCGACCGCAGATCGTACTGGACCCTGAAAACAACCTGGTGCACGCGTTCCAGACAGCACCAGCCACATCCGCCACCGGCTGCGCGTTCTCCGGAGCAGCCGGCAGCATTTACGAAAAAACCGCCTCCATGGACAACCCGGTCTTCGCATCCGGCCGCGGTACCCCCGTCATCCAGGACCCGGCCTCGCCCAACATGAATAACGTCACCAGCAGCAAGCAGCCCGTCACCAGCAAGTCCGGCCTGGTTGTGCTGGCCAGCGACCACATCGCCAAACGCTACTGGTTCGCCGACAGGCCGCTCGGTGTTGCTCCTGTGCCCACCGTTCCGGGGGCGTTCGTGCCGGTTGCCCCGGCCCGGCTCCTGGATACCCGTAACACCGCCCCGGTGGGCGCGTTCTCCTCGGTATCCTTCAAGGCCGCGGGAACTGCAGGGGTCCCCTCGAATGTCTCGGCCATCGTCTTCAACCTCACCGTGGACCGGCCCCAAGCCAACGGCCACATCATCGCCTACGCCTCCGGCACCACCATCCCGGTGACGTCCAACGTGAACTTCAACGCCGGGCAGACCATCCCGAACTCCGTCACCGTCCCGGTGGGGACCAACGGCAGGATCACCCTTCAGAACAACTCACCGGGCACCGCCGACCTCATCGCCGACATCTCCGGCTACTACATCGCCGGGAGCCCGACCGTTCCAGGGACGTTCGTGCCCGTTGCCCCGACCCGGCTCCTGGATACCCGTAACACCGCCCCGGTGGGCGCGTTCTCCTCGGTATCCTTCCAGGCCGCGGGAACTGCAGGGGTCCCCTCGAATGTCTCGGCCATCGTCTTCAACCTCACCGTGACCCGGCCCCAGGCCAACGGCCACATCATCGCCTACGCCTCCGGCACCACCATCCCGGTGACGTCCAACGTGAACTTCGTCGCCGGGCAGACCATCCCGAACTCCGTCACCGTCCCGGTGGGGACCAACGGCAGGATCACCCTTCAGAACAACTCACCGGGCACCGCCGACCTCATCGCCGACATCGCCGGCTACTACATCGCCGGAACCGCTACTGTTCCGGGGGCGTTCGTGCCGGTTGCCCCGGCCCGGCTCCTGGATACCCGTACCACCGCCCCGGTGGGCGCGTTCTCCGCGGTGTCCTTCCAGGCCGAGGGGGCCGCGGGTGTTCCCTCGAACGTCTCGGCCGTCGTCTTCAACCTCACCGTGACCCGGCCCCAGGCCGCCGGCCACATCATCGCCTACGCCTCCGGCACCACCATCCCGGTGACGTCCAACGTGAACTTCGTCGCCGGAGAGACCATCCCGAACTCCGTCACGGTCCCGGTGGGGACCAACGGCAGGATCACCCTTCAGAACAACTCGCCGGGCACCGCCGACCTCCTCGCCGACATCTCCGGCTACTTCATCGCCGGAGCCGCGCAGTAAGGATTGGTTATCCGGTGGACACGGACCTCGCCAAAGGCGGGGTCCGTGTCTGCTGCGCGAAGCGTGAACCCACAGACGGGGAACAGCCCATGCAAGAATGACGCCATGACCCACGAGCAGCCTGAATTCGTCACGCCGGCCCTGGACAGCACCGATCTTCCCGCATTCGAAGCCGCCTACCAGGCCGCCCAAAAGAGCCTGGCCGAGGGCGGCATCCCCATTGGTGCTTCCATCGCCAGGGGCGGCATGGTGTTCGCCAGCGGACACAACGAACGGGTCCAAAACGCCGATCCGATTGCGCACGGGGAAATGTCAGCGCTCCGCGCCGCCGGCCGGCAAAAGAGCTACCGGGACACCACGCTCTACACCACCCTGGCCCCGTGCGCCATGTGTGCAGGGACCATCATCCAGTTCAAGATCCCCCGCGTGGTGGTGGGGGAAGCACAGACGTTCGACGGCGAACTGGAGCTTCTGCGGTCACGCGGGGTTGAGGTGGTGGTCCTGGATGATCAGCGCTGCGTGGACATGATGCGCTCATTCCAGGCCGACAAGCCGGACCTGTGGGCTGAGGACATCGCCGAATAGCCCTTGGACGGGGATCGTGGCGAGCCGCGCCGCCCATCCTGCCCTTGACAGTCCGTCCGGCCCTTAGGACCATCAGAGGTACCGATCGGCCGGGCTGTTCTTCGCTGGCCGGGCGTCGGCCAGGCTCCTTGAAGGGGGTATCGGATGAAGGCAGCGTTCCCTCGCCGCAGACCCTTCCGGCGTGTGGCCGCAATTGCCGGCATCCTCCTTGCAGCCTCCACCGCCGGGTGCGCCCAAGAGCCGGCACCGGCGTCGTCCGGGCCCCGCGCTGGTGAGATTCGGATCGCTGCCGTGGGGGACATGAACGGCGTCAGGACAGGTGCTGCCGAAACTCCCTCCGGCCGGAACGGTGCCGCGATTGCCGAGCTGGTGGAGAACAACGAGATTGATGCGTTCCTGGGGCTGGGGGACTTCCAGTACGACTCCGCGCACTGCGATGACTACGTGAAGTACTGGACGCGCCTGTGGGGCGGCACCAAGTCCAAGCTGTATTGGGTGTCCAGCCCCAACCACGACTGGAAGCCCGGCCGCAACGAAGACCTGGACAACTTCATGAACGGCCAGTGCCCTGGAGCTCCTGAGAAAGCCGCGATCAATAAGGAACGTGGATTCATCGCCAACGGGCAACCGTACTCGAAGGATTTTGGGAACTGGCATTTTGTATTCCTGTCCTCCGCGCCCTGGACCTACGACACGGAGCAGGCCTGGGCGTTGACGGGGTGGCTGGACAAGGACCTCACGGCTGCCCAGGCCGAGGGAAAGCACCTGGCCGTCGCCTACCATGAGCCCTACTTCACCTCGGACACGGAGGCACATGGTCGGTCCGCCGATCACAAGCCGTGGATTGACGTGATGTGGAAACACCGGGTACGCCTGACCCTGTCCGGGTCGCAGCATAACTACGAACGGTCCTGCCCGGTGAACAACGCCGACCAGTGCGTGCCGGACGGGATGACCGCGTTCCAGGTTTCCACGGGAGGTATTGGGTTGCGCCCGTTTACCAGCAGCCCGTCCTACATCGAGAAGCGGTTCAGCGACACTCACGGGTTCCTGCGGTTGACCCTCCGCGACGACGGGTCCTTTGACTGGAACTTCGTTCCCACCTCGGGTTCGAGCACGGACTCCGGTACGCGTGCCGCACCGTAGTACCCCGATCCCCGCCCCACCGCTTGTCGCCGTCGCCGCCGCCGTCGCCGTCCTGCTGGCCCTCGTAGTGGCGGGATGCACCAGCCCGCCAAACCCCCCACCATCCCCGGTACCGGACGTCCACCTTGCCGCCGTGGGGGACATGAACCCCGCCGGTGACGTGGACCCCGGCAGCCCGTCAGGCCGGAACGGCGCGGCGATCGCCAAGCTGGTGGAAACCAACGGGATCGACGCATTCCTGGGGCTGGGGGACTTTCAATACGACACCGGCAACTGCGATGGCTATGTAAAGTACTGGACGCCGCTGTGGGGTGGTGCCCTGCCCAAGTTGTACTGGGTGTCCGCCCCCAACCACGACTGGGAACCTGGCCGCAACGAAGACCTGGACAACTTCATGAACGGCCAGTGCCCCGGGGCGCCGGAAAAGTCCGCAATCAACCAGGAGCGCGGCTTCATTTCGAACGGGGAGCCGTACTCAAAGGACTTTGGCACCTGGCACGTCGCCTTCCTGTCGTCCGCACTGTGGCGGTACGACAAGGGAGCGGCAGCGGCCGCAACAACGTGGCTGGACAAGGACCTCGGCGCGGCCAAGGACGACGGCAAGCACCTCGCCGTCGTGTACCACGAGCCCTACTACACCTCTGACACGGCGGAGCACGGGCGGGCCGCCGACCAGAAGCCGTGGATCGATGTGATGTGGAAGTACCGGGTCCGGCTCACCTTGTCCGGGTCCCAGCACAACTACGAACGGTCCTGCCCGGTGAACAATGCGGACAAGTGCGTTGATGACGGGATGACGGCATTCCAGGTATCCACCGGCGGCATCGATCTGCGGCCGTTCACCAGCAAGCCGAAGTACATCGCCAAACGGTTCAGCGACACCCACGGGTTCCTGCGGCTGACACTCCACGGCGACGGGTCCTTCGACTGGACCTTCGTTCCAACCACCGGGCAGAGCACGGACTCGGGTTCGCGCTCCGCGCCCTGACCATTCCCCGGCAGGCGGAACGCTAAGCCTGGATCGTCCGGTAGACCCCGGTGTGGTCCAGGTCGCCGTCGCCTGCCGCGACCATCGTCTCGAAGACGCTCTGCAGGCAGCCGGCCAGCGGGAGTTCCAGGCCGGAATTCCCGGCCGTTTCGGCGATGAAGTTGAGGTCTTTCAGCTGGTTCTTTGCCGAGCCGCCGCCGTCGAAATCCTGGTCGATGAAGCGCTGCCCCTTCTGGGCCAGCACCTCCGAGTTGGCCAGGCCGCCGGCAAGGACGGCCTGCACGTCCGCCAGGTCCAGGCCCGAGGCCGCCGCCAGGGCCATGGCCTCGGCGAGCGAGGTCACCGTGGCGGCAACCACTATCTGGTTGCAGGCTTTGACCACTGATCCGGCGCCCGTTTCCCCGAACCACGACACTTTGGCGCCGTACAGCCCGAACAGCGGTGCGCATTGTTCGAAAGCGTCCCGCGGACCGCCGGCCATGATGCTGAGCCGTCCTTCCTCGGCGCCGATGGTGCCGCCGCTCAGCGGCGCATCGATAACCGTCACCCCCCAGATCCGCCGGCACTCCTCGCCGAACGCCGCAACGGCCACGGGCGAGACCGTCCCGTGGATCACGAGGATGGGTTGTTCGGTGCCGGCGCGCTGCCACCCCGCCAGCAGCCCGTCGTCGCCCTGCAGCAGAGCCTGGACGTGAGGCAGGTCCGGCAGGACCGTCAGGACGATGTCCCGGGCGGCACCGGCGGGGGAGGCCGCAATGCTGCCACCGGCAATGGCCCGGGCCTTGTCCGGCGTCCGGTTCCACAGTGCCAGCGGGACCCCGCCGGCCAGGATGTTCCGCGCGATGGGCGCCCCCATCGGCCCGGTGCCCAGGAGGGCCACGGACTGATGGGTGGCGGGCCGCTGCTGTTGCTGAAGTGTCAACGTGGCCATGTTCTCTAGAAGGGGATGAGGCCGGCGAGGGCGGGGAGGAAGGTGCTGAACCAGGGCACGGCCGCGAGGACGAGCAGCCCGATGAACACGGCGATGAGGTAGGGCCAGAAGTGCTTGAGGCTCTTCTCCACGGTTTCGTGTCCGGTTGCGCAGGCTACATAGAAGCCGACGCCGGCCGGCGGCGCGAAGGAGCCGATGCCCATCGAGATGATCAGCACCATGGCGTACTGCACCGGGTTGACGCCGAAGCTGGTGGCGATGGGCAGCAGCAGGGGCGCGAAGATCAGGACGGCAGGGAGGCCTTCGAGCAGTTGGCCCATGATGATCAGCAGCACGACGGTGAAGAGCATGAAGAGGACCGGGGAATCACCCAGGCTGGACATCAGGTCGTGGATTTGCTGGGAGACGCCTGCCAGGGCGAGGGTCTGCGCCAGGGGCGAGGCCGCGGCGATGATGAACAGCACCATGCCCGCCGTCGTGGTGGTTTCCCGGAGCGTGTCACCCAGCAGTCGCTTGCTGCCGCGGCGGTAGGCGGCGGCGAGGATGAAGGCGTACGCGACGGCGACCGAGGACACCTCGGTGGGGGTCGCGAAGCCGCTGAGGATCCCGGCCACCATGCCCACCGGAAGCAGCAGGGTGGGAATCGCGAAGAAGGTGGCTGTTCCGCGGGTCCGCCACGTTGCCTTGGGGCTGGCCACGCCGCCCTGTTTGCGGGCGCGGACGAACACGAGCGCCATCACCACCAGGGCCAGGAAGGCCGCCGGCAGGAATCCTGCCAGGAACAAGGTGGTGGTGGAAATCGTGGTGATGGATCCAAGGACCAGCAGCACGATGCTCGGCGGGATGGTCTCGCCCATGATGGCGGAGGCCGACAGGACCGCGACCACCTCGCCGCGGGGGTATTTGCGTTCTTCGAGCATGTTCCGCATGGTGGTGCCGACGGCGGCAACGTCTGCCACCTTGGAGCCGGAGATGCCGGAGAAAATGTACATCGTGACCACCACCACCTGGAGCAGGCCGCCGCGCAGGTGCCCGATGAGGGCGTCAACGAGCTTGGCCAGGGGGAGCGTCAGCCCGGCGGAGTTCATGACCGTCCCGGCGAGGATGAAGAACGGGATGGCGAGCAGGACAAAGCCCTTGGCTCCGGAGGCCATGCCGATGGGGATGGCACTGACGTCGGAGATGCCGCCGAGGTAGAGGTAGATCCCTGAGGCCAGGGCCAGGACGAAGGCAATGGGAAGGCCCAGGAACAGCAGGATGAACAGCACCGCAAGGACGACGCCGAGGAGGAGGTTGGGGGACGCGTAGTAGAAGAGCGGCTGGCTGAGGACCACCATGGCCATGAGTACGGCGGTGATGCCGGCCGCCACGAACACGGGGCGACGCTCCTGCCGCTTCAGCTTGACCAGGGCGAACCAAGCGATGAGTACCATCCCCGCCGAGAAGGGAAGGGATACCCAGAACACGGGCAGCTGCAGGATCGGGGTCTTCTCTTCGATCTGCTGGACCAGGGTGGGGACATAGAGGGCAAACGATCCCGCGCTCATGACGAAGACCAGGCAGTCGACAAGGGCCGCAAGGTAGGGCTTCCAGGTGGCCGGCAGCCGCATGATGAGGGCCTGGACGGACATGTGCGCACCCTTGGGGTAGGCGATCGCGCCACCGATGAAGGCAATGGTCAGGAGCGCGATCTCCGACACTTCCTGGGTCCAAAGCACGGAATCGCCGCTGACCAGCCGGACCATGATGTTCAACAGGATGACCAGGAGCTCGGCGATGATCGCCGCGCCAACGGCGCCTTCGAGGACCTTGTCGAACCACACGGCGCCGCTCCAGCGCGGCGGGACGTGGCCGTGGTGCAGGATCTCCTCCGCGTCAGAGGGGAGGACCTCCTCAAGTTCCTCGGGAGGGAGGGTGGGTTTCATGTTGTTCCAGACTGTCGACGTTGAGAGCGGATGTGGCGTATGGGTGCCGGGGCGGTCCGCCCCGGCACCCGCTTGCGGTTAGTTGGAGGAGGTGAAGGCGATCGCCTGGTCGAAGAAGTCCTTGCCGATCAGCTCGGAGAACTTCGGGTAGAGGCCCTTCGACGCGGTCTTGAATTCATCGAGGGCGGAGGTGCTGAGCTCGTTGGCCTGCATCCCCTTGGCCTTCAGGTCATCCAGCTGCTTCTTGGACTGCTCCTGGTCATAGCCGGTCTTGAAGGTTGCCGTCTCGGTGGAGGCGTCGGTGAGTGCCTTCTTTTGGTCGTCCGAGAGTGTGCCCCACTTCTTCGATGACAGTGCCAGGACCCACGCGTCATTGATGTGGTTGGTCAGGGACACGTATTTCTGCACCTCGGAGAACTTGTTGGTCCAGGGCACCTCGATCGGGTTTTCCTGCCCGTTGATGGTCCCGGTCTGCAGGCCGGTGAAGACCTCGGAGAAGGCCATGGTGGTGGGACTCGCTCCCAGCGATCCGAAGTAGTCCGTCCACAGCGGGTTGCCGGGAACACGGATCTTCATTCCCTTCAGGTCCGACGGCTGCTGGATGGGACGCACCGAGTTGGTGATCACCCGGCCGGTCCTGGTCAGGAAGCTCAGCGCAACGGTGTCCTTCTGGGCCAGCTTGTCCTTCAGGACCTGGCCTGGCTTGCCGTTGAGGAAAGCTGCCTCCTGGGTGGTGTCCTTGAACAGGTACGGGATGCTGATGCCGTTCATCTCCGGTACCACCGACGCATACACCGACGTTGACAGGATCAGGGCATCCAGGGAACCACCCTGCAGGCGGGTCACGGCCGCATTCTGGTCGCCGCTGAAGCTCGTGCCGTTGGGAACCACGGTGACCTGGACGGACCCGTTGGATGTCTTCTTGACCTGGTCCGCAAAGTGCTGGGCCGAAACGCCAACGGACGAGTCGATCGGATCCGGGATGGACAGCTGGATCTTCGCCGGGGCTGCGCCGCCGGTCCCGCCGGCAGCCCCGGAGGCGCAACCGGCCAAGAGTGACGCGGCCAGGGTGCAGGCCAGCGCTCCGGTGAGGGCACGGAATTTCGAGTTCATGTGAAGCCTTTCTTCGTTGGAAGGAGTCAGTTCAAAGCGGGCAGGTCAGGCGGTGAGGGCGGATTCGGTGACGAGCGCTTCGGTTTCGCGCCGCAGTTCCAGGGCTTGGGCCAGGGAGTCGTCCATGATGACGTCGTCCCAGCCCACGGTTGCGCCCTTGGCGATGTCATTGCGCAGCTCTACGTGGTGGGCCAGCGCTACCGGCAGTGCCCCGGTTTCCACGGAGTGCCTGGCGGACACGAGCTTGCCCCAGACGGTGTAGCCGCCTTCACCGTCGAGGAACTCGCCGGCTTTGAGGTCCTTCTTGGCCGTGGCCACCACGTCGCCGAAGAATCCCACGGGCGAACCGGTGGCAATGCCGCGGAGGGCTGCGTTGGCGATGGAGACGTTAAGTTCCAGGCCGACGTAGTGGTAGGGGCGGTACAGTGCCGCGTACTGGCCGGTGGGGTCCGGATGCCAGGGGTACTCAGTGAAGCAGCCGGAAACGTATCCGTTCGTTGCCTTCACCACCACGAAGACGCCTTCCTGCGTGTTGTGGCTGATCCAGCTGCCGTCGCGGTTGACGCTGGACATGACGTCGACGCTGCCTTCATGGGCGAGGGCGCCGCCCACATCGCTTGGCCGGCAGACCGTGGCGATCTGCTCGACGTCGCCCGGCGTGAAGCTCAGCCCGTTGTCGGACGGGACCAGCCCGGCGCCGTTGGCGACGGCGGCCATCTCGATGGATGCCTTGGTGCCGTCCCGGAACGAGGTGTGCATGTACGGGTTCAACTGCCCCGAGTCGGTGAGTTCCTTCGAGAATTCCCAGTTTTCCCAGACGTTGTCCGGGTTCATCTCGTGGTAGTGCTCGAGGTACTTGGCGCCCTTGCCGGCGCAGACAACGTCGAAGCCGCTGGTCCGTGCCCAGTCCACGAGTTCCATGATCAGGGCCGGCTGGTCCCCGTAGGCCATGGAGTAGACCACGCCGGCGGCCTCCGCACGGCGGGCCAGTGCCGGCCCGGCAAGGGCGTCGGCCTCAACGGTCACCATGATGATGTGTTTCCTGGTGTCGATGGCGTGCAGCGCGTGCTTCACCCCCACGATGGGGTTGCCGGTCGCTTCGACGATGACGTCGATGTCGACGTCGAACAGCTCGTCCGCGTTCGCAATGATCGCTGTGCTGCGGTCACGCAGGGCGGTGGCGATGTCCGGTGCGATCTGGTGCTTGGGCCAGCCGACGAGTTCGAAGGCTCCTTCGGCGCGCTTGACGTTGATGTCGGCGATGGCCACCACATGGATCCCGGGGATGTTGTTCGCCTGGGCGAGGTACATGGTGCCGTACCTGCCGGCTCCGATGAGTCCCACTCGGATGGGACGTCCCTGCCGCTCGCGGTCGCTGAGGAGCTTGTGAAGGTTCATGGGGATCTCTCTGATTGGCGTTTCCGCGTCCGGGAAGCACCTCCACCGCACGGGTGGAGCAACTTCTTTGTCGCGGGATGTGAATTCGAGGGCCGGAGTGGAACCGGTTCCACTTTTGTACCAGTGGGTGCTAGGCTGTGTCAACGGTCACAACGGAAACGCGTTTTTGGACGCCTCCCATGACGGCGAAACTACTGACGCCGGCGATCGGGTAGAACCTTCAATGAGGAGGAGAAGTGAAGAAGGCTCCAACAATCCGCGATGTCGCGTCCGCGGCAGGTGTGTCGGTTTCCGTCGTGTCCCGGGTCCTCAACCCGGAATCGGGCCCCGTGGCGCCTGCCAAGCGGGACATGGTGCTCCGGGTCATCGAGGATCTCGGCTACCGGCCCCGTGCCGCCGCCCGGGAACTGAGCGTGGGGCATGCCCCCACCGTCGGGCTGGTGGTTGCCGACCTGGCCAACCCTTTCTTCGCCCAGCTGGCTGACCGGATTGTCTGGGAGGCGCGCAGCCATGGAGTGCAGGTGGTGGTCATGACCACGCAGGAAGATCCGCACCTGGAAGCGGACTCCCTGGACACGCTCCTTGACCGGTCCGTCGGCGGCGTCATCGCCACGCCCACCGGCGCGAACGTCGAAAAGTGGGCGCGCCTGCAGTCCTTGGGCGTCAACGTCGTCTTCGTCGACCGCACCATTCCGGAACTGGCGGACGTTGACGTTGTGAGCATCGAGAACGTTGACTCGGCCCGCCGGGCCACCGAATACATGCTCGGCCTGGGGCACACCCGGATCGGGTTGATCACAGGGCCTGTCAGCACGTCCACGGGCAGGTCCAGGATCCAGGGGTACCAGGCCGCCCACGACGGCCGCTCCGTCACGGTGGACCCGCAGCTGATCCGGGAAGTGCCGTTCCGTGGCGACGGAGGGGGCGACGCCGTGGGGTCCCTGCTGGCGCTGCCGGACCCTCCCACGGGGATCATCGTGGCCAATACCGCCCAGGTCCAAAGCGCCGTCCGTCGCCTGGTCCAGACGGGCACCCGCATCCCCAGCGATCTTTCGGTCATCGTCTTTGACGACAGTCCCTGGACCGAACTGACAAGCCCGCCGCTCAGCATCATTCGCCAGCCCATCGGCATGCTCGCGCTTCACTCCCTGGAGCTGGTGCTGGGGCGGATGCAGGGCAAGTTGCCGGACGGTCAGCGAACCATCGAAGTCAAAGCCGATTTCGTGCCGCGCAACAGCTGCTCACCACTCGTGCTCACCCCAACCAGATAAGGAACACCACCATGACAGTCATCGTCACCGCCGTCTTCACACCCAAGGACGGGGCCTTCGACGCTGTCGCCGCAGCCCTTGCCCCCGCCATCGCCGAGGTGCACAAGGAGCCGGGCTGCCAGCTCTACGCCGTCCACGAGGCTCCCAACGGCCAGATCGTCATGATCGAAAAATGGGACTCGGCCGAACTGCTGGACGCCCACGGTGCGGGAGACGCCGTCGCACGGCTCAACGCCTCACTTGAGGGCCTCCTCCGGGAGCCGGTGGAAGTCACCAGGCTGACCCCGATGCCAGCCGGAACGGCTCACCAGGGAGAGCTCTGACAGGTTGAGCCCCTTCGAAACCGCGAGCCCTCGAACCGCCGGAAGGGTGCCGGGACGCCGGAAAGGGACGGCGAGCCGGCACCTTTCCGGCGGTTTCAGCCCTGGAACTGGTGGCGCCGGGCCGACCACGTGCGGGAATGGGGGACTACAGTGGAGCCATGGCCCTCAGCCGCAATCCGCTCGACGACCTGCGTGAAACCATCGGCCACCTCGCCGATCAGCTCAAGCTGCCCGGTTCGGAACGCGTCGACGACCTCGTCGGCGATCTCATGGGTGCCAAGCCCGGACCGGCGCGGCCACTGTACGAGCTGCAAGCAGAGCTCGACGCGCTGGTGGGACTGGAGACCGTCAAGGAACAGGTGCGGGCACTGGTCGCACTGCTCCAGGTCCAGGCACGCCGCAAGGCGCACGGCCTGCCGGAAGTAGCCACCTCACAGCACCTGGTGTTCCTCGGAAACCCGGGCACGGGCAAGACCACCGTGGCGCGGCTCCTGGCCGAAATGTACCGGGCAGTGGGCCTGCTGCAGAAGGGCCACCTGGTGGAGGTGGACCGTTCGGGCCTGGTGGGGCAGTACGTCGGCCAGACCGCGATCAAGACGGACCGGGTGATCCGACGTGCGCTGGACGGCGTCCTGTTTATCGACGAGGCTTACGCGCTGGCCCCGGAGGACGGCCGGATGGACTTCGGCCCCGAGGCCATCGAGGTGCTGCTCAAGCGCATGGAGGACCACCGCCACCGCCTGGTGGTGATCGTGGCCGGGTACCCGCGGCTGATGGAGGCCTTCCTGCTCTCCAACCCAGGGCTGCGCTCCCGGTTCGCCCGCGAGATCACTTTCCCCGACTACTCCGTGGACGCACTCCTGACCATCTTCAGCCAGATGCTGGCCCAGCACGAATACATCCTGGAGCCGGATGCGCACCAGATGCTGCGCCGCATTTTCACCGGGCTCCACGCCGGAGAAGACTCCGGCAACGCACGGTTCGCCCGCACGCTGTTCGAGCAGGCGCTTAACCGCCAGGCGCTGCGGCTCTCGCTCGACGAAGAACAAAGCCTCGACGCGCTGGACCGGGAGGCCGTCATGACGCTCACCGCTGACGACATCGTCCAGGCCGCCATGGCCTTGGGCGAGGAGCCGGAACCGGAACCGACGCCGCCACCCGAGCAGCCACGCTGGAAGCGCTGGCTCCTGGCCTGACCGGCAGGCGGTCCGGGGTGCGGCGTGTCCCTCGAGTTCCAGCCCTCGAAATCGCCGGAACGGTGCGAGCACGCCGGAACGTTCCGGCTAGTTCGCACCGTTCCGGCGATTTCGGCACCCCCCGCCCAAATGCACATTTGTGCAGGCGCTCCTGGGAGCCCGTCCACGCCTCGTGAGGATCAAAAATAGCTACTCACCAGTAATAACATTTGTGTTGTGGGTCACATTCGGCGGCCGCAGCCGTGCGGCAGGGACTGGTTTTTGGCCGCACATCTGTGCAGTTCCGGTGTGCAGGGAGGGCATCGCTGCAAGCATGGAATACCTCGGCCGGGCCTCATGGGTCCCCCAAAACCATGAGGCCCGGCGCCCCGCAGACAGACGAACAAAGAGGTTTCCATGTCATTCCTATCCCGGGCCCTGTCCGTTGCCGCAGCCGCGGTTCTTGCCTCCTCCCTGGTGGCAGTCCCTGCCCAGGCCGTTGATGTTTCCCCGCCGGGCGCCAACGACTGGACCTGCAAGCCATCCGCAGAGCATCCGTACCCGGTCATCCTTGTTCCCGGCACGTTCGAGAGCATGGAGAAGAACTGGTCCACCATGTCGCCGTACCTCAAGAGCCAGGGGTACTGCGTCTTCGCCCTCAATTACGGGGCCACCAACGGCGTCTACGCCACCGCGCCGGTCGCAGATTCAGCGAAGGAGCTCGCCCCGTTCGTGGACGCCGTCCGCTCCGCTACCGGCGCCAAGCAGGTGGACCTGGTGGGCCACAGCCAGGGCGGCATGATGCCCCGCTATTACATGGGCTTCCTCGGCGGAGCCAAGTATGTCCACCAGCTCGTCGGCATCGCCCCGTCCAACCACGGCACCAAAGGCGTGATCCTCCCGCCGCCGGACCTGGTTCCCACCCCTGACTACACTGCCGCCGGCTGCGCCGCCTGCGCCGACCAGCAGGCAGGCTCGCCGTTCATGCAGCAGCTCAACTCCATCGGCGACACCGTGGCCGGGCCCGCCTACACGGTCATCTCCACCACCCACGACGAAGTGGTCATCCCGTACAACAGCCAGTACCTCAACGGTTCGGCGCGGCAAGTCACCAACATCACCATCCAGGACAAGTGCCCGGCGGACGTCATCGAACACGATCAAACGCCTAACGATCCCGTGGTCCACCAGCTCGTGGGCAACGCCCTTGGCCAGCCATCCGGCCCGGCAGACCCGGCCTACCAGCCCGTCTGCCTCTAATCCCTGCAGCAACGACGACGGCGGACGGCCGGCACCCACGCCAGCCGTCCGCCGTCGTGTCCGGCACGTACGGTGCCGTGGCGGACACCCCGCGGACTTTAGTCCCTGTTCTGGAATAACCCACGGGAGTACCGTCAAAAGTGGATCCTGCGCCTGCGGGAGCCGCGTTAGTAGGGGGCATCATGGCCAAGGCCGGGCTTTCGGTACTCAGTGTTTTGGGGCTTAGCGGCACGATCATGCTGACAGGGTGCTTCGGGCCGCCGGCCCCGGCCCCCAGCACCAGCTCCGCGGCAGCAAGTACGACGACGGCCCCCACCCCGAGTGCCACAGCGAGCCCTTCCGCCGCGCCCAGCTCCACGGCCGCCACGACAACGCCCACCGCCACGGCGGCCGCGCCGGGCACCACCGCGGCCGCGCCGCCGTCGTCCGCTCCTGCCAGCCCGACGGCTACGCAGCAACCCGGCCCAACCGGCCTCCCCGAGCAGGTGGGCCCGCTGACCATCTACTACGTGGCCGTGGGTGACAACGGCGTCTCCGGTCCCAAGATCGGCTGCGGCGACAGCCTGGTGGCCACCACCACCGCCCCTGTCCGCTTCACAGACCAGGTGGGCCCCAGCGTCGGGACCCTGCTCGCGAACAAGAGCCGCGACGTCGGCATGTCCGGGCTGGTCAACGTGCTGTACCAGTCGAGCCTCACCTACGTTGCCGGTGAGCTCGACGGCAGCACCATCACCATCTGGCTGACCGGACAGTTCATGCTGGGCGGCGTGTGCGACATCCCGCGGGCGAAGGCCCAGCTGGAGTACACGGCCATGGCCGCCTCCGGGGCCACCAGCGCCCGGGTGTTCGTCAACGGCCGGCCCATTGATGAGGTCCTCAGCCTCAAGTAGCGCCGCCGGCGCCGACCGCTTGGAGGCAGGAAAGCATGGTCCGCGGGAAGTGCAGCGCCAGTGTCGGTCCGGCGTCGTACTCTTGGATCCATCCACTACTTGAGTGTGCGAACGGATCCAGATGCCAGAGCTGAATGTGCAGGAGCGGGCATCCCTCCTGCTGCCCATTACCGAGGCAGCGGCCCTGGCGGCGGACCAAACACTCGCCCGGCTCGGGTCCGGTCCGGGTGGGCTCACCGGCGAGGAAGCGGAACGGCGCCTGGCGGAGATCGGG
The DNA here is from genome assembly GCF_042882685.1 of Pseudarthrobacter sp. NPDC058196. Taxonomy (NCBI): domain Bacteria; kingdom Bacillati; phylum Actinomycetota; class Actinomycetes; order Micrococcales; family Micrococcaceae; genus Pseudarthrobacter; species Pseudarthrobacter sp. NPDC058196. The sequence goes on from NZ_JBHVVN010000013.1 coordinate 122,232, forward strand.
CCCAACGCCGTCCGCACCCACCGGGCCAATGGGTGGGCCGTGCTGGGACGCCAGTTTGCCAGCCCCATCCTGATCCTCCTGCTCATCACCGCCGGGCTGTCCCTCTTCCTGGGCGACGCCACCAACTCGATCGTCATCGGCGTGATCCTCCTGGTCAGCGTTGGTCTCGGTTTCACCAACGAATTCCGGGCCGAGCGCGCATCCGAGGCCCTGCACGACCGCGTCACCCACCGCGCCGTGGTGCTCCGCGGCGGGGCCACCACGGAAGTTGACGTCACCGCACTGGTGCCGGGCGACGTCGTCCACCTCTCCCTGGGCGCCATCATTCCCGCGGACATCCGCCTCCTGACCACCGGCAACCTCCTCTGCGACGAAAGCATCCTGACGGGGGAGTCCCTGCCCGCCGCCAAGGACCCCGCCGCCGTGCAGGCAGGCGCGGCACTGGCCGACCTCTCGTCCTGTGCGTTCATGGGCACCGTCATCCAGTCCGGCAACTGCACCGGCGTGGTGGTGGCCACCGGCGGGCGCGCAGAATTCGGCCGAATCGCGCTTGGCCTGGGTGAACGTCAGCCGCAAACCGAATTCCAGCTGGGCCTCAAGCGGTTCTCCTTCCTGCTGCTGCAGGTGGCCATCGGACTCACCACGCTGATCTTCATCGCCAACCTGCTGCTGCAGCGTCCGCTGATTGAATCGCTGCTGTTCTCCCTCGCCATCGCGGTGGGCATCACGCCACAGCTGCTGCCCGCCGTGGTCAGCACCTCCCTGGCCACCGGCACCCGCCAGCTCGCCAAACGGAAGGTCCTGGTCAAGCGGCTGGTCTGCATCGAGGACCTGGGGGACATGGACATCCTGGTCACGGACAAGACCGGCACCCTTACCGAGGGGAAGATCAGCTTCACGGCTGCCATTCCGGCCACCGCGGACATGTCCGGCGGCTCCCTGTTCACACTGGGCCTGCTGGCTACCGAGGCGGACTACACCGAAGCCAAACTCACCTCCGCCGGGCAGAACCCGCTGGACGCCGCCCTTTGGGACAGTCCCGGCGCGTCCGGGTTCGATCCCGGCCGTTACCAGCGGCTGGACATGATCGGCTTCGACCACCAGCGCCGCCGCACCACCGTGCTGGTGCGGGAGGCCGGCGGACCCCCGCAACTGGTCACCAAGGGCGCCCCCGAGGACGTCCTTGCCCTGTGCGGCCCGGTCGCGCCGGCCGTGCAGGCCCTTCTGGACGAACAGTTCGACGCCGGGTCCAGGGTGGTCGCCGTCGCCACCCGCCGGGCCGACGGGCTGGGCACGCTGACCGCGGCCGATGAACACGGCCTCACCCTGGCAGGCTTCCTGGTGTTCCTGGACCGTCCCAAGGCCAACGCCCGGCAATCGCTGGACAGGCTGGAGGAACTGGGCATCTCCGTCAAGATTGCCACGGGTGACAACGCCAAGGTGGCCGAGAAAGTCTGCGCCGACCTGGACGTCGTCTCGGGCGGCACGCTCACCGGGGCGGACATCGACGCACTGTCCGACGCCGACCTCGCCGCCTCCGCCCGCACGTCCACCATCTTTGCCCGGGTCTCGCCCGAGCAAAAAGCCCGCATCATCGCCTTGCTGCGCCAAAGCGGCGGGTCCGTCGGGTTCATGGGCGACGGCGTCAACGACGCCCTCGCCCTCCACAAGGCGGACATCGGCATCTCCGTGGACAGCGCCACGGACGTCGCCAAGGACGCGGCCGACGTCGTCCTCCTGGACAAGGACCTCGGCGTCCTGGCCGAAGGAGTGATGGAGGGCCGGCGGATCTTCGCGAACACCATCAAATACGTCCTGATGGGCACCTCCAGCAACTTCGGCAACATGTTCAGCGCCGCCGTCGCCTCCGTGGTGCTGAGCTTCCTGCCCATGCTCCCCGGCCAGATCCTGCTCAACAACCTGCTGTACGACAGCGGCCAGCTCGCCATCCCGGGAGACCGCGTGGACAAGGAACAGCTCCGCGCCCCCTCGCACTGGAACATCGCCTTCATCCGCCGGTTCATGTTCCTCTTCGGGCCCATCAGCTCGCTGTTCGACTTCGCCACGTTTGCCCTGATGCTGTTCGTGTTCGATGCCGTACCGGGGGAGTTCCGGGCAGGCTGGTTCATCGAGTCCATCGCCACCCAGACCCTGATCATCTTCGCCATCCGCACCCGCCGCGTGCCGTTCGTGCGGAGCCGGCCGTCCGCCGGGTTGATCACCGCGTCCCTGGGCGTGGTGGCGCTGGGCATCCTCCTGCCGCTCTCGCCGTTGCAGGGCGTGCTGGGTTTCGACCCCCTACCCGTGCCGTTCTTCCTTGCACTGCTGGGCATGATCGTGTTGTACCTGGTGCTGGTGGAGATCGCCAAGGCGTGGTTCTTTGCCCGCGCCGCCCAGCAGGTGCCCACTGTTCCGGTACGCCGCCGGGCTGACACCCACCACATCGCCCGCCGTGCCTTCCGCTTCAGCATTCCCGTCAAGGTGCCCCAGCTCACGGCCGGCCCGGCAGGAATCCGGCCTCCCGGCAGGCGGCGGCGCCGGGTCCAACCATTTTCCCCTGACCAGGGCCCGGTGCGGCGGTCCGGGGGTTAGCATGGCAGGGAGAGGGTCTTGGACTGTCTTACCCGGATTCAGGGCGATGAAGCCCGCCGTGGATCATGCTGGCCGAACCACCGAGGTGTCTTATTGTGTGGCGTGAACCTATCAGGCGGCGGACCCGTGAGCTCCTCCGGGAGTTCGTGGACAGGGCAGACGAGCTGGTGCGGACCCAGGAGCATGTGGAGGGTCTGCTCGGTGCGGTCGTGTCCCTTGCGGAAGACCTCAGCCTCGAAGCGGTCCTGGACCGGGTGGTCCAGTCGGCATGCGAACTCGTGGGCGCCCGGTACGGTGCCTTGGGCGTCATCGGGGACGACCAGCAGCTCAGCCACTTCATCACGGTCGGCATTGACGAAGAAGGAACCCGCGTCATCGGTGACCTTCCCACCGGCCACGGGGTCCTTGGACAGCTGATCCGGGAACCCAAGCCATTGCGGCTCCATGACCTGGGCGAGCACCCCATGGCTGTCGGTTTCCCGGCCAACCACCCACCGATGAAGACCTTCCTGGGCGTTCCGGTGCGGGTCCGGGACACCGTCTTTGGAAACCTCTACCTGACCGAGAAGATCGACGGCCAGGACTTCACTGCCGAGGACGAGGACCTGGCCGTTGCCCTCGCCTCCGCCGCCGGCGTGGCGATCCAGAACGCGCGCCTGTACGAGGACAGCAACGACCGCCAGCGCTGGCTGGAGGCGGGGATGGAGGTCAGCGACCGGCTCAAGGCCAATCCACGGTCCGATACCGAAAATTTGGAGCTGATCGCGGAGGGCGCCATGCACGCGTCAGCCTCGGCCTTGTCCCTGGTTGCGTCCGTGGCCGGTGACGGGACCCTGAGGTGCCGGACGTCCATGGGCGTGCAGTCGGTACCGGCCGGGCAGGAACTGCCGGCATCACCCGTATTTGCGCAAGTGCTTACGTCGCGGCAATCCAAGACGTTTACCGACCCCCGCCAGGTGTTTGAGCCGGCGTCGGGGGAAAAACTTGGTCCGGTCCTGGTGGCCGCGCTGGGCAGCGACACAGACGGGGAGCGCGACAGCGTGCTGATCCTGGCCCGTTCTGCCGGCGGCGCACGCTATACCGACCTGGATGTTGAACAGAGCGCGGTGTTCGCCTCCCGGATAGGGCTGACGCTTGAATTGCTCAAAGCGAACCAGTTGCGGGAAGAACACGCGTTGTTCATCGACCGGGAGCGGATCGCGGCGGACCTGCACGACCTCGTCATCCAGCGGCTTTTCGCGGCGGGGCTCAGCATTCAAAGCCTGCGCCGCTACACCTCGGACCCGGACGCGCATGAGCGCCGCATCGCCGGCATCACCGCTGAGCTTGATGACTGTATCCATCAACTCCGCGACACCATCTACTCGCTGCAGGCCCGCCAGCCAGACCGGGAACTGCTCAGCGGGCGGGTCCTGCGCGCCGTCCTGGAAGCTGCCAATGCCGCCGGATTCCTGCCCCGGGTCCAGCTCTCCGGACCCATTGACCTGGTGGGGGATGAGGTTGCCGAGCAGCTCCTGCCGGTGCTGACTGAAAGCGTCAGCAACGCGGTGCGGCATTCAGGTTCCGAGGATATCCACGTGCTGCTGGCGGCGCAGGACGGCGAAGTTGTCCTTACCGTCCGCGACCATGGGCGGGGCTTTGAGAATCCCGGACGGGTCAGCGGGCTGGAGAACATGAAAATCCGCGCCACCCGCCTGGGCGGCAGCTGCGTTATCGACAGCACTCCCGGCGAGGGTACGAGGGTGACCTGGACGGTTCCCAGCACCGGGTGACGGTTACCAGCACCGGGTGATGGTTCCCACCACCGGAGTGGGGGTGGCGGATCGTCAGGACACCACTTCCCAGGCACGGGGGATGGGAACCGGGACCAGGTGGTTCCGGCGGCGGAAACCAAGCTTCTGCAGGACCGAGGACACGCTGACCGTGACGGCGTCGTCGAGCAGCCGCATCTCCTGCGCGATCTGCCGGTTCGTCAGCCCTCGAGCCATGAAGGCGAGAACGTTCCGCTCCAGGTCGGTGAGGCTTTTCAACCACGCGGCAGAGGACGCGGCGTAAAGGCTTTCGGCTACCCGATCCCTGATCTCGGGGGTGAGCAAGGCGTCGCCGGCGGCGGCGCGGCGGATGCGGCTCAGCAGTTCCTTATGGTCCCTCACCTGCTTGAGAAGGTACCCGGCCGCGCCTGCCAGAACTGTTGCGCGGGCCGCGTGCTGTTCGTCCCACCCGGTCAGGATCAAGGATCTGACGTCGGGAGCGGTGGTGCGGAGGTCCCGGCAGACCTCTATCCCGGTACCATCCGGGAGCCTGTCGTCCAAGACAGCCAGGTCCGGGTTCAGCCTGGGAATGAGACGGCTTGCCTCTGCGGCCGAACCGCTTTCGCCTGCCACTGCGAGGCCGTCATTTTCGAGCAGGTCCCGGAGGCCCCGCCGCACCGGTTCGTGGTCGTTGAGGATGAAGATCCGGGCTGGCCCGGTGGGGGACCGGAACACATCCCGGGGTGCTGCGGGTGTTTCCATGTAGACGCTCTCGTCGGCTCGTGGACCTTCCCGGCCGCCGGTTTGACTCAGCCGCCCCTGTCGGAAGGAACCTCAAATAATCATCCCGCATGACATTCCTCGCAGGCAGGGTCAAAAGTCCGTAGCTGGTTCCTCCGCCTGTCAACAGGGCAGGAAGCCGAGGGGCTTTGTGCCCTGTTGGGCGCCGAGGATACCGCCCTAGCCTGAGTTAAGCAGTGCGGTTCCCTGCCGCCTGCCGTACCCGGGAGGCGCACGGTGAAATCGACAAACGCGAGCATCATCGCAGGTATCGTCCTCATCGCGCTGGGTGTCCTGTTGCTGCTGGACCGGCTCGGCGTCACGGACAGCGGGGCCTTTGTGGCGCCACTGATTTTCGCGGCGGTGGGGGTCCTGTTCGCATCCCTGTTCGTGCGGCGCCGGGAAAACTGGTGGGCGGCCATCCCTGGCTCGGTTTTCCTTGGCCTGGCCGCCGTCATCGTCGCGACCCAACTCACCGAGGGCTCTTGGGGCGCGTCGTTGCTGTTCCTTTCCATGGGGGCCGGATTCGCCGCCGTGTACCTGCGGGAGCGCGTCAACTGGTGGGCCCTCATTCCGTCCGGAGTCATGTTCACCTTGGCAGCCATCGTGGCCCTCCCGCAGGCGATGCAGGGCACCCCCACCGCCGCCGTGCTGTTCCTCGGCCTGGCCGCCACGTTTGGTGTGCTGTCCCTGGTTCCGGTCCATGCAGCCGGCCATTCCGGTGATCAGGCGGATCGGATGAAGTGGCCGCTGGTCCCGGCCGGCATCCTCGCCGCCATGGGCGCAATCTTCATCCTCCAGTCCGCGGCGGTGCTTATCCCGTTGGACTTCGCGTTTCCGGCGGTCATGATCCTGGCAGGACTCGCCTTGATGGTTTACGCCTACCTCGCCCACCGTGACGGACGGCAGAAGGCCCACGGTCCCGGCCCCACGGCAGGGTAGGGCTCAGCCGGCCGTTCAGCGGACCGGTTTCGCAACTTGGCTTCCCTCGGGTGCCAGTCAGCCCCGCGCTGCCAGGTGTTCAGTCACGTATTCGGCGTCCGGGCCCACGCCAACCAGGGTGGCGGAAATGTGCCGGGTGAGCCAGGGGAGTCCGACGGCGTACAGGCCCGGGTGCTCCGTGACGCCCCTGCTGTGGCGGGGGTAGTTCCACTCGTCCAGGAGCGGAAGGTCCAGCATGCTGAAGTCCAGCGCATACCCGGTGGACCAGATGATGGAAGTGACTCCTTCCTCGCGGAGGTCCAGCCGGGAACCTGGCCCGTCGGGCTTCCAGCTGTCCGGTTCGGCTGCCTCGGCCGCGGGAGCGTGGATCCCGGCGGCGTCGATGTATGCGTCAAAGAGCTTCTTGAACCGCTGGCTGAAACCCGCCTCCGCGGCAGCCAGGCGCTGGGTGAGGTCGTCGGTGAAGACGGGGACGCCGTCGTCGACACCCTCAAACCGGCCGTGGAGCCGGACTCCGCGCCGGCCCAGTCCGCGAAGCCGGACGCTGTGCCCGCCCCCGGTGCCGGACAGCAGCGGGTTGCATTGGAACCGCCCGGCGGGGGAGGGCAGCTGGTCCACCAGCAGCGCGTTGATGCCGTAGTCCGGGCCGTGCACGTTCACCTCCCGGATCCAGTGGAAGATGTCCTGGCCCCGGTAACGGCGCGGCGCTTCGGGGCACGACGAGACGGACAGGTGCACGGTACGGCCGGCGTCGAGCAGGTCCTCCGTGATCTGCCCGCCGGACTGCCCAGTCCCCACCACCAGGACCGCCCCGGCCGGCAGTTGGTCCGGGTTGCGGTAGTCATGGCTGTGCAGTTGCAGGACCTCCGGGGAGATGCCGACGGCGGCGGCAGGGATCCGCGGGCGCTGGAACGCGCCGCTGGCCAGCACCACATTCCGGGCCGTCCAGGTGCCCTGGCCCGTCAGGACGGCGAAGCCGCCTTCCGCCGGCGTGATCCGGGTGACCCCGGTGTCCAGTTCCACCGGGGCCTGGATGTCCCCGGCGTAGCCGCGGAAGAACCCGATGGTGGCTTCCCTGGTGAGGAACCCCTCCGGGTCCGGACCTGCATAAGGAGCCCCCGGCAGGTCGACGGAGAAGTTTGGCGTGTTCAGGTAGAAGGAGTCCCACCGGTCCTGCCAGGCGCCGCCGAGGGCGGCCCGCTGCTCCAGGATGCGGTGTTCCACGCCGCGCTGCGCCAGCCAATAGCTGGTGGCCAGGCCCGCCTGGCCTGCGCCCACCACCAGGGTGTTGGTGTCCTGCCGGGGAACTGCGGAGGCGGACACGGCTACCGCGCCGCTTTCCCGCGGCCGCTGGTCCGTGGCGCCCGGGCCTTGGGTTCTTTGGGCGGCAGGGCAGCGACGTAGTCCAGGGCTTTCCCGGCCCACGCACGCGCCCTGGTGTCATCGCCGTCGCCCTCTTCATTCCAGACTTCCGGCAGCCCGGTATAGCCGCCCATCGGTCGGTCCGCGGGCCCGAACGGCACTGTCCGCTCGGAGGATTCCAGCAGTTCCTTGTCCTCCTCGGAGAGCTTCACCCCGATGGTGGACCCGAACAGGCCCGCGAACATGTTGCCGTTGACGAACGCCCCGAGGTTGCCGAACATCGGCTTCACCACCACGCCCGGATGGTCGGGAACAAGGCGCCGGAAGCGTTCTTTTTCTTCCTCGGTTGCTTTGGGCATCTCCATGGCGTGACCTCCCGGTGGCGGCGTTGTTGTCCGCGGATCTGGATGCAGGATATGCCTGTTTGGAACAGTGGTCGAGGGGCGGCCGTCCTCCGTTTCGGCGGCCAATTTGTCCGGGACACCCTGGGAACAGTCCCGTGCCGGATGACTCCGTACGGCTGTGGCCCCGGCTTAATTAGGCGTGGGCTGAATCTCCTGTAGTGTTAAACCCGTTGTTGTGTTTATGCAGTTGGTAGTTCAGGCAGTACGCGCGGTCGAAAGTCCGTGTTCTTCTGAAGTAGCGGTTTTTGAACACCCCACACCGGAGGGCCCGAAAGTCGGGATTTTCCCTCCACCTTCACGAAGGACAAAAAATAATGGCTACTGGTACCGTCAAATGGTTTAACGCTGAAAAGGGCTTCGGCTTCATCTCCCCGGACGACTCCTCGCAGGATGTTTTCGCGCACTACTCCGCGATCAACTCCAACGGCTTCCGCTCCCTCGAAGAGAACCAGAAGGTTTCCTTCGACACCGAGCAGGGCCCCAAGGGTCCCCAGGCCACCAACATCCAGGCTCTCTAATTTCTTAGGGTTCCGGGACCGTTAGGTTTCCAAGCAGGGCTTGCCGTCACCGGCAAGCCCTGCTTTTTGTTAACCCGGATGCGCGAACTCCCTGTGCCTTCTGCTGATCACCCCGCCGGCGGGTCTGGGCTAACCCGGCCGGTGGGTCCGTCCGGTCCGCTGGTCCAGGGCGGGGCAGCGGTGGATTATCCGAGTTCGGCGAGGACCGCGGCAATCCTGCGGGAACGTGTTTCGTCGGTACGCACGCCCGCCACGGCGAGCACATGGCGCCGCTGGTTGCTGTAGGACAAGGACTGGAAGCGTTCCGCCGCGGCAATAGCCGCCGAGGCCCGCGCCTGACCATGTGGCTTACCTTCCCGGCCTGCGACGCGACGTTTCCCGGGCGCCTGCCGGGTAGCCGCCCTTGCGGCTCGCTGCGATGATGGCCAGGGCCGCGGCCACCGGGATGGCGGCGGCGTACGGTACCAAGCCGGCCCCTAGTGCGGTGAAGGCCAGGCCGCCGTAGGAGGCGCCGACGGCGATGCCCAGTTGGATGGTGACCACCGTCAGGCTGTTGGCGGCGTCCCGGTGCTCGCCGCCCGCGCGGAGGATTGCTGCCTGGTTGTAGATGCCGATCGCGCCAAACGCTATGCCCCATAGTGACAGCAGGGCCATGGCGCCGGGCCAGGTGCCGCCGAGCAACGGGAGCAGACCGAAGACCGCCAGGAGTCCGGCCACCGTGATGAGCAGGGACCGCCGTGGCATGGAGTCCGTGGTAATGCCCGCGATCCAGATTCCGACAAGGCTTGCCACTCCGATGACGGACAGCGAAATGCTGACCGCGCCCGCAGGCAGTCCGGAGGCCAGCAGGAACGGTGCTATGTAGGTGAACAGCGTGAAGTGCGCCAGGACCAGGAGCGGCCATGCGACGGCGACGGCAACCACTCCGCGCACGGCAAGGGCCGCACGCAGCGACGGCCGTGATTCCAGTCCGGAATCCGTGGCCGCCGGCAGCAGATACATGGCGAGCAGCGCGAGGAGCGCCGCCACTCCGGCCAGGGCCAGGAATGAGCTGCGCCAGGACAGGACGGCACCCATCATGGTGCCCAGCGGCGCACCGACGGCCAAGGCGATGCTGTTGCCGCTGAAAACGATGGCCATGGCCTTGCCCACCGAATGCGCCGGCACGATTCTCGCCACATAGGGCGCCATGCTGGACCAGAGGAGCCCGTGGGCCACCCCGCCGAGGAGCCTCGCCGCAATGGCCAGCGGCAGCGTGGGGCTGGCCGCAAGCAGAACATTGCTCAGGCCAAACGCAAGGATCGTGGCGACCAGCAGCGTCTTTCGCGAGACGCGACCGGCGAGCAGCCGCGAGAGGGGGAGCGCCGTGAACACGATGACGGCAGCGTAAACCGCAGTCAGTGCGCCGACGGCTGATTCCTGGACGCCAAGCTCGCGGCTGATCTCCGGCAAGAGGCCGGAGGGCAGCAGCTCGGTGGTGACCGCGGTGAAGCCTGCCGCGGACAGGACAAGAAGCCCCGCGCGGGGGATCCTCGCCGGGCGACCCCGGACGGGGGCAGCCGCTGGCGTGGTGGCCGGTTCGGATGCCTGGCCTTTGGATGTGTCGGTCTGCAACTCGTTGTCTTCTTTTGGAACTGCCACGCTTACAACCCAACCAGCTAATGCGGCAGCGATGGGAGTCCCTGCCGGAACCCCCATCGGCCGAAGGTTTCCCTTCTCGACAAATTTCGGTTGAAGGAGCAATCTAAAAGGTGCGAGCCTCTGCCGCGCGGCAAGCCATGGCGGCGGCGCGTGGACAATCAAGGATTCAACCTCTGCGACACCAGTTGGGGTGGTGCATGTCCGGCGTGTTGACGCGCCGGAACCGGGGCCCGTGCTCCCCAGCCCGGGCGTCCGGCACCCTTTACTCCGAAATCAGTGGCCTGTTTGGCCTGTGGGTTGAGTTGAACGAGCCACCGCTGCATCGGCCGTCCGGCCGAATACCGTTCAAGAGAGCGTTGCCATGAAGCAAAACCGGGGAAACACAACAAGATTCAACAAACTCGCATTCATTGTCGCCTTCGCTGTTGCCCTACTGGCCTCACTGGCCGCGGCCGGTCCGGCATCGGCCGACGGTGGGGGCCACCGGACCTGGCAGGTCCAAGTGGGCTCCGAGTCCCGCGACCAGGAAATCCAGGGAATGTCCTTCCTCCCTTCGGAGATCTTTATCAATGAGCACGACACCATCAACTGGACGGCAAACGCCGCCGAGATCCACACGGTGACATTCCTGGCGGCCGGCCAGTCGCTGCAGCCGTTCAATCCGTTCGATCCACAGGACTTGAACGAAGTTGGAGAGCACGTATACGACGGGCACTCGTACTACAATTCCGGCCTCCTTTCGAACGTGCAAGTGCCGGGATTCCCTGTCGCGACAAGCTACAGCCTGACCTTCCCGCGCGAGGGCGACTTCACCTACTACTGCCTGGTCCACGGCCAGATGATGAAGGGGACGGTCCACGTCCGCGAGCAGGGCACGGACTACCCGTACAGCCAGGCTGACTACAACAAGGCATCACTGGCGCAGGCGCGGGCCATCCTTCGCGACGGGCACCAGCTTGACGCCTCGCTGGCCCAACAAGCCAGCAACCACAGGGTCATGGCAGGCGGTGACGACGGCGTTGCAATGGTCATGCGCTTCGTCCGGCCCAGCGTGACGGTGCATGTCGGCGATACTGTCGTGTTTGCCAACACCGGAATGGGCGCACCCCACACGGTCACCTTCGGCACCGAACCGGCGAATATTTTCGCTCCGTCGGGAACGCCGTCGAACTTTATCGGTGGCGACCTGAACTCCGGCATCATTCTGCCGGGCGATGAGTTCGCGGTGACCTTCAAGGCAGCAGGGACGTTCAAGTACATCTGCGCACTCCATGACTTCATGGGCATGATGGGCCAGGTGAGGGTAGTCGACTGACAACAACTGACTGATGCCGATGGCCCGGCCGGAGCGGATGCTCCGGCC
>NZ_JBHVVN010000014.1:0-33715 GCF_042882685.1 Pseudarthrobacter sp. NPDC058196
GGCGGGACGTCCCGCCGTCGTCCGCCCACCCGGCGCCGTGGCAAGGTTCCTGCTGGTTGCCCGGCCTCAGATGTTGGCGTGCTCGGCGAGGATGCCGTCGATCTGGCCGGCGGCCAGTTTCAGGCCTTCCTCCATGCCCATGGCAACCATCTGTTCCAACTGCTCCTCGGACTCGAACGCGGAGTGGATGGTCATGCGCGTCCGTTGCCCCATCGCCTCGAGCGTGACGGTCGCATGGGTAACGCCCCAGTCACCTGCGGGGTTGCCGTCGCTGTCCGCGAACCCGTCGTCGAACTGAAGCTCCCGGGGCGCTTCGATGGCCGTAAACTCCCACCAGCCATGGGCCTTTTCCCCTTCCGGACCGGTCATGTAGTAATTGGCGCGCCCGCCCGGGACGAAGTCGTGCTGGTGGAACGTGGCCGGCCAGGTGGGCGGTCCCCACCATCGCTCGAGCTGGCGGGGGTCCGCCCACAGTTGCCAGACGCGTTCGACGCCGGCGTCGAACTCGGCGACCAGCGTGAGGGAGAGCGCCTCGGGATTCTTGTCCATACTGATGACTGTCATGGCCGTGCCTTCCTAACCTTCAGCGAGAATGTCTGCCATCTTGGCGGCCCGCTGCCGCCAGATCTGTTCGTATTCGTCGAGCAGCCGCCGGGCTTCCTGGAGCCCTTCGTGGTTGCCCCGGACAACCTGCTCCCTTCCGCGTTTTTCCTTGGTGACCAAGGATGCGCGTTCCAGCACCGCCACATGCTTTTGGACGGCGGCGAAACTCATGGCATAGAGGGCCGTGAGCCCGGAAACGGTGTACTCGCCTACCGTGACCCGGCGGACGATGTCACGCCGGGTTGGATCGGCAAACGCCTGGAACAGACGGTCAAGTTCGGATTCACGAAGCTTATCTACAACCATTTGGTTGTACGTTAGTCCGCCGAGAAGCAGGTGTCAATGGGTTTCGCAATCACCCGGGACGCCGGCAGGTCAGGCATTTCTAGGCGTCGAAGTGGGTCTTCACGCCATTGCCGGTCAACTGCTCGATGAGTTCCTTGGCGACATCCCGCAGTTTCCGGTTGCGGTTGCTGGAGACCCTGGTGAGGATATCCATCGCTTCCTGCTGGGAGCAGCGGTTCTGCGCCATGATCACCCCGCAGGCAAGGTTGATGGCGGTCCTGCTCTCGAGGGCAGCCTCAAGATCGTCAGCGCGGTTTTGTGCCGTGTTAATCCGGACCGAGAGGTGCAGCGTGTTGTGGGCTGCGGCCGCGAAACCCGCCGCCTTGTCATACACGTCCGCGGTGAAAACGCCCGGCCGGGTGGCGAAGAAATTCAGGGCAGCTCCGGCGTCGCTGGTGATTTCCAGCGGCACACCGAGGGTGCTGTGGACGTTGCGTTTGACCAGTTCCTGGTTGTAAGCCTTCCACCGCGAATCCTGGGCGACGTCGTCAATCAGCACCGGCGCCATCTCCCGGAGGGCCCGGAGGCAGGGGCCGTCGCCCAGCATCTGCTCAACCTGGTCCAGTTCCAGTGCACGGGCGCTGCTGGCCGCCGCGGTGGAGGGCCGCCGGCGGAACTGGAGGGTGACGGCGCACTCGATCTCGGACCCGGCGGCGTCGGACACTGCCTCTGCCGCCAAGCCTGAAAGGCCGGACAGGAATTCAACGGCATTTCCGGCGCCCACCAGGATCTCCTGCAGGTGATGAACCGTTTCGTTATCGACGGGATTCAGCATGGGTTCATCGTACGGCCGGCAGGCTGTCCGGACACGGCCAAATGCTGCCCGCGCATCCGGCCACTCCGCCCGGAAGTGACGAAAAACACCTGCAACAAAGCGCCGTTTGGCGCTGTCCACCTGCCCCGATTGGGCACTATGGATAAGAAGGGTGGGGCACGCTCCACCCCATAATCCTGGTGACGCAACGAGGCCCACCGGTGAGCGCAGGCCGCCGATCCCCGATGTGTGGACAGGCCACTCCAGCGGCCCGAAGGGGGCCGCACTGACGAAGGAAAGTACTGAACAATGACGTTTAACGCTGCCAAATCCGTAACGCTGAAGATCTGGGACCGGGCTTCTTTCCATGAGACCCTCGATTCCGCAGTGACGGACCTCTCCACCCGCCACAACACCACCACCTGCCGCATCGCTGTCACCTGCAGCGGCCCCAACACGTTCACGCTGAGCGTTCGCGGCGAAGAAGCGGCCCTGGCGGCCGTCTAAGCAGCACCCCCCGGGGAGCGGACGACGACGGGACCTCCCGGCGCCATCCGCTCCCCTTTTTCACACCAACCGAAAGATGTGACAGGAGTCACACCAGAAATGGCGTGACGTTTTCCGTTCCGGCCCCGTCCTTACTTGTGAAGGCGCACACCGCGCCCTTGGAACCCTTTTCCAGAACAAACAAGGAGTGACGCAATGACTACCCAGGCGCAGAACCCCGCACCCGTCCAGCAGAAGAAGGCAGCCACCGCCCCCCGGCCATGAACTTTCCCCCGCGAATGGCACGGACGGCCGCGGACGCACCACGGTGGCCGACGGCGTGGTGGCAAAGATCGCCGGCATCGCCATCCAGGAGATTGACGGCGTGTACGCGCTGGGCGGCGGTGCAGCCCGCGCCATTGGCACCCTCCGCGAGAAGGTTGGCCAGAAGGACCTCACCCAGGGTGTCAGCGTGGAGGTCGGCCAGACCCAGGTGGCCGTGGATGTCACCCTGGTGGTTGAGTACCCGCACCCCCTCCAGCAGGTAGCCGACCGCGCCCGCGACGCCGTCTACACGGCTGTGGAGGACCTGGTGGGCATGGAAGTCACCGAGGTCAACATCACCATCACCGACATCCATGTCCCGTCCGAGGGCGATGACACGGACGACGCCGAGCGCGAACCGAGGGTCGCATGACCCCCGTCGTCGCCGGCACGGCAGCAGGGGCCGTGCTGGCCGCGGCCGCCCTTGCCTTCGGTTTCTGGGGCTTCCTGCTGATGGCCATCTTCATGGCTATCGGGGCGGTCCTGGGCCGGGCGGCCGAGGGACAGCTCGATCTCGGCGCCGTGCTGGACGCCCTGCGCGGCCGGCGATCGTCGTCGTGACCCGCCGGGGCCATACCCGGATCGCCCCGGCCGCCCTGCGGCACACCCTGGAAACCGTGGCCGCCGGCGCGTACGGCATCCCGCGGGATGACGTTTCCGCCGCCCTCCGGGACGATGCCGGAAAACTCGGGGTGGATCTCCAGCTTCGGCTCCCGGTTCCCCCGCTCCTGGCCCCGGCCCCGAAGGGGAGGGAGCAACACTCCACCTTCGAGGAGGCAAACATCGCCCGGCTGAGGATCGCCTTCGCCGGGCGGCGGATCACCGGGATGGAGATTGGCCGGATCAACATCCGGCTCACCGCGGCACCACGGGCGGCTAAGGAAGCCCGCACAGACCGGGTACAGCAACAGGACGGGAGATAGCCATGAACCAGGGCCGCATGCAAAAGCGGATGCTCCGGAGGGAGACGCACTCATCGCGCACCGGACTGTCCGTGGCCACGGCCGTGCTGCTGCTCGCCGGCTTCCTGTGGCTGGGGACCGAGTGCGTCCTCGCTTTGGTGGGCCGTGGGCCGCTGGTGGCCAGCCCCGATGCCATGGCGACTGCCCTTAGGGACCTGCCCCAGGCGGTGCAACCGGCCGCGATGACCTCTGCCGGCACAGCCGCAGCGGTACTCGGTGCCGTGCTCCTGGTGGCTGCCGTCAAGGGCGGCCGCCGCGGGCGCCGGGCTATGCACAGCGAACGCCTCGCACTGGTGGTGGACGACGAAGCCATTGCCGCCGCCCTATCACGCCACGTGCGCCTCGCCGCCAACCTGGCGCCGGAGCAGGTGAGCACAACGGTAAACCGGCGCCGCGCGCACGTTTCGGTCCGGCCGACGTCGGGCCGGCCCCTTGACCGGGAAGCGCTCACCGAGGCGGCAGCCCGGGAAGTCGCCTCCTGCCGGCTGGCCAGGAACCTGGCAGCGGACGTGACCATTGCCGCGGAAGGGGCAGTTGGACGATGAACAACACGAACAGGGCAATGAACCGGACCTTCCTGGCCCTTGCCGGGGTGATCCTGACCGGCGCTGGAATCCTGGCGGCGGCCGCCGGACTGAACGCCGACGTCCGCATGGGCTGGAGCACTGTTGCCGGCAGCGCCTTGACGGCGTGGCAGGCCCTGCGGGACACAGCACCCTCGCCGGAACCACTGGGCAGCTGGTGGGCGTTGGCCGTGCCTGCAGTGCTGCTGCTCGGAGCCATCATGACCATTCTCTGGCTGGCCCGCCAGGGCGGGGGCCGGACCAGGACGGCTGCGCGGCAGGACGACGCGGAGCTGGGCGATACGGCAGTGGAGATCAGCTACCTGGCGGCAGCCGTGGAGGCGGCGCTGGAAGGCAACCGCGCCGTCGTCGGCAGTTCGCTGACCGCGTGGCGCCGGCGCGGTTCGAAAAACACTGCGCGCACCTCCCTGCGCCTGACCCTCCAGGCACGGCGCGGCGCCTCGCCGCGGGAGGTGGCGGACGTGGCCGAGGAACTGGTCAGCGGCATCGATGCGCTGCTGGGCCATCGCAACGACGTCCTGGTCCGAATAGGAACTGGAACCAGGACCAAACTGGCCCGGGCGCTGCGCGCGGGCTAGCACGAAACCGAAACACGACAGAAAGGCACACCATCATGGGACTCGACGACAAGCTCAACAACGCGGCCACCAACCACCTCGGCGCCGCCAAGGAAGGTGCCGGCAAGCTGACCGGCAACGGGGAACTGGAACGCGAAGGCCAGCGTGACCAGGCGCAGGCGAAGCTCCAGGAAGCGGGCGAGAAGGTCAAGGACGCCGCCAAGGGCATTGGCAGCAACCTCAAGGACGCTGCGGCCAAGGTCAAAGAGGGCTTCAGCAAAGACTAGCCAATCCCAGCGGCAGGCCCGCGGCGCCGCCACGGCGGTCCGCGGACCTGCCTGCCGCGCGTCCGGCGTTCGCGCCGATAGTGAAAGCAGGGTTCGGTGACAGGTTCACCCTTGATGCGGGACCAGTTGGATATGGTCCCCGATGCCATTTTGGTGGGCAGGGCGGCCGACGGCGACACGGCAGCCTTCGAGGCCCTCGCCCGGCGTTACGGCCCACATATGCGGGCTTCCGCGCGCAGGCTGACAGGTTCCTATGCGGACGCCGATGATGCAGTGCAGGAAGCGCTGGTCCAGGCGTGGAAGCAGCTGGACACCCTGCGTGACCCGGCGGCTGCGAAAGGCTGGCTGCTGCGGCTCACGGGCAGCCGCAGCATCGACCTGTTGCGGCGGCGCAGGAACCACGCGAGCCTGGCCGGCGGGGAGGAAGACGCGCCGCCGGACACTGTCTCTCCCGGTGCCGGGCCGGAGACAACCGTAGTTGCCGGCGCGGGCATCGAATCGCTGAAAGCCGCCCTGGCAACCCTGCCCGAAGAGCAGCGGCGCTGCTGGATCCTGAAAGAGATCAACGGACAGAGCTATGAAGAAATTGCGCAAACCCTGAACATCAGCCCAGCCAGCGTCCGGGGGCGGCTTGCCCGCGCCAGGACTGCATTGGTCCGCGAAATGGAGGATTGGCGATGAGCATGCCCCACGACACTTTCGAGTGCGGCCACACACTGGAGGAACTCAGCCTCTACCTGGACACCGGCGAATTCGCCGATCCGCCCCACTTGGAATCCTGCCCGGAGTGCCGGACCGGCCTCGACTCCCTCCGACGGCTTTCTGTTGCCGGCAACGAGCTCTTTGCCAGCGACGTTGCCGCGGCCGGCAGCGGCACGGACGAGTGGATGAAGAACATCCTGGCGAACCTGGCCTTGGAACTGCGGCCAGGCAGGACCATTCCGCTGCGGTCTGACCACCCCGCTGACACGTTGTCCGAAACGGAAGGGGCAGTGATCGCGCTGGTCCGGTCCGTGGCGGACAACTTGCCAGGGGCGGTAGCCGGACGCGTGAAGCTTGACGGCGATGTCACGGTTCCGGGAGAGCCCGTGACGGTCCGCGTGGACCTCGCCGTCCTGTTCGGCCGGCATCTCATGGACAGCGCGGCGTCGCTGCGGCAGGATGTGGCCGACGCGTTGGCCCGGCACACGGAACTGAACATTGCGGCCATCGACATCACCATCACCGACGTCATCGATGCTCCCCGGGAGGAACAGTGACCACACCTTTGAAGAATGTCATCATGGCGGTCGACGGCGTCACGGAAGTATTTCCCGCCCGGAACCTGTGGCAGCGCCTTCCGGCCCGGGCCGCGTCAGTCCTGCAGCGCCAGGGCACCGAGACGGAGGACGCAGCGCTGGTGGATGTACGTGACCGGGACGGCCGCACCGAGGTCACCGTGCGGGTCGGGGTCAGCTCGGATGCGCGGACCCCGGACGTGGTCCGGGGTGTTGCCGCAGCGATCCGGAAGCACTTCGCCCCGGCAGACGTCTCGGCGACAGTCACGGTGGCACGGATTGCCCCCGCAGACCCGGTTCCGGCCGGAAGCCAGGACGCCTAGGGACTTTCCCCGCCCGCCCCGTCCCGGCGGCATCATGCCGGCGGCTCCATACCGGCCGCTTCGTGCCGGAACACGGACCGGCGTAGCATTCGTCAGGTATCCGCAGCCGGCCCGGGAGGCATTAGTTGAACAGCAAACAGAGACCACGTCGGTTCAGTCCCAGGTCCCTGGAGCTGCCCGTCATCCAGGCGCCCATGGCGGGCGGCCCGTCCACTCCGGAGCTGGCGGTTGCCGTCAGCTCCGGCGGCGGCCTGGGTTTCCTTGCCGCCGGGTATAAGACCGCGGACGTGATGCGGGCCGAAATGGAAGCCGTCAGGGAACATACGGGCGCACCGTTCGGCGTCAACCTCTTTGTTCCCCAGCCGTCCGTCATTACTCCCGACGTTCTGCAGCGCTATGCGGCTTCGCTTGCTCCCGACGCTGAACACTTCGGCGTCGGACTGGGGGATCCCCGGCACGACGATGACCACTGGGACCGGAAGCTCGAAGTCCTGCTGGACCTGGCACCGGCGGTGGTGTCCTTTACCTTCGATTTTCCCGGCGCCGACATTGTGGCGGAGCTGAAGAAACGCGGGGTGTACGTCATGGCCACGGTGACTGGCAGGGAGGAGGCCCTCCAGGCGCTTACCAGGGGCGCTGATGCCCTGTGCGTGCAGGGGCCCGAAGCCGGCGGCCACCGCGGCACCTTCAACGCAGCCGGCGCCCCTCCGGAGGTGCCCCTGCACGGGATCCTCGAGGAGCTGTCCGACCTCGAAGTACCCCTGGTCGCGGCGGGCGGGATCACCACCGCGGACGAAACGCGGGCCGCCCTCAGCGTCGGTGCAGCAGCCGTCCAGGCCGGCACGGCATTCCTCCGCGCAGACGAGGCAGGTACCAAGCCGGCGCACCGGGCGGCGCTGGCGTCGCCGGAGCATTTCACCACCACCGCCGTCACCCGCGCGTTTTCCGGCCGCAATGCCCGCGGCCTGTACAACGCGTTCATGCGCCGCCATGACGCCGAAGCCCCCTACGGGTACCCGGAAATCCACCACCTCACCACTCCCCTGCGTGCCGCGGCGGCGGCCGCCGGGGATCCGGAAGGGCTGAACCTCTGGGCGGGCATCAACTACCGGACCACTATGGCGGGCCCGGCCGCGTCGATCCTGCGGAGCCTCGCGCCCTGAGGCTGGTCCGGCGTCGTCCTCCACGCGCGTGTTAAGCACGACGGCGGGCCGGCCCCTTTCGGAGCCGGCCCGCCGCACGTGGTGGTGCCTTAGAGGGTGGCGGTATCGATCACGAAGCGGTACCGGACGTCCGAGGCGAGGACGCGCTCGTAGGCGTCGTTGATCTTCTCTGCCGGGATGACCTCGATCTCGGCGCCCAGGTGGTGCTCGGCGCAGAAGTTGAGCATCTCCTGGGTTTCGCGGATGCCGCCGATCATGGAACCGGCGAAGGAACGGCGTCCGCCGATCAGTGCGAAGGCGTTGACGGGAAGCGGCTCCGCGGGGGCGCCGACGTTCACCAGGGCCCCGTCAAGCTTCAGCAGTCCCAGGTAGGAGCTGATGTCGATCGAGGCGCTGACCGTGTTGATGATCAGGTCGAAGGAGCCGGCGAGCTCACTGAAGGTGTTCTCATCGCTCGTGGCGTAGTAGCTGTCGGCGCCCAGGCGCAGCCCGTCTTCCTGCTTCTTCAGCGACTGCGACAGGACCGTCACGTCGGCGCCCATGGCATGGGCCAGCTTGACGGCCATGTGGCCCAGTCCGCCGAGGCCGACGACGGCGACCTTCTTGCCTGGACCGGCGCCCCAGTGGCGCAGTGGGGAGTAGGTGGTGATGCCGGCGCACAGCAGCGGTGCGGCAACATCGAGGTCGATGCCCTCGGGGATGGTCACCACGAAGTCCTCGGTGACCACGACGTGGGTGGAGTAGCCGCCCTGGGTGATGGTGCCGTCTCGGTCAACGGCGCCGTAGGTGCCCACGTTGCCCTTCAGGCAGTACTGCTCCTCGCCCTTCTGGCAGTTGACGCATTCCTTGCAGGAGTTGACCATGCAGCCAACACCCACGCGGTCGCCAACATTGTGCTTGGTTACCTCTGCGCCCACCTCGGTGACGATTCCGGCGATTTCGTGGCCGGGGACCAGCGGGTACTGCTGCGGGCCCCAGTCGCCGCGGACCGTGTGGATGTCCGAGTGGCAGATGCCGGCGAACTTGATCTCGATCATGACATCGTGCGGACCCACCTCGCGGCGTTCAATGGTGGTTGCCACCAGGTCCTCCGTAGCGGATGGGGATGCATAAGCCTTGACGGTAGTCATGGTTCTCCTCTGATCTGTTGGGGGATAACTAAATGCTACAAGGGCTTCCCTGGTGAAACCCTGTGTGCGGGCACTGCCAGGGTGGCCCTGTTGTAACTGGTCTTGGGAGTCCTACCTTGGGCGGCCGTCATGGCCGGCCTGCGGTTACGGGCGGAGCAGCACCTTGATGGCCCGGCGTTCGTCCATGGCCTTGTACGCCTCCGCGGCCTGGTCCAGGGGCAGTTCAAGGTCGAACACCTTGCCGGGATTGATCTCGCCGCGGAGGATCAGGCCGATCAGCTCGGGCAGGTACTGCCGGACCGGGGCGGGGCCGCCGTGGAGGTGGACGTGCGAATTGAACAGGTCCCGGCCGGGGAGCGCCACATCATGGGAGACGCCCACGAAACCAACATGGCCTCCGGCACGGGTGGCGTGGATGGCCTGCAGCATCGACTCCTGGGTGCCCACGGCTTCGAGGACGGAGTGCGCGCCAAGTCCGCCGGTGAGTTCCTTGATCTTTTTCACACCCGCGTCGCCACGCTCTTCGACGATGTCGGTGGCACCGAATTCGCGGGCCAGTGCCTGACGGTCGGCATGCCGGGACATGGCGATGATCCTCTCGGCGCCCATCTGCTTGGCCGCCAGGACTCCCAGAAGCCCCACGGCGCCGTCGCCCACTACCGCAACGGTCTTTCCGGGGCCCACCTCGGCCGCTTTGGCGGCGAACCATCCGGTGCCCAGCACATCGGAGGCGGCAAGCAGGGATGGAATCTGTGCGTCGTCGGGCATTTCGGGGGTGGCCACCAGGGTACCGTCCGCCAGCGGGACGCGCAGGTATTCGGCCTGGGCGCCGCCCACGCCCTGGCGGTGGACGCAGCCGCTTTGGTAGCCGGATCGGCAGATTTCACAGGTGTTGTCCGAGGCGAAGAAGGATCCCACGACGAACTGGCCGGGCCGGACGTTCTTCACGTCCGTGCCGATCTCTTCGACGATGCCCACGTATTCGTGGCCCATGGGCTGGGGCCGGGCCAGCTTGTCGGCGCCGCGGTAGGGCCACAGATCGGACCCGCACACGCAGGCGGCAACGAGCTTGATGACGGCGTCCGTGGGGCGTTGGATGGCGGGCTTGTCACGGTCCTCGACGCGGACGTCTCCGGGGGCGTGCAGGATGGTTGCGCGCATGCTGGGTCCTCCAAATGCTGAAAGGCTGAAAGCGGACAATTACATCAAACCCGCAGCGCCGGCAGTTAGCGAGGGCCCTGCCGTAACTGGTTCTGGCAGACCCTCCTTACGTTTGAAGGAATCGTCGTAACGTGGTCCCTATGGATAACCGAGCCGAGGTACGGCAGTTCCTCTCCTCCCGCCGTGGACGCATCACCCCGGAGCAGGCAGGCATTGAACCGTACGGCGGCCGGCGCCGGGTCCCGGGGCTGCGGCGCGAGGAGGTGGCACGGCTGGCGGGCGTCAGCGTGGACTATTACACGCGCCTTGAACGGGGCAACCTCAGCGGCGTCTCGGACAGCGTCCTTGATGCCATTGCCGGCGCCCTGGAACTGGACCGGGCCGAGCACGACCACCTCTACGACCTGGCGCGGGCGGCCAACACCTCGGGACGCAAGCGCGCTGCGAGCGCCGGCGGTTCCGCGTCGGCGGCGGTGCGGCCGGAATTGCAGTTCCTCCTGGACACCATCACGGGGGCACCCGCCTTTATTGGCAACAACCGCATGGACATCGTGGCTGCCAACACCCTGGGCTACGCCCTCTATTCGGATATGTACCGCACCCCGTCGCGGCCGGCCAACCACTCCCGGTTCATCTTCCTGGACCCCCGCGCCCACAACTTCTATACGGACTGGGACCGGGCAGCGAATACCAACGTGGCCATCCTCCGCCGCGAGGCCGGCCGCAGCCCGCATGACAAGGGCATCGCCGAACTCATCGGCGAACTGTCCATGCGCAGCGACGAATTCCGCACCCTGTGGGCCGCGCACAACGTCCGGCGCCACTACGCGGGCACCAAGTTCTTCCAGCACCCGGTAGTGGGGCTCCTCGAGCTGAACTACCAGGTCCTGGGCCTCGAAGAGGATCCCGGGCATACCCTCACCGTGTATCCCGCCACCCCCGGCAGCCCCTCCGAAGAAGCCCTCAAGCTCCTCGCGTCCTGGGCGGTCACCGAGAACATCGCCGGCTTGGCCCAGGACCACGTGCGGGCCTGACGCCGCGCCGTCACTCCATCCCCAGTCAAAAGAAAGCCGGTGGCCGGCCCATGCGTGACCTAAGAGCTGATCCGTTCGTCGTTGAGGGGCTTGAGCGGCTCAGCCGTGAGGCTTTTGGTCCTGCCGGGTTTGCCCACGGCGCGCAGGAAGTGGTGCAAGTGCTGGTTCACCGGGGCTCCAGCACCCTTGGCCATGGTTACGCCCGAACCGGCGGCGGCATAGTTCGTGACCTTGTAGATGGCACGGAAGAGTTCTCCTACGAGGCGCTGATCGTCTGGCTGGACGAATACCGCAGCCGGGCTTACGAGCCGGGCACCGGAACCTGGACCACGGCGGAGGTCCATGTTTACCCTGACCGCCCCGGCATGGTGGAGGTGTTTGACGAGGAACATCTCAAGGAGGTGGACGACGGCCGGTGGCACCCCGGTGCGGAACCGGCAGATGCATCCATCTGGGCACAACAACTCCTGGCCTACCCCCGGACGGCGGACTGCATCCCTGACTGGATGTGGGCCATCTTCACAGCGGAAGGGGTAGACCCGCCGCTCTACAACCCGGAGTTCGGGGCCGTCGACTGGAACAACAGGCGCCGGCCGGTGGCACGTTGGGGGACGGATACCGGTGCACGGCCGGCGGTGATCGACCCCGCGCTGGAACCGGGGTTCTTTCAGGGCATCGGCAGGAAGCTTTTCCGCGCCTGACCCGCTTTTTGCCGGCCGTCCAGTCACATGAACGTCCGTTGCGGTTCGTGGCGCCGGGTTGCCTGTTTTGTCTCCGGGATGGCGCCATAAGTAGCGCCGTTGCGTCGCGTTGAGCATCCGTTGCGCGATGCTGGCCAAGATCCCGCAGGCCGTGTTTAGGTGTTTCCACGGCACCGGCCAGGCCGCACGCACCACCTGAAACACCATCGAATAAGCCCGCGCATACCGCCGCGCAGGCGGTCCCACCACCCTCCGACGCCCACCCGGGCACCCACCCCGGGTGCCGTCGTCGTACCCGGAATCTTCCCCCGAAAGGAACACCATGTCCTTCCCAGCATCCCCGCCCCGCCCCGGCCCCGCCGCGGCGTTCACCCGCCGCCGCGCCCTGGGCGCCCTCCTGGCCCTGCCTGCCGCCGGGCTGCTCTCGGCCTGCGGCGGTGCCGCCACCGCGGGCAGCGAACGCATCAGCCAGTCATCCCTTGGACCGCTGGCCGCTTCCGTCCCCGCCGGAACCACCATCAAGGTGGGCGATCCCAGCATCAAAGTGGCGCTGGAACTGTCCGGCCTGGCCAAGGAGTTGGACGGCTTTACGGTGGAATTCGCCAACATCTCCGGCGGCCCGCAGACCACCGAAGCCTTCCGCGCCAACGCCCTGGACGTCGGGTCAGTCGCCGACATCCCGCCCATCCACGCGACCTGGACCGGGCTGGATGTCCGCATCATCGCCGCCGGGTACCGGCAGGACGCAGTGAACCACCCCATTTACGAGCTCGGCGTCGCACCCGGCGCGGGCATCGGCAGGCTCGAGGACCTGCGCGGCAAGAAGGTGGCCTACTCCCCGGGCCAGGCACAGGGCGCCTTGGTGCTGCGGATCCTGGACAAGGCCGGACTCAAGCAGGAGGACGTCAAGCTCGTGGAGCTCCCCAGCACCGGGGACGCCTACGCAACCGCCCTGGCCAGCAAGCAGGTGGACGCGGCTCCCCTGGGCGGTGTCCAGATCAAGCGCTACCTGGCCAAGTACAAGGCCGACGGCGCCACCACCCTCCGGCACGGACTGCGCGACGATCCCAGCCTCCTGTACTCCCCCGCGAAAGTCCTGGCCGATCCCGCCAAGGCGGCCGCCCTTGCCGCCTACGCCAGGGTCTGGGGCAAGGCGCAGCGCTGGATCGAGGACCACCCGGCCGAATGGCTGGAGGGCTACTACGTCAAGGACCAGGGCCTGTCCAGTGAGGACGGCCAGTACCTGATCGACGCCACGGGCAAGCGCGACCTGCCCGCCACGTGGACCGACGCGATCGCACGGCACCAGGAAACCATCGACCTGCTGGCACGGGAGCAGAAGAAGCCGCAGTTGAAGGCGGCGGACCTCTACGACACCCGCTTCGAGGCCATCGCCGGCACGGCGTTCGCCTCCGCCGCCAAGGGTGGCGCGGCGTGAGCGCGGTACTGGACCGTCCCGTCGTCGCACCGCATCAGGATCCCGCGCTGGCCGGGCGGCCGGACGTGCGGCCCACGGGCCGGAGGCTGGGGCCCGGACGACGACGGCGGCTCGCCTGGGTGGGCCCGTCCGCTTTGCTGCTGCTGTGGACAGCCGCTTCCGCCACCGGGGTCTTGGACCCGCGCATCCTCTCCGAGCCGTGGACCGTCGTAGCCACCGCCGGGGAACTGATCGCTGACGGCCGGCTCCAGGAGAACCTCGCCATTTCTGCCCAGCGCGCCGGCCTGGGACTGTTCTTCGGCATCCTGGCGGGCGGGGCGCTGGCCCTGCTGTCCGGACTGAGCCGGATCGGTGAAGCACTGATCGACGGGCCGGTGCAGATCAAGCGCGCCATCCCCGGCCTGGCCCTGATCCCGCTGCTCATCCTGTGGTTCGGCATCGACGAGACCATGAAGGTCCTCACCATCACCCTGGGCGTCTTTGTCCCCGTCTACCTGCAGACCCACGCCGGGCTGCGCGGCATCGACCTGCGGTTCGTCGAGCTCGCCCAGACGGTGGGCCTGGGCCGGGCCGGCTTCATCCGCAAGGTGGTCCTTCCCGGCGCCCTGCCCGGTTTTTTCCTGGGCCTGCGCTTCGCGGTGACCGGCGCCTGGGTGTCCCTGGTGGTGGTGGAGCAGATCAACGCCACCAGCGGCATCGGTTACATGATGGAGCTCGCGCGCACCTACGGCCAGACCAACATCATCGTCCTGGGCCTGGCCGTGTACGGCATCCTTGGCCTGCTTTCCGACGGAATTGTCCGGTTCATCGAACGAAAGGCCCTCTCATGGCAGCGCACCCTGGCGGGCTGACCGCCGTCGCCCCCTCCCCCGCCGGCACGCCGCCCGGCTCCGCCTCCCCCGCTGTTTCAGTCCGCGGCCTGATCCGCGGTTTCGGCCCCAAAGGCGTCCTGAACGGGGTTGACCTGGAGATCGCACCCGGCGAATTCGTGGCGCTGCTGGGCCCCAGCGGCTGCGGGAAGAGCACCCTGCTGCGCGCCTTGGCCGGGCTGGACCACGAGGTGCGCGGCAGCGGCGTGATCAGCGTCCCGGACCGCGTCTCCGTGGTCTTCCAGGATTCCCGGCTGCTGCCGTGGGACACCGTGCTGGGCAACGTCACCCTGGGCCTCCGGGAGCACGACGCCGAAGCCCGGGCACGCAAAGCCCTCGCCGAGGTGGGGCTCACCGGACGCGAAAAGGCGTGGCCCCACCAACTCTCCGGCGGCGAACAGCAGCGCGTGGCCCTGGCCCGCTCCCTGGTCCGCGAACCACAGCTGCTGTTGGCGGACGAGCCGTTCGGCGCCCTGGACGCGCTGACCCGGATCAGGATGCACGGCCTGCTCCAGGACCTGGTGGCCGTGCATCGTCCCGCCGTCCTCCTGGTCACCCACGACGTGGACGAGGCCATCGCCCTGGCTGACCGGATCGTGGTCCTGGACCATGGCCGCATCGCCACGGTCAGGCCGGTGCCGCCACACATCCGCAGCTCCAAAGACGCCGCCGGGCATGAGGCCCTCCGCCGCGACCTCCTGGCCGATCTTGGCGTCGAACCACCGGCCAGCTCCGTTGGTTGAGCCTGCCGAAACCCACGCCCCCTTCCCTCCATCCAGCAAGGAGGCAGCCATGCCTGCCAACAACCAGCCCAACGACCGCCACCTCCACCTCAACGCGTTCCTCATGAGCACCGGCCACCACGAAGCATCGTGGCGGCTGCCGGACAGCGATCCGCAAGCGAGCACCAATGTGGCGCACTATCAGCAGCTGGCACGCACCGCCGAGCGAGGCAAGCTCGATTCGATCTTCTTCGCCGACTCCCCCGTCCTGTTCGGCGAGGTGGGCCGCCGGCCGGCCGGCAAGCTGGAGCCCACCGTGCTGCTCACGGCCATCGCCGGGGCCACGGAACGCATCGGGCTGATCGCCACCGCCTCCACCACCTACAACGAACCGTTCAACCTGGCCCGCCGCTTCGCCTCAGTGGACTGGGCCAGCGGCGGACGTGCGGGCTGGAACGTGGTGACCACCGCCGGACCCGACGCCGCCCGAAACTTCGGGGTGGACGACCAACCCGCCCACGCCGTCAGGTACGAACGTGCCGCCGAGTTCATCGAGGTGGCGCAGAAGCTCTGGGACAGCTGGCAGGACGATGCCGTGCTGGCAGACAAAGCCGGCGGCGTATGGGGTGATGCGGACAAGATCCGCACCATCGACCACCAAGGCAGGCACTTCAAGGTCCGCGGTCCCCTCAATGTCCCCCGCTCACCGCAGGGCCATCCCCTGATTGTGCAAGCCGGTTCGTCCGAGGACGGCAAGGACCTCGCCGCCCGCTACGCGGACGCCGTCTTCACCGCGCACCAGACCCTGGCCGACGCGCAGGCGTTCTACCGCGACCTCAAGGCCCGCACCGCGGCCGCCGGCCGGCCCCCGGAAACCATCAAGATCCTGCCGGGCATTGTCCCGGTCATCGGTGCCACCGAGGAGGAGGCCCTGGAACTTGAACACGAACTGGACCGGCTGATCAAGCCGGAGTACGCCCGGATCCAGCTGGCCAGGACCCTCCGCGTGGACCCGGAGGACCTGCCGCTGGACCGCCAACTGCCGGACAACCTGCCCGGCGAGGATGAGATCGAGGGGGCAAAGAGCCGCTACACGCTGATCGTGCAGCTGGCCCGCCGCGAGCAGCTCACGGTGCGGCAGCTGATCGGCCGGCTGGGCGGCGGCCGCGGGCACCGCACCTTCACCGGCACGCCCGTTCAGGTGGCGGACGCCATCCAGGAATGGTTCGACGGCGGCGCGGCGGACGGCTTCAACATCATGCCGCCGGTGCTCCCCTCCGGGCTGGAAACCTTTGTGGACCAGGTGGTGCCCATCCTGCAGGAGCGCGGACTGTTCCGCACCGAGTACACCGGACAGACCCTGCGGGAGCACTACGGGTTGGCGCGTCCGGAGAACCGGTACGCCGGCACTGCCGCCCCGGAGCTGGCCTCGATCGGATCGGCGTTCTGATGGGCAGGCAGCTGAAACTTAACCTGTTCATCTACCCCGGCGGGCACCACGAGGCGGCGTGGCGGCATCCAAAGTCCCGCACGGACCGGCTGCTGGACATCCGTTTCTACCAGGAACTGGCGCAGCGGGCCGAAGCCGCCAAGCTGGATGCCGTGTTCTACGCCGACGGCCCGGCCCTGGAAAACAACGTCCGTTACGCCACCCGGTTCCGGATCGAACCGTTCACCTGGCTGTCAGCGATCGCCGTCGCCACCGAGCGGATCGGCCTGATCGGCACCGCCAGCACCACCTACCTGGAGCCATACAACGCGGCCCGCCTGTTCGCCTCGCTGGACCACCTCAGCAACGGCCGCGCCGGCTGGAACATCGTGACCACCGGCGCCGAACGGGCCGCGCAGAACTTCGGCCTCGATGAGCACCCGCCGCACGCCGAACGGTACGCCCGGGCGGACGAGTTCGTCCGGGTGGTGGGCAAGCTCTGGGACAGCTGGGAGGACACCGCGGTGGTGGCCGACGCCGGCAGCGGGCTTTTCGCCGACACGTCCCGGATCCACCCGATCGCGCATGAGGGCAGGTACTTCACGGTGGCCGGTCCCCTGAACACCCCGCGGTCACCGCAGGGCCGGCCGGTCTACGTCCAGGCCGGGTCCTCCGCGGACGGCAAGGCCTTCGCCGCCGAGCACGCGGAGGCAGTATTCACGGCCCACCAGTCGGTGGACAGCGCCCGGGAGTTCTACGCCGACATCAAATCCCGGGCGGCGGCCTTCGGCCGGGACCCGGACCAGCTCCTGGTATTGCCCGGCATCAGCCCGTACCTGGGCTCCACGGAGGCCGAAGCCCGCACCCTGAAACAGGAGTTCGACGAGCTCACCCAGCCGGAGTACGGGCTGGGCATCCTCCGGAAGCTGCTGGGGATCGACGTGGACGGGGTTCCGCTGGACGGCCCCTTCCCGCCGGAACTGCTGGCAACGGCAGGCAAGGCCGGCAGCAGGAGCCAGCTGGTCCTGGACATCATCCGCAGGGAAAACCTGACAGTCCGGCAGGTCCTGCACCGGTTCGCAGGCGCCCGGGGACATTATGTGTTCGCCGGGACCCCGGTGCAGGTGGCGGACGAGATCCATCGCTGGTTCCAGGGCGGCGCAGCGGACGGGTTCAACATCATGCCGCCGTGGCTGCCGGGTGGCTTCGAGGCTTTCGCCGACGAGGTGGTGCCCATCCTGCAGTCGCGCGGCCTGTTTCGCACCGAGTACACGGGCCGGACTCTGCGGGAGCACTTCGGCCTTGAGCGCCCGGAGAGCCAGTTCAGCAGGCAGGCAGCGGCCACGGTTTCCGCAGCAGCTGTGTGATGTCGGGGTGTGCCGGGGGCACTCCGTAGACTGGCAGGTGGACATTTGCGCCAGCACTAGCGAAGGAGTGACAGGATGAGTGGAGTAGTCGTAGTAGGTGTGGATGCCAGCGCATCGGCACGGAAGGCAGCGGAAGTAGCGCTGGGCCTGGCGGAATCGCTGGGAGCATCCCTCCATGTGGTGACCGCGTTTGAAACCGAGACTGCCGAAACGTTCGGCGTGGGCTCGGACAAGGTCAGGATCTCCAACGCGGACAGCTCGGAGCTCGTGGCCAAATCCCTGGTCGGCTCACGTCCGGGGGTGGAGGTCACGCACTTCGCTGCCCGCGGCAAGCCCGCCGATTCCCTGATCAAGGAAGCCATCCGCCTGGACGCCCGGTTGATCGTGGTGGGTAACCGCAGGATGCGCGGCATCGGCCGGCTCCTGGGCAGTGTCGCCAACAGCGTGGCGCACAACGCCCCGTGCGATGTCTACATCGCCAACACCTACGACGACTGACCGTTGCCCGCAACGAGGTGAGCGGACGACGACGGATTCTTCCGGCGTCGTCCGCTCTTTTCTCCTGCCCGGCGCGGTAGTTAAGCCCCGTACTCTTCGTCAGTGACGTGATCGAGCCAGGTGACCACCTGGCCGTCCGCGTCGGCTTCCTGCATGGCCACGTGCGCCATGAACCGCTCCGGTGTGGCACCGTGCCAGTGTTCCTCGCCGGGCTCGATGTAGACCACGTCGCCCGGACGGATTTCCTGGACTTCGCCGCCGCGCCTGGCCACCAGCCCAATGCCGTCGGTGACGTAGAGGGTCTGGCCCTTGGGGTGGTGGTGCCACGCGGTGCGGGCGCCCGGGGCGAACCGGACATGGGCACAGCCGATGGCCGACTGCTCATCGGGGTTTCGGATCCGGTCGATGTGCACCGTTCCGGTGAACCATTCCTTGGGTCCCGCGCCGGTCTGGGCGCCGCTCTTGGTGAATTTCATGATCTCCTCCTGATGATTCGGTTAGCGGTAAATCTGTTGGTTGGTCACGCCGTACGGTGAGTGGCCCTGGATGTCACGAACGCCAGGACGGCCGCGGCCGAAAGAACCGCTGCGCTCGCGATGAAGGTGCCCCCATAACCGGCAGAGTCGAACAGCACGCCGCCCAGGGTTGAGCCGATGGCGATGGAGGTCTGGACCACAGCCACCATCAGGCCGCCGCCTGCCTCGGCGTCGTGCGGCATGGCCTCGGCGATCCAGCTCCACCAGCCCACCGGCGCGGCCGTGGACAGCAAGCCCCACAAGCCGAGCAGAACCACGACGGCGGCGAGCCAGCCGCCAGCCGGCACGAGCAGCACCGCAAGGACGGCCATGAGCGCGGGAATGCTGGCGAGCGTACGGTACAGGCCTTTCCCCAGGAACCGCCCGATCAGCATGGTGCCCGCAAAGCCCGCCACGCCCAGCACGAGCAGGACCAGGGACACGGTGGCCGCATCAACCCGCGTCACCCGTTCCAGGAACGGCCGGATGTAGGTGAAGAGGACGAACTGTCCCATGAAGAAAGACCCGCACGCGGCCATGCCCCAGGCTACCGGCCGGCTCTTGAACGCGGCGAAGATCGCCAGGACGCTGCCGGATTCCCCCGGCTTGTCCACCTTCATGGACGGAAGGCTGATCCACTGCCAGGCCAACGCAACCAGGGCCAGCGGAACCAGGCAAAAGAAGGCCGCACGCCAGCCCATGACGGCGCCCAGCCAGCTTCCCAGCGGGGCGGCCAGGACAGTGGCAAGGGCATTGCCGCCATTGAAGATCGCCAGGGCGCGTGCCACCTGGTGGGGCGGGACCAGCCGCATGGCGCTGGCTGCGGACAGGGACCAGAATCCCCCGATCACCACGCCGATGAGGGCACGGCCGATCATGAAGAGCAGATATCCCGGCGCCATGGCCACGAGTGCTCCGGAGACTGCCATCAAGGCCGTGAGGCCCAGCAGCAGGGTCTTGCGGTTCAGGCTGCCGGCGAGGGTGGACACCGACAGGCTGGTCAGGACGGCGAACAGGCCGGAGATCGCGATTCCCTGCCCCACCATCCCTTCGGAGACCTGGAGCTCGGCTGCCATTGGTGTGAGCAGGCTGACCGGCATGAACTCTGAGGCGATCAGGGCGAAGACGCACAGCGACATCGCAAAGACGCCTCCCCAGTGGGCCTGGTGGCCCTCTCTGGCATGGGTTTTTTGCGGCTCGCTGGGGCTGCTGATTGTTGTTTCGGAGGGCATAGAGTCCATCAAAGCGTGCTCCCGAAGCCGTAGCGAGGGCCCTGGTGAAACGGGTCTTGGCAGACCCCCCTTTATCGCGGCAATGCAGCCGACGGAATGATGAGCATCCGCAGGAACCAGGCCACGAGTTTCTCCAGGCCTACCGGGTGCGGAAGACACGGAAGTGCATCACGCAGCGGCCGTAGACAATCACGACGGCGGCGGGCGTAGTGGTCGATCCGCTGCTCGACGGGGGTGGAACTACCCTCGGGTCCCCTGGCGCTGTTGCGGCGGGCCGTTCCCGCGCAGGTCCTTTTCGAGCTCGCCCAGGCAGTAGTCCTTGAACCAGTGCCGGGTTCCGCGGGGGAGTTTGGGGTAGGCCACCGCCAGGACGCGCATGGTCCGGTCGAAGCGCCGTTCGTGCCGGTCGCTCCAGGCGAGGCCGAAGTCTTTCCGCAGCCCACCGGGAAGCAGCCCGGCGGTCAGGAACCGGGCGGAGGGCATCACGGCCCGGTACCAGAGGGCGGTGTTTTCCGGGTACAGCAGGCCACGGCCAACCTGGGCGCCTTCGGCTTCCACCCGCAGGGCGGCGAGCTGCTCCTGCCAGTAGCGGCCGAACGCGGCCCGGTCCTTGGGCCACATGGCCGCCGGAACCTGCAGCGCCGTGCCGATCCGTGCATAGTCCTGGTACATGGCGTCCGCGGCGGCGTCGTCGAGCGGGCCGTAGATCTTCTCGATCACGGTGAGCGCTGTGTCGTAGAGCGTGGCCGCCACCCAGAGCTGCAGCGCGGGATCGTAGGCGTTGTACCCGGCGGATGATTCGTCGGCCACGCGCTGCACGGGGGCGTGGGCCAGGTTCACCCTGCGGCGGACTTCGTGCACCTGCTCATCGGTTCCGTACACGACGGCGTAGACATAGGTGAGCGTGCCCTTAAGCCGGTTTACGGGGCGCTGGGTGAAGGTACTGTGTGCCGCCACCCCGCGGCCGATGGCGGGATTTGCCAGCTGCAACAGGATGGCCCGCCCCGCACCGGCGAGCAGGATGCCTTCCGCCCGGTAATCGGCCATTTCCTGCACCATGTGAAAAGGGTACCGGAGGGGCAGGACAGCAGGACGGGGCCTTTGTCCCGATTGCCCGGGCGGGCCCCTGCCGGCAGCGTCGGGCTAGTGCTGCACCGGCCGCAGCGACGTGATCATCTTCCTGATGTCCGCATATTCGGCTGTGCTCCGGTACTTCCGGGCGAGTTCCAGGTACGGGAGTGACGGGTCGGCGGGCGTCGCGTTGTTGTTGGGGTCGTAGGACGCACCGAACATGGCAGCGTTCGGGGGCCACCTGAAGAACTGGAAGATGGGGCAGGCGTCTGGTCCGCTGGCAGCGGGGCCTGACGTGATGCCGTAGCCGGCGGCCGGGGTGCTGTACAGGCCCGGGGTCGGGGCGTTTGCGCGGGATTCGAACACGAACTGCGGCACTGTTCCGCCCTGGATCAATGCCGGGACGGCAACGGTGTCCAGGATTTCGTAGGGGTACCTCTCGGTGCAGGTGGATCCGGTGGCCATGTTGGTCCTCAGCGTGGCCATCACCTTTCCGGCCTGGTTCGTTACCTCGGCGAAGGCCCCGCCGCCCTCGGCCAGTTCCCCCGCAGGGTCCTTGACGCGCCAGGCGGCGGGAAGATCGAACGCCATGGTGCCGTCCGCCGTCGTAAACGTGGTCCATTCCGCCGCGGCCGTGCCGGACGCTGATTCTGCGGGCGGGGAGGACGGAACGTCCGACGGCGTCGAAACGGCGGGCGTTCCGGTGGCACCTGCTGACGTGCCGGCAGCGCCGGAAACGGACGACGTCGGCTGCTGGCTCCCGAGCTGCGGCGAGCACGCTGCCAGGACAATCAATGCAAAAGACGCTGCGGCGGGCGCCTTGATGAACCTGCGCACCACACCTCCCCGGGCCCGACGATGACCCCTCAAGTGTGGCGCCGGAATCCTTGGCGGAGGAGGGCCAATGGACCTGACCCTCCCCCGCCGGGAAAGAGGCTTAGCGCTCCAGCAGCGACACGTCCCGGACGGCGCCCTTGTCAGCGGAGGTGGCCATGGCGGCGTAGGCGCGCAGGGCAGCGGAGACCTGGCGGTCCCGGTCCTTGGGCTTGTACCCGCCGTTGACTTCCAGTTTCTCGCGGCGCTCGGCCAGGATCTCGTCCGAGACCTCCAGCTGCATCGAACGCTGACTGATGTTGATGCTGATGATGTCGCCGTCTTCCACCAGGGCGATGGCACCACCGGAGGCAGCCTCCGGGGAGATGTGGCCGATCGACAGGCCGGAGGTACCGCCGGAGAAGCGGCCGTCCGTGATGAGCGCGCACTTCTTGCCCAGGCCGCGGCCCTTCAGGAAGGACGTGGGGTAGAGCATCTCCTGCATGCCCGGACCACCCTTGGGCCCTTCATAGCGGATCACCACCACGTCGCCCTCCTTGACCTGCTTGTTCAGGATCTTCTCCACGGCTTCGTCCTGGGATTCGCACACCACCGCCGGGCCCGCGAAGGTCCAGATGGATTCGTCCACGCCGGCCGTCTTCACCACGGCGCCGTCAACGGCTACGTTGCCGCGGAGCACTGCCAGGCCGCCGTCCTTGGAGTAGGCGTGCTCCACGGAGCGGATGCAGCCTTCCGCGGCATCGGTGTCCAAGGAGGTCCACTCGTTAGACTGCGAAAAGGCAGTAGAGGAACGAACGCCGCCGGGAGCCGCGTGCCACAGGGCCTTCGCTTCCTCCGTGGCTTTGCCGCCGCGGATGTCCCAGTCATCCAGCCAGCCGTCCAGGTCATCGGAGTGCACGGAGTGGACGTCCTTGTGCAGGAGTCCACCACGGTTCAGCTCGCCCAGCAGGGCCGGGATGCCGCCGGCGCGGTGCACATCCTCCATGTAGTAGGTCTTGTCCTTGGCGACGTTGGGTGCCACCTTTGCCAGGCAGGGCACCTGGCGGGATTTGGCGTCCATCTCGGCAAGGCCGTAGTCCACGCCGGCCTCCTGGGCCGCGGCCAGCAGGTGCAGGATGGTGTTGGTGGAGCCGCCCATGGAAATGTCCAGGGCCATGGCGTTGTCGAAGGCCTTTGCAGTGGCGATGGAGCGTGGCAGCACGGACTCGTCGTCGCCGTCGTAATAGCGCTTCACGAGTTCGACGACGGTGGAGCCCGCCTTCTCGTACAGCGCCTTGCGGGCGGTGTGGGTGGCCAGCACGGAGCCGTTGCCCGGCAGTGACAGGCCGATGGCCTCGGTGAGGCAGTTCATGGAGTTGGCGGTGAACATGCCGGAGCAGGAACCGCAGGTGGGGCAGGCGTTCTCTTCGATGAGGTTGATGTCGGCATCGGAGATGGACTCGTCAACGGCGTCGGCAATCGCGTTCACCAGGTCCAGGGAACGGACGGACCCGTCGGTCAGGGTGACGCGGCCGGCTTCCATGGGGCCGCCGGAGACGAAGACCACCGGGATGTTCAGGCGCAGTGCTGCCATGAGCATGCCCGGGGTGATCTTGTCGCAGTTGGAGATGCAGACCAGGGCGTCGGCGCAGTGGGCGTTGACCATGTACTCCACGGAGTCGGCGATCAGGTCGCGGGACGGCAGCGAGTAGAGCATGCCGCTGTGGCCCATGGCGATGCCGTCGTCCACGGCGATGGTGTTGAATTCGCGCGGCACGGCGCCTGCGGCCAGGATGGCGTCGGAGACGATCCGGCCCACGGGGGCGAGGTGGGTGTGTCCGGGGACGAATTCGGTGAAGGAGTTGGCGACGGCGATGATCGGCTTGCCGATGTCCGCGTTGGCGACGCCGGAGGCGCGCAGCAGTGCGCGGGCTCCGGCCATGTTGCGGCCGTGGGTAACTGTCTTAGAGCGAAGTACAGGCATGCTTACCATCCTGCGGGCATCGCCGCCCAGGGGGAAGATGCTCTTGCTACTAGTAGTGGGAGTACCAGAGTAATAGTATTTTCGGGTGACTGAACCAGGGCGACGCAAAGAACTCGGCCTCTTCCTCCGCGCCCGCCGGGACCAGGCGCTGCGGGCGGATTACGGGCTGCCGCCGATCGGCAGGGCGCGGGACCGGGGGCTGCGCCGCGAAGAGGTGGCGTTCCTTTCCGGCGTCAGCGTCACCTGGTACACCTGGCTGGAACAGGGCAGGGACATCAGCCCGTCCCGGCAGGTCCTGGAAGCGGTCAGCCGGGCACTGCATCTCTCGGCCACCGGCGTGGGCTACGTCCTGTCCTTGGGCGGGTACGCATCGGCGGCCTCTGCCGGCCCCGCGGCGGATTCTGCGCCGCCGCATATCCAGCGCCTGCTGGATGCGCTGGACCCCAACCCGAGCTTCGCGCTGTTCCCGGACTGGGGCGTGGCCGGCTGGAACAAGGCCTACGCCGCCCTGTTTCCGAACATCGCCACGGTGGCCCCGGCGGACCGCAACCTCCTGTGGCTGGTTTTCACCGATCCCTATGTCCGCGACCTCCTGCCGGACTGGGAGACCACCAGCAAGCGGTTCCTTGCCGAATTCCGCGCCGAAGCCGGGCAGCGGCTGGGCGATCCGGATATCCAGTACCAGGTGGACCGGCTCAAGGAGTCCAGCCCGGAATTCCGGCAGGGGTGGGACCTGTACGACATCCTGGGCTTCGAATCCCGCGAGCGCCTCTTTCACCACCCGTCCGTAGGCGTGCTCCAGTTGGAACACCACCAGGTGTCCCCCTCCGACCGGCCGGACCTCCATATCGTGGTGTACACCCCGGCCCCGGGCAGTGACGCCGCTGCGCAAATGAAGTCCTTGCTGGCGGGGGCCGGCTAAACAGTCCCCGCCAGGAACGCGAGCGCGGCGGCAGCCTGGGCCCGGGTGGCCACGCCGAGGGTGGGATCCACGGCGGGAAGGAACGACGGCGAGTGGTTGGCAGGGATGTCGGCGTCCACCGTGCCGTTCGCCACCGCCCGCCGGTAGGTTTCCGGGGGCACGGAGCCCACCATCCAGTACACGTACGGGATGCCGAACGCGTCGGGGATGCGGCTGAAGTCCTCGGATGCCGTCTGCGGGTTGGTGCGGTAGACGGCTCCGGCACCGAAGGTCCTGGTGAAGGCTGCGGTGACCCGCGCATTGGCCTCGGCGTCGTTGCTGGTCAGCGGGTATTGGTCGTAATACTCAAGCTCCGGCTCCCGGGGCGATCCCGCCGCGGCGCACTCGCCCCGCACAATCCGCTCTATGGCGGCGAGCATCTGGCTCCGTACTTCCAGGCTGTAGGTACGGAGGTTGAGCAGCAGCTCGGCCCGGTCCGGGATGATATTGGCCGTGGCCCCGGCCGTGACGGCGCCCACGGTCAGCACGGCGAATTCCCCCGGAGCCGTTTCACGGGACACCACCGTCTGCAGGCGGAGGACAATCGAGGCGGCCAGGACCACGGGATCCACTGATTTGTGCGGCATGGAGCCGTGGGCGCCGCGGCCATGGACGGTGATCCGCACGGAGTCCCCGGCCGACAGCACAGGCCCCGGGGTGGTGCCGATGGTGCCCGCCTCGGTGGGCATGACGTGCTGGGCCAGCGCAACGACCGGCCGCGGGATTCCGGCGGCCAGGCCGTCGTCGAGCATTGCCTGCGAGCCGGCCGCCGTCTCCTCCGCCGGCTGGAACAGCGCGGTGTAGGTGCCCTGCCAGGTGTCGCGGTGTTCGGCCAGGTATTTCGCCGCGCCCAGCAGCGCCACCACGTGCATGTCGTGCGCGCACGCATGCATCACGCCCGCGATGGCGGAGGCGTAGCTGGCCCCCGTGGCCTCGGTGACCGGGAGGGCGTCCATGTCCGCCCGGGCCAGGACACAGGGACCGGCCCCGTTGGCAAGGACTCCCGCCACACCGGTGCCGCCGAAGTGCCTCACATCGAAACCCCAGCGGGCCAGGTTCGCCGCAACGGCAGCGGAGGTCTGGTGTTCGGCAAGGCCGAGTTCCGGGTGCCGGTGGAACTGCTCGTAGAGCGGGACCTGCCAGGCCAGTTCCTGCTCGATGCCGGCCGTACCGTTTTCCGGAAAGTCCATCGAAGTTTCCTCCTGCTTGGCTCCGCCGCCCGTTCCGGCCACCGTAAGCAGCGCCGGCGGATGGTGTCCACGGGCAACCAAAAAGCGGCCTGCGAATAATCTTCAACCGCAGGCCGCTTTCGAGTCCAGGGACGCTAGGCCGGCACCCCCTGCCGTACCACGGCCGGCTCGAACTGCGCACCCGCGCCCGGGAATACCGGCACGTCAATCCGCGCGTGGGTGTGGATCTCGGTGACCGTGGCCTTGGTGTGCCGGGCAATCTGTTCCATGGTGGTGACCCACATGCCGTCCATTGCCTTCACCCGCTCGATCAGCTGCTCCAGGGCAACGGCCTTGGAGGGCCGGCCGGAGATGAACGGGTGGTTGGTCAGGACGAAGCAGCTGCCCTGGGAGTGGTGCGCCTCGGCTTCGAGGGTCCACATTTCCAGGACCTTGGCCGGGCTTTCGATGACGCCGCTGCCGGTCACACCGGGGTAGAAGGCGTACTGCTCCCAGTCGTCCAGGGTCCAGTCCACGGGAATCTCCACGATGTCCCGGGGATCATCGGCGGCGACGGCGAAGCGGTAGGGGGCATCGCCGTCGAGCAGGCTGGAATCGTAGAGGAAGCCGCGGTCCGCAAGGAGGCCCGGGGAGTGCCAGTTCAGTTCCCACCACGGCGCCCGGTACCCCACCGGCCGGACCCCGGCCACTTTCGCCAGGGCTTCGAGGCCACGGTCAAGGTAGCCGGCCTCGGTGGCGGCGTCGATGCCCTGCATCGGTTCGTGGAGGTAGCCGTGGTGCCCCACCTCGTGCCCGCCGTCGACGATCCGCCGGACCACGTCCGGGTAGGACTCGGCCGTGAAGCCGGGGATGAAGAAGGTGGCCTTGATGTCCTGGCGCTCAAGGATTTTCAGGAGCCGCGGCACGGCGACTTTGGGGCCGTAGGACTGGTGGGTCATCAGCGACATGCGCCGGGTGGCGGTGGGGTCGTGGGCGATGGTGCAGGATTCGGCGTCAACGTCGAAGGTGAAGGAGGCTGCGGCTTTGGCGCCGTCGGGCCAGGTGATGGGGTGCAGGGCGTCCGCGATGGCGGGCTGGTTCACGGGAAATCCTTTCGGCGGGCGCAGGGCGCCCGCCAGGTTTGGGAGGAGGAAAGCGTTTCGCTTAGAGGGCGGGAAGGGCAGGGGCGGCGTCCGCTTCCTTGCCGCCGGCTCCGGGAGCAGGGTCCACGGCGTTGGCCGTGCGGGGCTTCACTGCGAGGTACCGGATGTGCTGCCGCGGTCCGAGGATGGCGTACACCCCGGCACTGGTCAGTCCGCCGGCCAGCCAGGACAGGTCCCAGCCGCCCAGGGCCACGGCGATGGGGCCCTGCATGATGGGGATCAGTCCGTACATGAACAGCCAGGTGGCGAAGATGCCGGCCACGAGGGAGATAACACCGGCCCAGTTGACGCCGGGCAGACGCTTGGTGCCTACGGCGTCGAACAGGCGCTCGGGCTCACCCGGCCAGCGCTTGTCGAGCCAGAAGTAATGCACCAGCATGATTCCGCCCCAGGCGGCCACCCAGGCCACCAGGCCGATCAGCCAGGCGTCAAGCACCGCGGCGAAGTCCTCTTGGAAGATGAAGAAGACGACGGCGCCGAGCGAGAAGACGCCGACGAACAGGTTGAGCTTGCGGCGGCTGATGGAGATATCCAGGGCCTGGGTGGCCACCGAGAAGGTGTAGATGTTCAGGATGTTGGTGGCGATGGGGCCGTGGAGCACCATCAGCAGCACCGGCAGAGCCATGGCGCCGAAGTTGAGGACGATCAGCTTGCCGGGATCGATTTCTCCGGAGTTGGTGGCGAGGCTTGCACCCAGGACGCCGAGCCAGACCACCGGGATGAACTGGCCAAGGACGGAGGCGAGGTAGACCTTCTTCTTGGGGACGCTGGTGCTGACGAACCGGGAGTAGTCGGCGGCGTAGGTGAACCAGGTGATGCCCCAGCCGATGCCGATGGCCGTCATGACGGCACTCATGGCCGCGATCCGTTCCGAGCCTTCCAGGATGTGCCCGGCGGGTCCGGCGTAGCCCCAGTTGATGTCCATGCCGAACCAGGCGACGGCGGACATGACGGCGAGGATGAGGATGGTGGGCGGTACGGTCCATTTTTCGAAGGCCGCGATGGCCTTGTAGCCGAACCAGGCGATGGCCACTTGCAGGGCCATGATGAAGGTGGCGACGCCGATCTTCCAGGCGTAGTTGGGGGCTTCCGGGTCAACCCAGCCGAGGGTTCCGAAGAGTGCCATGACCAGGTCGAGGATGATCCAGGTGTTCACCGCGCACCAGCCGATGACCAGCAGGGCCTGGATGGCGGCCGGCAGGTAGTTGCCGCGGCGGCCGAAGGCGGCCCGGGCCAGGACCATGCCGGTGGCTCCGGTCTTTTGGCCCAGGAGGACGAAGCAGCCAAAGAGGAGCATGCCGATCAGGTTGCCCAGGACCAGGACGGTGACGGTGTCCGCCAGTCCGAGTCCCAGCTGGATACCGAGCGCCCCCAGCACCCAGTTGATGGGGGCCAGGTTGGCCCCCGCCCAGATCCAGAACTGGCCGGATACCTTGCGTGTGCGTGCTGATTCGGGGATGGGCTGCAGCCAGGCTTCGTGGTCCACGG
Organism: Pseudarthrobacter sp. NPDC058196; assembly: GCF_042882685.1. Classification (NCBI taxonomy): domain Bacteria; kingdom Bacillati; phylum Actinomycetota; class Actinomycetes; order Micrococcales; family Micrococcaceae; genus Pseudarthrobacter; species Pseudarthrobacter sp. NPDC058196. Next base: position 28,411 of record NZ_JBHVVN010000014.1, read on the forward strand.
CGTTGTGGTCCTGTCCGGCAGGGGCCGCGTGCCCGTGCGTTGCTGGTGAAAGCTTTTCTTGCATGGGGGCCTCCGTGAGGTGGATAAGTACTCAAAGGCTATGTGGCCCCCATCACAAGGAACAAGATACAATCTGTCGAACAGATTCCCCAACTACGTTACGGAATGTCGTGTCAGTGTTTCTTGGCGAAATACTCGCCCACCCCGCCCTTGCCGCCGCCGATCCCGTGCTCCATCCCCTGGGCGTGGTGGCCGATGCCCAGCCTGTGCGCTGGGTCCACTCCAGCGAAGTACTGGACATCGCTCCCCTGCTCCGCGGCGGCGAGCTGCTGCTCTGCGGCGGGATCACCCTTGCCACGGCCACCCCCGCCCGGCGCGAGGACTATGTCCGTGAACTGGCCCAGCGGGGTATCGCGGCGCTGGCCATCGAGACGGGGGGCGCCCTGCCGGAAATCCCGGCGGACATGCTCCGCAAGGCCGAGGAATACGGCCTTCCGGTGGTTGAACTGCGGAAGGTGGTGCCCTTTGTGGGCGTCATGCAGGCCATCAACTCCATGCTGGTCAGCGAGTCGGTGGGGCACCTGCAGCAGGCCGACGCCGCTACGCGCGCCATGGCGGCGGAGCTTGCCCACGGGGCCTCGCTGGACAAAATCCTGGGCGTGCTGGCGGGCATCACAGCTTCCGCCGTGCACCTGACCTCTCCGTGGGGAGTGACCATGGGCAGCGCCGTCCCGGAGGGGTGGAGCCGCGGGGTTGACGCGGACGCCGGGGACGGACCAGCGGACGACGACGGCTCCGGACCTGGCACTCACGGCAGCCTTGGCGGCGGGTCCGGGCGGCCCGGCGGAACGGCGGTCACCGTGGACATTCCCGTGCGCGGCGTCCTGATGGGCCGCCTTGAGGTCCGGGTGCCGGAAGTCGCGGACGTGGCGCTGGCGCAGGTGGCCGGGGAACGCTCCGTGGACATCCTCGGGCTGGCGCTGCTGCAGCACACTCCCCCAGGACTTCATGCCCTGGCCGGGGCCGAACTGATGCGGGCCGTGCTGAATTCCGCCCCGGAGTGGCGGCTTGAGCAACTGGCCCCCGGGGCCGGCTTTCCCACGGATTCCCCGGCAGTGGTGGCTGCAATCCATGCGGCGTCACCGCAGGAGCTGCGCGGCGCCGTCGAAACCTTCCTGAGCTCACGCCGGATTCCCTGCGCCGCGTACTTGGACGACGCCGAGCTGGTGGTGATGATCGGCCTGCCCTGCACCGATGCCGCCGGTGAGCGGCGGCAACTGCTGGAAGCGCTGAAGGGCCTGGCGGGGGACCCCGATGCGGTGATTGCCGTGGGGCCCTTGGCCGGTGGGGTGGCCGAGGCTTCGTGGTCGCTGGCCGAGGCGCGACGTGCCTTGGAGGTGCGCCAGATCCGGCGGCGGAACGCGTCGGCGCGCCGGCAGTATCCGGCCCGCGGCCTGGTGGTGGTGGATGCGGAGGATTCCGCCGTCGAAAGCCTGTCCCTGACCTGCCTGGACGCCTCGGCGCGGGAGGCGTTCGTGAACCGGCAGTTGCGGGCGGTCCTGGAGCATGACGCGCAGCGGCAGTCCCAGCTGTTGGAGACCTTGCGGGTGTGGCTGGACTCGGGGTGCAATACCGCGCAATCAGCCCGCGAACTGCACTTGGAACGGCAGTCCATGCACCACCGGCTGCAGCGGATTTTCGAGCTGTGCGGTGGCGACCCCCGCGGGACGGGGCGGCTGGCGGCATTGCATCTCGCTGCCCGGATGGCGGGGCTCCCCTGAGGAGCCCGGCCCGGTAAACCGGCCTCCCGAATCTCAAGTGCGGGGATCGCCCGCCTTGAAACTTGGTGCGCTCAGCGCCGGACGTCGTACCGGGCCAGGACCACGCCGTCAGGAAACGCCCGGGTCTCCACCAGCCTCAGCTGCACCCAATGGTCCAAGGCCGCAAAGAAGGGCGTCCCGCCGCCCACCAGGACCGGGTGGGTGACCAGCGCGTACTCGTCGATCAGCCCGGCCCGCATGGCCGCCGCGGCGAGCGTGGCACCGCCGACATCAATCTGGCCATCGGCTTCCACCTTGAGCCGCGCGATCTCCGGAACCGCATCGCCGATGACCAGGCGGGTATTCCAGTTGACCGGGCGGGTCCTCGAGGAAAACACCACCTTCGGCATGTCCCGCCAGCGGTGGGCGAACTCGATCTGCGCCGGCGTGGCGCCCGGCTCCTGGTCCGCGGCGGGCCAGTGGGAGCTCATCGTTCCCCACAGTTTGCGTCCGTACAAGGCCAGGCCCGTCGCCGCCACGCGGTCGGACCACCATTGGAACAGTTCGTCGCTCGGCATGCTCCAGCCGAGGTCGTCGCCGGGCGCGGCGATGTAGCCGTCCAGGCTGACGTTCATGGCGAAGGTGAGTTTGCCCATGGCGCCAGTCTCCCGCGGTCCCGCCAAGGTTGTACAGACCGCAACTGCCCGGGGTGGGCGCCCGGCCAGGCCCCGAAGAGGCCCGGGACACCCGTTCCCTCGTGTCCACATATTGAGACATTCTTGCTCAAATAATGGACAGATCGTTTAGCCTGCACTGTATGGCACCCACCCCGACAACCCCGGCGGACCTGCCGCCCTTCGTGGATACCGCGTGGCTCGAGGCGCACCGGAATGACGTCGTCATCGCTGATGCCCGTTGGTACCTTGGCGGCGCGTCGGGCCGCTCGGCGTACGACGGCGGGCACGTGCCAGGTGCAGTGTTCGTGGACTTGGACGCGTGGTTGTCTGGCGAGGCCGGACCGGACGGGTTGAACCCGCTTCCCGACCCCGACGTGTTTGCCTGTGGGATGTCCTCGCTGGGAATCGGCGACCGCACGGCTGTCATCGCCTATGACGATGCCGGCGGGGTCATCGCCGCGCGGCTCGTCTGGATGCTGCGCGCGACCGGGCATCCGGCAGCGCTGCTCGACGGCGGGATTGCCGCATGGACGGGACCGTTGGAGACAACGTCCGTGAAGCCAACCCCCGCGACGTTCAGGCCGGTCCCCTGGCCCGAGTCCCGCTTGGCCCGGCTGGAGGACATCACGGCAGGGCGCGCCGGGATCATCGTCGACGCCCGCAATGCCGACCGCTTCGACGGCACCCTCCAACTGCCTACCGATCCCCAGGCAGGACACATTCCGGGCGCAGTGAACGTCCCGTGCCGGGCGAACCTCTCCCCCAACGGACGCCTGCGCCCGGTCGCGGAGTTCGGGCTGCGTTCGCGAGGGCTGGGATCGATCACGCCGCCGCCGTCATCTCCTACTGCGGCTCAGGCGTTACGGCGTGCCACAACCTCCTCGCCCTTGAACACGCCGGACTTGGCCAGGGTCGGCTCTACGCAGGCGGCTGGTCGGAGTATGCCGCCGCCCCAGGACGCCCGGCAGAGCTGGGCTGACAAGCTGCAGAGCCCATGACTGCACCCTCATATCGATCTCCAGCCATGACTCCGCATTCGGACGTATGCTTGCCTGGCATTGCCCTGGGGGCCGGCGAACGGGCCCGGCCGGCCCAGCCGGATTCGAAAGGGCGCAATATGGCTGAGCGGGACACGTCGTCGGTAGGTGCGCCGTGCTGGGTGGATACCTGGCAACCGGACCCCAAGGCCGCCAAAGAGTTCTACGGCCAACTTTTCGGCTGGAGCTTCGACGAGGCAATTCCCATGTCGGGGGTTGACGGTGACTATTACCAGGCGCGCCTCGACGGACGCCCGGTGGCCGGAGTGGGGCAGGCCCCGCCACAGTCGCCTGCGGGCTGGCTGACGCACGTCCGGGTGGAAGACGTCGCGGAGGCATCGGCCCGCGCTGAACAGGCTGGGGGCCGGCAGCTTATGTCTTTCGGCGCCCACGCCCCCACCGCACTGGTTGCTGACTCCTCCGGTGTGCTGTTCTGCCTGCGGCAGGCAGGCGAAAAAGGCGGCGTTGAGCTTGCCGACCAGCCGAACTGCTGGGCGATGAGTTCCCTGCACACCCCGGATCTTGGAAAAGCCCGGGATTTCTACCGGACAATGTTCACGTGGGAGCTGAAGTCATCGCCGGACGCCCCCTTCTCGCTATGGCTTCTGCATGACCGGATGGTGGCAGTCGCCACCTCAACGGAGGGCGTCGACGTTCCGCCGAACTGGAGTGTGAACTTCGCAGTGGCCAATGCGGATACCACCGCCCACCGGGCCGTGGCATTAGGTGGCGGCATCCTCATGGAGCCCTCCAATACTTCGGGATTCCGGAGCGCGGTGATCAGCGACCCTTGGGGTGGCGTCGTCGCAGTCAGCGCGGTCACAGCGTGAACCAGGTGTTCACCCTTACCGCCTGAACAGGCAGGATCAGCTTGCCGGCCGGCCGCCCAAACGGGTGGTCACCTTGGCGGCGGCGGCCACGCAGGCTTCGGCCAGCCTCTCGAACTGCTCTTTCGATACCCGGAACCGCGGGGCCGGAATCAGGACGGCGGCCACCACGTCGCCGCGGTGGTCGCGGACCGGGGCCGCCACGCCCACTTCATCCATGGACGATTCACCGTAGTTGCCCGCCCACCCCCGCTGCACCACGTCCTGGAGCCGGGCCTCGTAAGCCGCCAGGCCGGCGTCGTCCATTCCGGGAAAGGTGATGGCTCCGCTCCGCAGCAGCTCACGCACCCGCTCGGCCGGCAGCGTGGACAGGAACACCTGGACGGAGGCGCTCATGGCGTCCCGGTACCGGGCGCCCAGCGGCGTGGTGTGCTTGATCTGGTGGTGGCTGGCGATCTGCTCCACGCAAATCGCTTCGTCCCCGTTCCAGAGCATGAGCGCACTGGTTTCGCCGGTCTGCTCGGCCAGTTGCCGCAGCACTGGGTACGCAACGCGCCGTTCCTCCATCTCGGCCAGCAGCGGCCCGGCGACGGCGATCAAGCCCAGGCCCAGCCGGAACCGCTTGGTTTCCGGGTCCCGTTCCACCAGGTTTTCCTGCTCGAAGGTGGCCAGGATCCGGGAGACACTGCTCTTGTGCATTCCCACCCGGTTGGCGATTTCCGTGACCCCCAGCAAGGGTTCGTCCGCGGTGAAGGTGCGCAGGACGGCGATGGCATTGACGACGACGGAGGCACCTTTGGCGTCCGTCCCGCCGTTGGTGCCGGTGCTGGTGCCTGTGCCGTTGCTGTCGGAAGGTGTTGCAGGAGTCATGGTGGACACCATCTTTCCTCATGGACGGCAGAAGCGGGGGGGGGGGGGCCGGGGGGGCCCGCGCCCGGCGGGGTGGTGTTTGTGGTGGGGTTTGTTTTTGGGGTGGGAAGCGGCCACAATGGTGTTTTTTAGAA
>NZ_JBHVVN010000014.1:33725-115252 GCF_042882685.1 Pseudarthrobacter sp. NPDC058196
GGGGGGTGGGGGGGGGGTGGGGGTTTGTTTGGGGTGGTTGTGGCTGGTCGCGGGGGCACAACCTTTCCCCCCCCGGCCCGCCCCCCGCGCCCCCCCCCCCCCGCCCCCCCGCTTCCCTGTGGTGATGGTTAGGCCTGGACGATGTTGTGCTCGGGACCGAACGGGAACTTGGTGATGTTCTCCACCGTGTTGTCCTCGCCGATCACCAGGATGTCGTGCTCGCGGTAGCCGCCCGCTCCGGGCTGGCCGTCCGCCACGGTGATCATGGGCTCCATGGAGACCACCATGCCGGGCTCCAGGACGGTGTCGATGTCCTCGCGCAGTTCCAGGCCGGCTTCGCGGCCGTAGTAGTGGCTGAGGACGCCGAAGGAGTGGCCGTAGCCGAAGGTGCGGTTGGCCAGCAGTCCGTGGCTGATGTAGATCTCGTTGAGTTCGGCGGCGATGTCCTTGCAGACGGCGCCGGGCTTGATGAGTTCCAGGCCGCGCTTGTGCACCTCCACGTTGATGTTCCACAGCTCCAGGGACCGCTCGTCCGGCTGGCCCAGGAAGAGGGTGCGTTCCAGGGCCGTGTAGTAGCCGGAGGTCATGGGGAAGCAGTTCAGGGAGAGGATGTCGCCCTGCTGCAGCTTCCGGGTGGTGGCCCAGTTGTGCGCGCCGTCGGTGTTGATGCCGGACTGGAACCACACCCAGGTGTCGCGGACCTCGCGGTCCGGGAAGGTCCGGGCGATCTCGTGCACCATGGCTTCGGTGCCGATCAGGGCGACCTCGTACTCGGTGATGCCCTCGCGGATCGCCTTGCGGATGGCCTCGCCGCCGAGGTCGCCGATGCGGGCACCGTGTTTGATGACCTCGATTTCCTCGGCGGACTTGATCATGCGCTGGCGCATGGCGTCCTGGGAGACGTCCAGGAGCGTGGCGCCGGGGAACGCTGCGGCGATCTTCTCCCGGGTCAGGCCCGGGAGGAAGTCGTCCTCGACGCCGAGCCGGCTGGCCTTGACGCCACGCTGGCGCAGGGCCTCCTGCAGTCCGAAGTAGAAGTTGTCCCGCCGCCAGTCGGTGTAGACGATGTTCTCGCCGTAGGAGGTGCGCCACGGCATGCCGGCGTCGATGTTCGCGGTCACGGTGACAGAGTCCTCTGCGGTGACCACCAAGGCGTAGTTGCGGCCGAACGTGGTGTAGAGGAAGTCGGAGTAGTACTTGATGCCGTGGTAGCTGGTCAGGATGACCGCGTCCAGGCTCTTGGCGGCCATGATCTGGCGCAGGCCGCCCAGGCGCCGCTCGAACTCCGCGTCGGAGAACGTGAGCTTGCCCTTGGTGCCGTTGTGCAGGACCTTGAGGCGCTCCAGCTCGGCGATGGATGAGGCGGTATCGGTGGTGATGGTCACAGGTGTGCCTTTCGATATTGCGGCAGGTATTGGCCGCACGTGGGTTGGGTGGGAAGGAAGAAAGGTCCGGGGCCTCTGCGGGATCAGAGGTGCTTGAGCGGCTTGCGCGAGGTTTCGGCGGCGAACAGGACGGCCGCGAGGGACACGGCGGACGCGGCCACGAGGTACCAGCCCGGGGCAAGCTTGCTCTGGGTCATGCCGATCAGCAGGGTGGCCATGAACGGCGCGGTCCCGCCGAAGAGCGCGTTGGAGAGGTTGAAGCTGACGGCGAAGCCGCTGTACCGGACCTTGGTGGGGAACAGTTCGGCCAGGAAGCTGGGCAAGGTGCCGTCATTGAGGGTGAGCATGCCGCCCAGCAGGATCTGGACCAGGACGATCACCAGGAAGTTGCCGGTGTCCAGCAGCATGAACGCCGGGACGGTCAGGAGCATGAACAGCACCGAGGCGGTGATCAGCATCCGCTTGCGGCCGAACCGGTCCGAGGCCATGCCGGTCAGGAAGATGAAACCGATGTAGCTGGCCAGGGCGATGGTGGTGGCCAGGAACGATTCGGTGGGGCCGAAGCCCAGTTCCTCGGACAGGTAGGTGGGCATGTAGCTGAGGATGACGTAGAAGCCGACGGCGTTGAGCAGCACCGCCCCGCAGGCGATGAGGAGCTGCTTCCGGTAGGTCCGGAACATGTCCAGCGCCGGCGCCTTGGGAGCGGATTCTTCCTGCTCCGCCAGGGCGCGGAAGGCGGGAGTGTCCTCCAGCTTGGTGCGGATGTAGCGGCCGATCAGTCCCATCGGGGCGGCGAGGAGGAACGGGAGCCGCCAGCCCCAGTCGTGCAGCTGCCCGGTGCTGAGCACCGAGCTGAGCAGTGCCGCGATCAGCGAGCCCAGGAGGAGGCCCGCGGCCGTGCTGGCGGGCACGACGGCGGCGTAGAGTCCGCGGCGGTTGGCCGGCGCGTATTCCACCAGGAAGGCCGATGCCCCGGCGTACTCGCCCGCCGCCGAGAAGCCCTGGACGACACGGACCAGCAGGAGCAGGGCCGGGGCCAGCATGCCGATGGTTCCGTAGCCGGGTATGAGGGCGATGCAGAAGGTGGAGACGGACATGATGACGATCGAGAGGGACAGTGCCTTGCGCCTGCCCAGCTTGTCGCCGATGTGGCCCCAGAAGAAGCCGCCCAGGGGCCTGACGAAGAAGGAAATCGCGAACACCGCGAAAGTGGCCAGCAGCGCAGTCTGGCGGTCTGCCTCGGGGAAGAAGACGGATGAAATGACGGCTGCGAGGTAGCCGTACACGGCGTAGTCGAACCATTCGACGAAGTTGCCGATGAAGCTGGCCGTGACCACCCGGCGTCGAACATCCTTGCTCACCACGGCGCTGCCGGCGCCTTTGCCTGCCGTGACGGGGCCGTTGGCGTCAGCGGCAACGGCCCCGCTGGAGTGTGAATTGGTACTCATGGAACCACCATCAAAAGTATGAGTTGCATTCCTTGCAACGTGGTTGTTTCAACATAGGGGGTGACGAGCAACACAGTCAAGACTTTTCTGCGGCTTTAATCTGGGATTCATCCAGCCCGAGGAGTGTCAGCCGCACCTTCGCACCATCGCTGCGCAGGTCAGGCGCTGGTTGCAATCACAGCAACGCGGTTGTGGCACGCGTGAAATGTAGGCATTAACGCAGCAATGGCCGCCAAGCGAAGGCTTGGCGGCCATTGAAAGGGTTGGATGCCCTAGCGTGCCGGGACGGGCTCGGCAGCAACGACGGGATGGTCCCGATGCAGTTTTCCGAAGGCGGAGGCACCCTGCGGCGAGCCCAGTTCGTGGAAGAACTCCACGTTGGCGCGGACGTAGTCTGCCCATTCGTCCGGCACATCGTCCGAGTAGTAGATGGCCTCCACCGGGCAGACCGGATCGCACGCACCGCAGTCCACGCATTCGGACGGATGGATATAGAGTGACCGGTCGCCCTCGTAGATGCAGTCCACGGGGCATTCCTGGATGCACGCCTTGTCCTTGACGTCCACGCACGGCTGCGCGATCACGTACGCCATGGGACTACACGCCCGTGTAGACGGTTTTGCCCCAGGTGAAGAACTCCAGGGCGGACCTGCCCTGCTCGCGGAACGTGTTCGTGGAGGAATCCTTGACGCCGCCGAACGGCACGTTCAGGTCCAGGCCCGCGGTGGGCCGGTTGACCTTGATGACCCCGGCCTGGGCCCTGGCGGCAAAGTCGGTTGCCAGCGCCAGGGAGTCGGTGCAGATGCCGGCAGTGAGGCCGTAGCGGGAATCGTTGATCGCGGCGAGGCCTGCCTCGTAGTCGGGGACCTCAAGGACGGCAACCACCGGGCCGAAGATCTCCTCCGTCACCGCTGGATCGTCGAAGTCCAGGCCGGTGAGCACGGCGGCGGGGAAAAACAGCGCGTCGGAGGAATCGCCGTCGTACTTTCCGTGCAGGAGCGTGGCGCCGCGCTCAACGGCGCCACGCACCGCCGCCTGGTCCTGCTCGAACTGCTGCGGGCTCACCACGGCCCCCATGGCGGATTCCAGGCCGTCTCCGGGGGTGTACTTTGCCGCCTCTGCCACCAAGGCGTCGAGGAATGCGGCCCGGATGCCGGGGGTGACGTACACCCTCGACGTTGCGGTGCAGGCCTGGCCGGTGAGGCCGAACGCGCCGGCAGCCACCACCTGTGCGGCTTTGGCTGGGTCTGCGTCGTCCAGGACCAGGACACCGTTCTTGCCGCCCATCTCCAGCTGGACGCGGGCACGCCGGCCGTTCAGGATCTCCTGCAGTCCCAGGCCCACGTTGGTTGACCCGGTGAAGGACATCCCGGCGATCCGCGGGTCGCGGGCTAGCGCATCACCCACCACCCGGCCTTTGCCGTGCACCAGGTTGAACACGCCCGCCGGCAGTCCTGCGTCCTGCAGGGCACGGGCCAGGTGGGTGGCGGACAGCGGGGTGAGTTCGGCGGGCTTGATCACCACGGCATTGCCGCTGATCAGTGCAGGCGCCGTCTTCCAGGCCGGAATGGCGATGGGAAAGTTCCAGGGGGTGATCAAGCCAACCACGCCCAGCGGCTCGCGCCGGGTGGTGATGGTGGTGTCCGGCAGTCCGCTGGGCAGCACCTCTCCGGTGGCGGCCCAGCCCAGGGAGCCGAAGAAGCGCAGCACGTCCGAAGCACGCTTCACCTCGCCCTTGGCTTCGGCCAGGGTCTTGCCCTCCTCCCGGACCAGGTCCTCCGCGATCGCCGACTGCCGTTCGATCAGCAGGTTGCCTGCAGTAATCAGGATGGCCCCACGGGAGGGCGCCGGCAGGGCCGCCCAGGCGGGCTGCGCTGCCGCGGCCGCGGTGATGGCGGCATCGACATCCGCCGCGTTGCCGCTGGGCGACAGGGCAGCCAGTTCATCCGGGCGTGCGGGATTGGTGCGGCGGGTATTCGCGGTTCCCAGCCATTGCCCGTTGATGAGGTGCTGGGCGGTTTTGCTGCGATCCAATGCGGTGGTGTTGGGGTCCAGGGCGGTGGAGGTCATGGCATTCCTTTGGAAGTTGGGGCTAGAGGCTGCGGATCAGGCCGCCGTCGCACCGCAGCGCCACTCCGGTGACGTACGACGCCGGGGCGCTGCAGAGGAAGGCTGCGGCCGCACCGAATTCGGCGGGCTCGCCGTAGCGGCGGGCGGGGATGGTTTTGCGGGATTCCACCCGGATGTCCTCCAGCGTGGTGCCGCGGCGCTTTGCGGCTGCCTGGTCCAGTTCGGTGACGCGGTCCGTGGCGATCCTGCCGGGCAGGAGCAGGTTCACGGTGACCCCGTCCAAGGCCACCTCGGCGGCGAGCGTTTTGAGGTAGCCGGCAAGGGCTGCGCGGCCGGTATTGGAGACGGCCAGGTTGGGCAGCGGTGCTGCGACGCCGCTGGAGCCGATGGCAAGGATCCGTCCCCACCGCCGTTCCCGCATGGCGGGCAGGGTGCGGGAGACCAGGGCGTGGTGCGGCTTGACCAGGAGGTCGAACGCCGCGGCGATGTCCTCGCTGCCCAGGGTCGCGGCGGCTCCGGGCCGGGGGCCGGGGCCGTTCAGGACCAGGATGTCGATTGGTCCCAGGCCGGCCTCGGCCTGCGCCGCCGCGGTGTCAACGCCCTCGGCGCCGGTGAGGTCAGCCTCGACGGCGATGGCAGCGAAGCCCGGCAGGCCGCCGAACGCCTCCTGCAGTTCGTCCACGATCTCCTTGGCACGGACGCCGCGGCGGCCCACAATGGCCACCCTGGCGCCTTCCGCGGCGAGGGCGCGGGCGACGGCGAGTCCCAGGCCGCCCGTGGAGGCGGCCACCAGCGCCGTCTTGCCGGCGATTCCCAGGTCCATCAGTTCCTCCCCGCAGGGGCGGGCGCCCGGTTCAGGTCCAGGGCGATGGCGGCTTCGCGGAGATGGACCTCCATGGGGTGCCGCAGGTTTTCGGGAAAGCCGGCGGCCGGGGCACGGACGCCCGGGTCCTTGATCCAGCCCCGCTCGCGGAGGCATTCCTTGCGGATGGCCAGGGCCACCTTGGCCTGCTGCTCGAAGTTGATCAGCGGCAGGTAGGGCAGCAGTTGCCCGGCGGCCGCCGCATACCCTTCCTCCCGCCAGGCGCGGACGCAGGCGATCAGCGCCTCGGGGTAGGAGAACCCGGTCATGGCACCGGCAGCGCCTGCCAGGAGCTCGTCCAGCAGTCCCTGGCCGCCGAGTCCGCCGAATACCGAGACCCCGGTGCCGGCGTGAAGTTCGGCGATGGCCACGCTGGTGGGCGGCGCCTCAGCCTTGATGGCGATGACGCAGGGGCTTGCCGTGACCACGGTGACCAGGGCGGCGGTGGAGATGGCGACGCCGCTGGCCAGCGGGTAGTCCTGCAGCACCACCTTGGCTCCGGTGGCGCGGTGGATGGCGTCCAGGTGGGCGCTGACCACCTCGGGCTTCGCCGAGTTGGCCTGCACCATCACCGCGGCCAGCCGCTGCCCGGCAACCTCCTGGGCGGCGCGGATTTCCTCAATGGCCGGCCGGGTGGCCAGGGCTGTTACACCCACCACCAGGGGCAGGTCCGTGCATTCGACGGCGATTTCGAGGACCTGGCGGCGTTCCTCCGGGGTCAGCGCGGCGGCCTCCCCGAAGACACCCAGGACGGTCAGGCCCGTGGCGCCGATGGTTTCGTAACGTTCCACGAGGTCCGAGAGGCTGTCCAGGTCCAGGTCCAGCGTGCTGCCCTGGAACGGTGTGGCTACAACGCCCCACACGCCCGGCGTCAATGACTCCCGCATCGGCTTCTCCCTTGGTTTGTTGTTCATCTGAGGGCTTTCCCTACTTGCCGGGCCAGGCCGGTTTCCGCTTTTCCTGGAAGGCGCGGACGCCCTCGGCGGAGTCTTCGCTATCCAGGGCTGCCATCAGGGCCGGCAGCCGCAGGCCGCGGGCCTCCGTGGCGGTGAGGTGCCCGGTCTGCGTGACCATCTGCTTCACGGCGCGGACCGAGGTGGGGGCGCAGGCCAGGATCTGGTCCACCCAGCGCTGCACGGCGGCGTCGAGCTCTCCTGCCGGGACCACCTCGTTGACCAGGCCCATGGCGTGCATCTCTGCGGCGTCAGCCTTCCGGCCGGTGAGCAGCATGCCCATCGCCTGGGTATAGGGCACGCGGCGTACCAGCTGGTGGATGCCGCCGTCGAGCGCCAAACGCCCCACCCGCGGTTCCGTCAGCCCGAACTTGGCGTTCTCCGACGCCACCACGATGTCCGCCCCCAGCACGATCTCCATGCCGCCGCCCAGTGCGTAGCCGTTCACCTTGGCAATCACGGGGATATGCAGCGTGGTCCGCAGGCTCAGGCCGCCGAACCCGTTCGGGTCCAGGCCCGCCCAGTATTCGAGGCCGGTCTTGTCCACGGCGGCCGCGGACATGTCCGCCCCCACGCAGAAGGCGCGGGTGCCGGCGCCGGTGATGACCACGGCGCGCACGTCCGGATCAGCCTCCAGCTGGTCCCAGATTTCGTTGAGCCGGGCCTGCGCGGTGCCGTCCACAGCGTTGAGCACGTGCTGCCGGTCGATCACCACCGTGGCCACCTGGTTCTCGATGGCCAGGGTGACCTGGTCCACCGGAGCGGAAGTTTCCGCCGGTGCCTGGGGGTCCGCTGCAACCGCTGTCACCGGAGCACCCCGAGTTCCTGCAGCCGCTTGATGGTGGCCTCGTCGAAGCCGTTCTCCAGCAGCACCTCCACGTTGTGTTCACCCAGGCGCGGTGCCACCCGGCGGACGGTGGGCGGGGTGGCGGAGAGCCGGATGGGCGCGTTGAGCATGCGCACGGTGCCCACGCCGGGGTGTTCGGCCTCCACGATCATGCCGTTGGCCTCGGTTTGGGCGTCGGCCAAGGCCTGCTCCAGGGTGTGGACAGGGGCGTTCAGCAGCCCCTGGTCCTCCAGCCGGCCGGTCCAGTACTCGGTGGTGTTGGTGGCGATGCGCTCCCGGAAGATAGCCTGCAGCGCCGGCTTGTGCTTGAACTGCTGCTCCAGGTTGGCGAACTCGGGCCGCTGCGTGAGGTCCTCGTCCAGCCCGAGGGCCTCGGAGATGCGGGCCAGCGGGTCCGGGGTGAAGCCGCCCACCATGCACACGGCCCCGTCGGTGGTTTCAAAGACGCCGCTCAGGGGCATGGCGCCCCAGTTGACCTCGTAGCCGCGGTTGAGCTGCATGCACGCTTCCTGCATCTGCAGGTGCAGCATGGAGTCGTACATGGTCACCTCCACCTTTTGGCCTGTTCCGGTGGTTTCCCGGGTGCGCAGCGCCAGCAGGATGCCCTGCATCAGGTGCATGCCGGTGATGTAGTCGCAAAGCGTGGTGGGATAGATGGCCGGTTTCTGGTCGTCCGATTCGCGCCGCCACATCACCCCGGAGTAAGCCTGGGCGATCGCGTCCTGGCCGCCCTTGTGCGAGTACGGTCCCACGGGCCCGAACCCGGTTCCGGAGGCCCAAATGATTCCTGGGTTGTCCGCCTTGAGCTCCTCGTAGCCAAAGCCCATCCGCTCCATCACACCGGAGCGGAAGTTGCTGACCACCACGTCCGCGTCCGCCATGATGGCGTGCAGGACATTGCGGCCCTCCTCCGTACGGGTGTCGATGGAGACGCTCCGCTTGTTCCGGTTGATGGAGAGGAAGATCGGGTTGTCCTGGCCGTCCTTGTCCGGGAAGGAGTTCCGTGAGATGTCTCCTGCACCCGGGCGTTCCACCTTGATGATGTCGGCGCCGTAGTCGCCCAGCAACTGGGTGCAGGAAGGGCCCATGAACACCTGCGTGAAGTCCACGATCTTGATGCCGTCCAGCGGAAGCGGGGTGGTGGTGCGTTCAGCCGCGGCGGCGGGTGCCGTCGTCGTACGTTCTGCCGTTGCCATGCTCATGCCGGCACCGCCGCGTCGGCATCGATGGTGGCGTTCGACGACGGGACGTCGCCGGGGTCCGCGCCGTGCCGGCGCATGCCCTGCTGGATCTCCGCTGCCGCGACGTCGCGGACCAGCACGCCGGACTGGACGGCGAGCGCTGCTGCGACGCCGACGGCCTGGCCCATGGCCATGCACGGCGGGATTTCGCGGGACATCTTCTGCGCCTCGGGGGTGGCGGAGTAGTGGCGGCCGGCCACCAGCAGCTGGTCCACTTCCTTGGGCAGCAGCGAGCGGTAGGGGTAGTAGTAGTCCCGGCCGCGGGCCACGCTGTCCTGGAAGTGCCGGCGCTGCGTGACGTCATCCTTGGTCATGACGTATTCGCCCTGCAGCAGGCGGGTCTGCCGGACGCCCATCTGGGAGGCGACGTCCAGCATGTAGCACTTTTCGAAACCGGGGAGGTTGGCGCGGACGTAGTCCACGGCTTCGGAGATCTTGTCCCGGGCGGCGAATTCCGCGGCGGTCATGTCTGCCGGGTCCACGCCGTCGTAGCCGGTCATGTGCGGGGCGTTGCACCAGACCACGCCGTCGATGGGGGTCTTGAGCCACCACAGTTCCCAGGCGCCGCCGAGGAGGCGCTTGATCTTGCGGTTGATGGCGCGGGCTTCCTTGGGGTTGGCCTGTTCGAAGGCCTCCGCGGCCGCGGTGTCCACGTTGCCCAGCCGGAACACCAGGGTGGTGAGGTAGTTGTCCTTGGCGTAGGCGGCGCCGGCGCGGGAGGCGACGTCGATGTCTCCGGTGGTGTCGATGACCACGTCCGCCGTGAAGGCCTGCGGGCCAAGCTTGGTTTCGCAGATGACGCCCTTGATCACGCCGTTGTCCACGATGGGGCGGGAGAACCAGGAGTGCAGCCGCAGGTCCACGCCGGCTTCGCGGACCAGGTCGTTGGAGACGCGCTTCCAGCCGTCGGGATCGAAGGCTGCGGCGTAGCAGATGGGCTTGGGGGTGGTGTGGGAGTGGAAGTCGAAGGTACCGTAGCGGCCCCACTTGTTCCAGAGTTCCTCCGAGGTGCGGCGGTCCTCGGCCGGCGGAACGATGGCCAGGCCCAGCTTCTGCAGCCGCTGCACGTACTCGGAGACGATCCCGGTGACGGTGATGTCCTGGCCGTTGATCATGTCGTCCAGCACCAGCACCATGCCGCCGGAGGCCAGGCCGCCCAGGGAGGAGTAGCGCTCCAGGAGGGTGACCTTGGCGCCGGAGCGGGCTGCGGTGACGGCGGCTGCGACGCCGGCGGGGCCACCGCCTACCACCAGGACGTCGGAACGGGAGATCACCGGGGCGGTGAGGTCCGCGGTGGTGGTGCTCAGTTCCAGGGACCCGGTTTTGGGCGCGGCAAAGGTAGGTGGGTTGTTCATGGGGAAGTCCTTACTTTCCGACGAAGATGCCGTTGGAGCGGCGGGCGGCGAGGTAGAAAACGATGCTGAGGACGGAGAGGACTGCCACGTAGACCGGGAAGACCCAGGTGAGGTTGAGGGACTGCAGCCATACCAGCAGGTAGGAGGCCGTACCGCCGAAGATTGCGACGCCGATGCCGTATCCGAGTGCCACGCCGGTGCCACGGATGTTCTTGGGCATCAGGGACGAGCTGACCACGTTGTAGAGGGTCATGTTCAGGACCAGCACGATCGAGCCGCCCAGCAGGACTGCCGCGAACCCGCCGATGCCGGGCTGTACGTACAGGAGCATCAGGAACACGGACGGGATGGCCAGGACGCGGGTCACCAGGAACCACCGTGACATGGACCGGCCGTCGGCGAACTTGCCAATGAGCCAGCTGCCCACCACCAGGATGGCGCCCAGAATGGTGGTGATCGCGAAGACGGCGGTGGGATCTTCCTTGAAGCCACTGCGTGCCGCGCTGGGCAGGCCCACGTTCCAGGCGTAGTTGTAGGCCTGGGCAGCGCCCACCACGAACACGATGGCCAGGACGGAGAGCCAGTGCTTGCCGACTCCGGACCACACGGACTTTGCCGTGGTGGAGGCCATTTCCTCGGCCTTCAGGGTTTCAGGCAGGGAACGGCGGAGGTAGAGCACCACGAAGCCGAACACGGCGCCGATGATGAACGGGACGCGCCAGCCCCACTCCCCCATGGCCGCGCCGCCGATTACCAGGCTGCAGACGAAGCTGACCAGGGATGCGAGCAGGATGCCGATATTGACGTAGAAGGACATGATGCCGGCCACGTAGCCTTCGCGGCCCTCCGGGGCGAGTTCCACCGCGTGGGACGTGGAGAGTGGGGCTTCGATGCCGGTGGAGATGCCCTGCAGGACGCGGCAGGCCACCAGGATGATGCCGGACCAGGCGCCGATGGTGGCGTAGCTGGGGGTGACAGCGATGACCAGGGTGGTGCCGGCCATCAGCATGATGGACAGCAGCATCACGCGGCGGCGGCCGATGCGGTCCGCGAGGGTGCCCAGCAGGATACCGCCCAGCGGCCGGAAGGCGAATCCGACGGCGAACACGGCCAGTGCGTTCAGGGTGGCTGAGAGCGGCTCGTCGTTGGGGAAGAAGTTGGGGCCGATGAAGGCGGACAGGAGGCCGAAGACCATCCAGTCGTACCATTCCAGGGCGTTGCCCAGGCCAAGGCCCAGGAGGCCCCGGCGGACCTCGGGGGTGAATTTTTCGCGGTTGCGGGGGGAGGACGTGGTGGGACGGGGTGACGGGACGGCGTTGTCCGTCGCTTGGATGTCGAGCATGGAAGTGTCCTTACGCTGGCGCCGCGGACGGCGCAGGAGGGTATGACGCAGCGGCGCCTGTTGGAGGAGGCGAATGCTGCGAAGGTGGCAAGGATTGTCCGGGGCCACGTGTGGGTTCCGGGCAGTCAGGGGTGGACGTTGGCGCCGGCGGGGACCGGGACGCCTACCACTTGTGTGGTGCGTTCACCCAGATGGCTACGCATACCTCTTCGTAGCTGTTCTTGTACCAGTGCGGGGTCTCTGCCGGGTAGGTGATGGAGTCGCCCTCTTCGAGGCTGTAGCAGACGCCGTCCAAGTAGACGTCCTTCCGGCCCGAAATGATGTAGCAGAACTCTTCCCCGCTGTGGGTAAAGGGTGTTGCGCTGGTGTCGTGCCCTGGGGGCGTACTGATCCATTGCGCTTCGATGGTGCCGTCGCGGTCCGGAGTGAGCAGTTCATGGACTGCTTCGCCGACGGATTCGCGGGTGACGTTTTTCAGGTTGCGCCGTGCCGACCTGCGCACGACGGGGGATTTGGATTGTTCCTGGCCAATGAAGAACCTTCCCACGGGAATGTCCAGTCCATGCGCCAGCTGGGCAAGGGTTGTGAAGGACGGGTTGGCCATGCCGCGTTCGATCTGGCTGACGATCGCCTGGCTGAGCCCGGTAATGTCCGAGAGCTTGGCGAGGGTCATGCCCTTCTCCTTGCGCATTGCCCGCACCTTGTTTCCAACCGTGGCCAGCAGTTCGCTGGTGGCTGGAGGTGCGGTGGTGCTACTCTCGGTGGTCATCGATTGTCTTTCACTGGGTGAGCTAACTCACATAACTATAGTGAAGATATCTGCCCAGTCAACGCTTATTCTTAATTATGTTGAATATTGGCCCTAGGCTCTGCCTGAAACGGGCCTAAAGGCACAGGTGAAAGCGCCTGCACGGATCCATACTCGTGCCATGGAGGACGCAGCACTTAAAGACGCAGCACGAAGACCGGACCGGATCCTCCTCGCGCTAATGGGCGTGGTGGCCTTGCTGGTGGTGGTTGCCCTGGCGGTGGTGTTCACCCGCGGTGAGCCGGCCCCGCTGGACCAGGTCAGCCCCGCCGGAGTGGTCCAGCGGTACAGCAAGGCAGTGATCGACGGCGACACTCCCACCGCGCAGACATTCCTGACGGACGGCGCCCGGAGCAGGTGCTACGGCTCCTATTCCGGCGAACCCCGCCCGTCCCGCATCGTGTTGATTTCGACGACGGAGCGCACCGATTCAGCCACCGTGCGGGTCTCGATCGTCCAGTCCCCCCAACGCGGCCCGTTCGGTCCGTCCGAGTATGAGATGGAGGACGCCTTCTCGCTCCTGAAGGTGAATGGACAATGGATGATCGACCAGGTGCCGTATCCCCTGACGGCCTGCACGGCAGTTCCGGTGAAGCCGTGAGCGCCCCGGCGGGAACTGTTGCCCCCGCCCCGGCCGGCGGCCTGGCCACCCTCCGCCGGCTGATCATGTACGGCCTGCTTTTTGCCTTGGTGGTCATTGCCGCCTCGGGCTTGGGCGGGCTGCTCGAGCGGCTGTTCCGGACCGCGTCCACGCTGGTTTCGGGTGATGTGGCCGCGCTGGCCCTCTCCCTCGCCTTCACCCTGATCGGCGGCCCGCTAGCGCTGCTGCTGTGGTGGCTCGTGTGGCGGCGCCTGGACGACGAAGCCGAGCGCACCGCCGCGGGCTGGGGCTTCTACCTGACCGGGATGTACGCCGTGTCGCTCATCATCGCCACCACCTCCCTGCTGGACCTCGCCTCCTCCTTCATCGGTTCGCAGGACAGCCAGTGGCCGTCCCCGCTGGCCAACGGACTGGTCTGGGCCGCCATCTGGGTGTGGCACCGCTGGATGTGGAAGCACCCCCGCAAGCCGTCGTCCCACCTCGAGGACGTGCGGGCCGTCGTCGGCTCTGTGTTTGGCCTGCTGCTTGGCGCCGGCGCGGCGATTGCGGCGTTGAGCGCCCTGCTGGACATCGCTATCCGCGGTTTCACGGCAGCAGCGTCCTTTGAGCCCTGGTGGTTCGACGTCCTGCGGTCAGTGCTGTGGGCGGCCGGCGGAGCACTGGTGTGGTGGTGGCACTGGTTCCACGAGGGCGGCCGGCGTTTCCGGACCGGCCTGGTGGACGTTGCCATCATCGCCGTCGGCATCTTCGTTGCCGGCATCACCGCCCTGGGTGGCCTGGGCGTGGCCGTGTTCGTCCTGCTGCGGCTTGCCTTTGACCGGACCGATCCCCTGACAGCCCTGCTGGAGCCGCTGGCCCCGGCCATCGCGGCTGCCGTTATCGGAGCCGTGATCTGGCGCTACCACCGCACCGCCTCCGTCCGGCGTTCCACCCGGACCCGGCGTGCCAGCCTCCTGGTGACATCCGCCGTTGCCCTGGCGGCAGCAGCCTCCGGGGTGGGAGTGGTGGTCAACGCCCTGCTGGCAGCCGCCGTCTCCCCGCTGGCGGGCGGCGCAACCCGCACCCTGCTCCTTGGCGGCATCAGCTCGTTGGCAGTAGGCGGGCCGGTTTGGTGGCTGGCCTGGAAGCCGAGGCACCAGCCGCGGGCGGCGGACCAGATCCCGCCCGGGCGGCGGGTCTACCTGGTGGCGTTCTTCGGTGTCAGTGCCGTCGTTGCCCTGATCACGCTGCTGGTGATCGGCTACCGGCTCTTTGAGTTGCTGCTCAGTGACGTGACGGGCGGGAGCGTCCTGGACCGGATCCGCGCACCCCTGGGCCTCCTGGTGGCGGCCGGGCTCGTGGCGGGCTACCACTTTGCGTTGTGGCGGCATGATCGGACGCTGCTCGCCGCCGCCGCCCCGGCGCGCAAGCGGGTGATCGAGCACATCACCCTGGTCAGCGGCTACCCGGCGGGCGCAGTGGACCCCGAGGCACTGGCCCGCGGGATCGCTGCCGCCGCCGGGGGCGCCAGGGTGACCACCTGGCTGCGGACGGACGACGGCGGTCCCGGCCCAACGCCGTCGTCCGCCCTTCCGCCCTCCCTGGAGGAGCTCACGGCAGAGGCGGCGGCAGCGCTGGACAGCGTGGCGGCCCGGCACGTCCTGGTGCTGGCCGGCCCCGGCGGAAAGATGGAAATCATCCCGCTCGCGGCCCCGGGCGGCGCAGTGGTTGTTGGTGGCGAGGCGTCCAGCCGGGTCCTACGGCCCTAGCCCCACCCGGCGCCGCAAGCCTACGTTGGTTCCGGCAGGGCAGCCGGGCAATGGCTGTTCGCGGAATGAGGACGGGTGGCGCGATGCCGGCAGGAACCAGCCGCCGTTGGCTCGGCCCCCTAATGGCGGTCCTGCTGACCTTGGCAGCCTGTTCATCAGGGGGAAGCATAACCCCGGGCAGCAGCCGGCCGCCGGACAGCCCGCAACCTTCGCCGGCGCTGTCCACGGGTACCGGCACCGGCCCCGGCACGGAATCGCCGGAATCGCCCTCACGGCCCTTCACGGATGCCGAACTCGCTGCCATCATCAATGGCGTGGGCCAAGCCCGTAACCTGCCAATTCCCGCAGCCCAGGATTCAACCCGCCTGCGCAGTGGCGCATCCGGCGGATCGTTTCCGCCGACGAGCATGGCAGCGACGCCCGGCGAATGCCTCGCATTCGTTCCCCAGGATCCATTCACCCGGTGGGCGGACAAGGCCGTCAATTTTGCTGACGGTGCCATGCCGCCGGCGGGTGGCCAGTCCGGCCCCACAAGTACCATCATGGTGGTGCTGAGGAGCGCGGAAAAGGACGCCATCGCCACGGCTGATTTCGGCTACCAGGACGATCTGGCCTCCCGTTGCGGCCAGTTCGACCTGGCGTATACCGAGTCGGGCCGGACCTCCACGTACGCTGTCCAACTGCTGGCCGCTCCCTTGGTGGGGGAAAAGCGGCACGCCTTCATGCAGGTCACCAAGCCCAAGGGGCCCGGAGACTTCGGGTCAGTGGGGTTGCGCGTCCTGAATGGGACCTTGTCCATCACTCTTAGCCTTGCCGTCGCGAACCTCAGCTCGGAGACTGACGCCAAGCCCGCCCTTGATGCCATGGCAGGCCTGGCAAAGGAACTCCTGGACCGGGCGTTGACGAGCACGCCGTCAATGGCGGCACCGCCGCCAAATTCCCTAACGCCGGACCAGCTGGTTGCCCTCTTCAAAGGCGTCAGCGGCCCCGATGGAGAGCCCGTGCGCCTGCCCCAGGCGACGGTCCTGGGCGCATCCCCCGGCTTTACGCCCCGGGCCACGTCCCGGACACCCGGTTCCCCTTGCACCATCAGTGACGAGTCCTACGCAGCGTCGCTGGCTGGTTCCGTTTACGGACAAGGCCAAATACAGGGGGCCGGCAAGCTCGATTACACGGACTTCACGGTCATCAGCATGCCCTCGACACAGGCACCCCCGTTTCCGTTCGACACCCGCACCGAGCAGCTCCGGGGATGCACCAGCGTCCAGGAAGGCCTGCCTGGGAGTGGCACCCGGGCGTGGTCTTCGGTCTCCCCGCTGAACCTCGGCATCGCCGCAGATTCGAGCTACGCGCTTGCCTATCAGCTCTCCGACGGCACCGGCGAATGGCACGTCCGGGCCGGCGCGCGCAGGGGCACCCTGTCGATCGAGGCGGCCAGCAGGACCACCTCGCAGCCCGCAACACAGTCCAAAGCGGATGCCCTTGCCGCCTTCTTCGAGACCGTTTTCGCGCGTGCCGGGCGCTAAGTTTCGGATACCTCCAACCCCGGGCCTGCCCGCGATCCTCAAGATTTGCGCAGTTTATCCGGCTGGTTGATTAACCCCCTTCCCATGCCATTCGGGGGCTCCTAATGTGGGCACACAGGCCTGTCGAGGGGGACGCGTGAAAAGCTCAGTCGAAGATCTTCAAGGCACCACAACCCAGGACGCCCCACGGGTTTCCACCCCTGAGGTCAACGCTGAGGGTACCGTCCCCGAGTGGTCATCCGACTGCCTCCTCACGCTGCACAGCCAGGTGCGGTTCACCCGCGCCGACTGGCCCTGAGCTGCCTGCGCAATCCCGCCGTTCCCGCTACCCCAGGAACGTCCGGTGGACCTCACTGCCGTAGCGGCCGATGATGCTGCGCTTGGCCTTCCGGAAGGCGTCAAGGTCACCGGCGTGGCCGTTCTGCTCCACCCGGCGCCGTGCCAGTTCCTCAGAGATCACGTCGAGGAACAACTCGGCCAGCAACAGCCGGGCGGAGTCACGGAACCGGCCGCGGCCATCGACGTACAGTTGCACGGTGGGTGCGGCGGTGTTGATGATGACCTTGCGCTCCGCCTCGCTGTAAACGGCCCGGTCCGTGCTGTTGTGGAGGTTGCGGAAGTCGTAGCCGGTGAAGAGGTCAACGCCATGGTCCCGGCCGGGACGGTGGGCCTGGTGGTGCGCGCCCGGCGGGGTGCCGGCACCAGGGACGGCAGGATGCGGCGGCTGGTCCGCGCTTCGACGTGAGGCGTGTTCGGCGATGACGATTTCGCTGAGCGCCCAGTAGTCCCCGGCCCGCACGGTGATTTCCCCTTGGTCGCCGGGACGGTCCCCGGTAACCATCCATTCAAGCCGGGTCGTGTCCCGCACACCGGAAACGGGCGTGGACACCGGAAACGGGGCCATCCGGATCGACGCCGGCAGGTCCACATCGAATTCCAAGGTCCCGCCGGCGGGGAGCTGGCTGGGATCCAGCAGCAGGGCCACATGGAACGGATGCCCCGGCGGCCGGTAGTAGAACGGCGTGGTGAACCGCAGCGCCGCGGACGCTGCCTCCTCCGTTGCCGGGCTTCCGTCGTCGTGACGCACGGGTGCGGTGTCCAGGCCAAGGTCCAGGACCGCTGCGGCGCTCATGTGCTGCAGCAGGTGTTCGATCATCTCGGCAGTGCGTCCGGAGGTGGTGGCGCGTTCCAGGTGGGTGAGTTTTTCCTTCTCTGCCTGCACGGCACCGGCGATCATCCGGCTCACGGCGGCGGAGAACGCGGCAACGAACGGATCTTTGGGGTTCAGCCCCTCGCGTTCGTCGCTGATGATTGCTTTGCCCCTGCCCAGCATTTCAGTCAGCGCCGGGCACCTGACCGTGCCGAAAAGGTACTCCGTGCCCACCTGGTTTTCGTAGTCGAACATCTGGCAGTCCAGGACGGCCATACCGGATTCCACCACCAGGCCGGCGGTACGCTCGTCGCCCTTCATGGCCAGTTCAACGCCGTTGGCCCGCTTGAGCGTGACGGTGAAGGCATAGTCGACGCCGTCAACGGTGAAGGTTCCGGGACGGTCGGGTCCAATCAGGGTGGTGGCCGGGGGTTCTTCGAAGCGGATGGCATCCCTGCTGTAACCGTCGGTGCCCGCGGTCCCGCGCACCAGCTCCACGTCGCGGCGGGCCAGCACGTCGCGCAGGTAGATGTTGTCCGCGAGCAGCTGCAGCAGGGTCGCCTGCTGCGTGATCGTGGCTCGGGGATTGTCGACGACGATGGTCACCTTGGTGCCGTTCCGTGCGTCGGCGGGGATCCCGCCGTCGTCCATTCCCAGCCGGGCGTAATCCGCCGGGAAGACCTGGCGGTCGGCGCCGTCGTCGTCGTAGAGGTAGCCGCCGTTCTCGCCCCGGAAGACGTCGATGCGGGTGAACCTGCCGCCCTGGATGGTTTCGATCCAGCCGTGGCCCAGGCCGAAGATGGCCTGTTTGAGTCCGCGTCCGAAGTACCCGCGGCCGGCGCCCTCGCCGCGGGCCAGGGGGCTGTGTGCGCCGCCGTAGCTGAGGATCCTGCCCGCCTGATCGAAGGACATTCCCTCCGCCTGGTCGCTGACTATCAGGACCGCGCCGGCGTGGTGGCGCTCATAGCCCACCACGATCCTGCCGGTGACCCGGCCGCCGGCCTTTTCCAGGCGCGCGTAGCTGTCATCGCTGTTGGTGATCAGCTCCACCAGTGCCTTCTCCACCGAGGCGAACCGCCGGGAGTCGATTCCGATCACGCGCTGGTCCACCTGGATTTCCGCGACGGCCATGCTGGATACCCCGCTCACAACTGAAGCTGCTGGTGGCTGTTGGCCGGCCTGAAGGCTCATCGAGGGGCCAACTACGTGGAGCGTAGCAGGTATGCGCCGATCTCAGGAGACCTCGGCGAGCAGCCCGTCAATCCGCGCCAGCAGGCCTGGGAGGGGTAACCACCGATGCCCAAGGGATTCCGCAGACGTACGCCACCGCCCCGGGGGATACCGAGCAGCAAATTTCATTCCGGTTTGGCGTGACTGAACTGAGATCGGCCAACCGTCCGAGCAAGGGCACCGGCGGGGCATGGTACGAATTCACCGACCTGCCAAGCGGCGAGCTTGCTGCGGGCCAGACCATCAGCGTGGCCCTGGACAAACCCAACAACAATCCGGAGCGCTGACGCCGCTCCTGCCCGGCTGTGTCCTACTCTTGGGTAACCATTCGAGAGGACCCCAACCTTGGCATGCGACGGCTGCACCGCATCTTCACGGCTTGATTTTGAATTCAGCATGGCTTTCCAGCCGATCTATGACGCTGTTGCCGGCAGGGTGTGGGGCTATGAGGCGCTGGTCCGGGGCGTGGCGGGCGAAGGCGCGTACGAGGTCCTGCGGAGGGTGTCCCCGGAGCAGAAGTACCGCTTCGACCAGGACTGCCGCGTCAAGGCCATCGAACTGGCGGCGCGGCTCTTCCCGGCCGGCGAGGACCTGATGCTCTCCATCAACTTCATGCCCAACGCGGTCTACGAACCGGCCGCCTGCCTCCGCGCGACGCTGCTTGCGGCCGCGAAAGCCGACTTCCCGTTGTCCTCGATCATGTTCGAGTTCACGGAGAACGAAGAAGTCACAGACACCGCCCACCTGACCAACATCATCACCGAATACCGCAAGCACGGCTTCATCACGGCGATCGACGACTTCGGGGCCGGCCATGCAGGCTTGGGACTCCTGGTCGACTTCCAGCCTGACCTGATCAAGATCGACATGAAGCTCATCCGCGGCATCGACGCCAGTCCCGCCCGGCAGGCAGTGGTCGCCGGGATCGTGGCCATCGCCGGGGACCTCAACATCTCGGTGCTTGCCGAAGGCATTGAAACGGAGGCGGAATACCGGGTCCTGCAGGCAACCGGGGTCCGCCTGTTCCAGGGCTATTGGTTCGCAAGGCCGGCGTTCGAGCAACTTCCGCTACTGCGTCTCTAACGAGTGTCAAGGCTGCGCCGGCGGCCCACCCTTAAACCTGCCCAGAATGCGAGCACCAGCAGTCCCACGCCGGCGACCGCCAGGCCCACCTGCGTGCCTTGCGTGATGAACGCAGCGCCGTTGGCGCTGAAAGGCTGGTTGCTCAGCGGAGCGTAGGCAACCCAGCCGGTAAAGTCGCGGTTCAGGAACGCGACGAGACAGCCGATCAGCACTGCCGCGAGGCCCAGGCAGGGCACGACGGCGGCGGGCAGTTTGGCGCGTTTGGACGGTCGGTCTTCCCCAGGTGTGTTGTTTTCCCCCATGCAGGCGAGTCTAGCCGGGCCGCAGCAGCCCGGTTTAGGCTGGGCGCATGTTGACCATCGGCACCATCGTCCTCGGCGTCAACGACGTTGCCGCCGCCACCGCGTTCTGGCATGGCGCCCTCGGCTATGTCCCCCGGGAACTTGGCAACGAAACCTGGGTGACCCTGGCCCCGCCGTCGGGCCCTGGCGCACACCTGTCCCTCATGCTGAGCGAAACCCGCGTCCAGGCCTACCCGCGGATCCATCTGGACCTGTACGCGGACGATCAGGCCGCGGAGGTGGAGCGGCTGGTCTCCCTCGGCGCCAAGCGCGTGGACTGGGACATGTATCCGGAGGACCCGGACTTCGTGGTGCTCGAGGACCCGGACGGCAACCGGTTCTGCGTCATCGACAAGGGCCCGGAGTAGCGCGGGCGGCCTACAGGCAGCCAGCCGGGCTAGGAGTCCTGGCCGGCCGCCCGGTCAGCGGTGGTTCTTGCGCTGCTTTATGACGTGAAGCTCACTGCTTTCGGTTTTGGCCTTTTTTTCGGCACGTTTCTCAAGGATCGACTTTCCGACCTTTTTGGCCGCTCCGCCTTTTGATTTTCCAGACACCGGAACCACGCCCTTCTCTCGCGTTAACGGCCACCATACGCTCTTTTACCTTTTTAGCCAGTCCTTCCGTCCCGCCCGGCCTGAGGCCTGGCACGGCAGCAAAATAGGGGCCCAACAACATGACCTGGCCAGTTATGGCGAATTCATAATTTTGACCGCCTCCGAAATTCTTTGCTTCTTTTGTCATCCCCGCGGAGAAATGCCAAAGGCTAAGGCGCTAAAACTTCCGGGACGTTGGGCCCTACGCCACACACCCGGAATTCGGCAAGGTTATACAGGACCGATCCGGACACCACCAGGAGGCCCACGATGGGCAGCATCTATATCCCGTACGGGACCACCGAGGGCCAGACGGCCCGGATCGCCGAGTTCATCGGGGACGTGATCCAGGCGCATGGGCACGAGGCCCGTGTTGCGGACATCAAGCAGGCAGGCGACTCGATCCCGCCCGGGTGTGATGCGGTCCTGGTGGGGGCATCGGTGCACATGGGCAAGCACGAGGAGTACGTCCAGGACTTTGTCCGGAAGAACCGGGAAACCCTGGAGCGCCTCCCATCCGCTTTGTTCTCCGTCAGCCTGGCCGCGCACGGGGATGCCGAAAACGCCGAGAGCTACGTCCGGGAGTTCGAGGAGCAAACCGGTTGGCGGCCGGCCCATGTGGCGCTGTTCGGGGGTGCCCTGCTGTACACGCACTACGGGTTCATCAAGCGCCTCATCATGAAGAAGATCGCAGGCGACAAGGGCTCCCTGGACACCGATACGTCCCGGGACTACGTCTATACCGAGTGGGACGGCGTGAAGAGGTTCGCGGAGGACTTCCTGGCCACGATGTAGCGGGGCACGTTCGACGGCGGGCACCCACCCGCCGTCGAACGTGCCTCCGGGGACGAACGCGTCCCCGGAGGCGTCAGCTCCAGAAGTCGGCAAGCCGCCCGGCAAGGGCCTCTCCTTGGTTGTAGCCTGCCTGGGCGGCGGCGGGGCGCAACCGCAGGTCCATGGCGTTGGCACCGAACATGTGTTCCGAGCCGGCGTCCGGGAAGACCGTTTCCACCACGCTGCCGCTGGCCCGCAGCTCATCGGCCTGCGCTGCAAGCTGCATGTTCCACTCCAGCGGCATCCGTGTCCTGCCGCCGAAGGGCGACAGGACCAGCACCCGCCCGCACCCGGCAGCCAGGTCGGCGTTCTCGTTGCGCCGGTAGCCGCCGTCGATATAGCTGCTGTTCCCGATCCCGTAGGCGAAGCCGCTGGCGCAGCTGGCTGCCACGGCGTCCACCAGGTCCACGCCGCTGTGCCGGTGGAACACCACCGGTTCGCCGGTGTGGGCATCCACCGCGGTCATCAGCAGCTCGTGCTGCGGCCATTCGAGCGTGGGGAGCCGCGTGGCAACCGTTACGCGCCACTGCTCCCGGAGTGAACCGCCCTGCGCTGAACTGGACTGGACTGCAGCGCCCTGCGCTGACGGGTCCCGGGCAGCTGCCAATTCAAGGGCAACCACTCCCATCCGGCGGCGCATGTCGGCCGCATCCTTGGCGGCGGCAATGATCCTGCCGGTCCGCTCCAGATGGTCGGACACCGGTTTGGCGGGGGCGTGGCCGGCTGCAGGGCGGCGTTGTGGCGGTAGCGGTGCGTCCACGATGGCGGCATACAGTTCAGCCGGGGGCGCCCCGGCGATCTGGGCTGCTGCCGTGGATCCGGCGGAGGTACCGATGACCCGGTCGGCCCGGGTCACGTCCAGCCCGGCATCAGCCAAGCCGGCGAGGACGCCGATCAGCCAGGCATTGCCTGTTGATCCGCCGCCGCCAAGGACCAGTGCGCGGCCGGGAAGTGAACCCGGGGAGGTGCGTGGATTGGTGGAAGGTGTTGTGTTCATGGGAGTCGCCTTTCGCGAATTGCCTGGTTGGCGCTCCCGGTGGCGGCTAGTCCAGCCGCGCGATCGTGGACTGCGGGGGAGCACCCATTGCGGTTACTGCATTCATGGGGCTCACCTCCTGTATACGGATCACGATCACCCGAATACTCGCACATGGGGCCGCGGCAGGCAACCGGTAAATTTGAAGCGATGATTTCCATAGACCGGGACAACCCCACGCGCGACGACGTCCACCGCCTCCTGAGCGAACACCTGGCGGACATGTACGCCACCTCGCCGGCCGAAAGCGTCCACGCCCTGGACCACTCCGCCCTCTCCGTCCCGGCCATCACGTTCTGGACCGCGCGCGAGGAGGGTGCGCTGCTGGGGTGCGGGGCACTTAAGCTCCTCGACCCCACACCCGGCGCAGCCGGGATGGGCGAGATCAAGTCCATGCGCACCACCGCAGCGGCCCGGGGACGGGGCGTGGCCACCCTCATGCTCAGGCACATCCTCGACGACGCGCGGTCCCGGAACCTGGAGCGCGTCTACCTTGAGACCGGGACCGAGGAATACTTCGCCCCGGCCCGACGCCTCTATGCCCGCCACGGATTCACGGAGTGCGCACCGTTCGCCGACTATGTGCTTGATCCCAACAGCGTTTTCATGGAGCTCCGGCTGTAGGACCGGAGATACCCGGCAAACAGGACAGCGGACGACGCCGGGTGGGCACCCGCCGTCGTCCGCTGTCCTGTTTGCCAGGACCTTTGGGGGGTCAGGAGTCGCTGAAGGCGAGGTTGCTGGAGAGTTCACGGTGGGCGCCGGCCTGCTCTTGAAGCAGCTTGGCCCGGTCCTCAAAGGTGCCCACGGCGTCGGCCCCGGCGGCGAACCGCAGCGGCGGCTCGTCCAGCGCCGCCAGCTTGATCAGCGCGTCGGCCAGTTTGGCCGGGTCGCCGCCCTGCCGGCCGTCCATGCTCTTCCACGTTGTGACGGTTTGCTCCGTTCGGTCCGCGTAGTCCTCGATGGTGGAATCCGCGTACCTGGTGGATTCCGGGGTGAGCAGTTCCGTGCGAAAGAAACCCGGTTCTACGATTGTGGACCGGATTCCGAACGGCGCGACCTCGGGTGCCAGGGATTCGGCCCAGCCCTCAACGCCGAACTTGGACGCGGCGTACGCAGTCAGGAATTCCCCGCCCGCGATCCCGGCCGTAGAGGAGATGGTGACCAGCAGGCCGGACCGCTGGGCCCGCAGGACCGGCAGGGCCGCCCGGGTGACGTTCATGGGCCCGAACATGGTGGTTTCGATTTGGGTCCGGAAGTCCTGCGGGCTGATCTCCTCAAAGAAACCGGCGAAGAAGTTGCCTGCATTGTTGACCAGCACGTCGATCCCGCCGAACCGGTCCACCGCGGCCTGTACGGCGGCAGCCGCGTTGGCGGGGTCGGTGACATCGAGCTTCACGGTGAGGAGATCCTCGTGGCTGCCGACAGCCAGTGCGACCTTTTCGGGGGTACGGCCGGTGGCGACCACGGCATGCCCGGCCGCCAGTGCAGCCTTGGCGATGTCGGTTCCCAGGCCTCGACCGGCGCCGGTGATGAACCAGACTTTCTTGCCGGTCCTGCGAGTGGCCGTTTTCATGGGGAGGGTCTGTTCAGTCATGGGGTTGTTGTGTCTTTCGTTGGTAGGTGTTTCTGCCTGCGCGGTGGCGCGGGCCGGGGCGGAAGATGGCGACGACGCCCAGCTGGCAAGGAACGCAAGCCCTGCCCCTGCGGCCGAGCCGGGCTCTGCGGTGAAGGTGAACAGGGTCTGCCCCTGGTCGCCGGGCAGGTGCAGCGTCTCGAACTGCAGGGACAGGTCCCCGGCAACCGGGTGATGGAAGCGCTTGGTTCCGGTGGTGTGGATCCGGACGTCATGCCCGGCCCAGAGCGCGGCGAACGGCCCGCTGCGGGTGGTGAGCTCGCCCACCAGCTCATGCAGCAGCCGGTCATGCGGGTTCCGGCCTGATTCCAAGCGGAGCATTGCCACGGTGGTGGCCGCCACCGCGTTCCAGTCCGGGTAAAGGTCGCCGGCGCCCGGGTCGAGGAAGAGGTAACGCGCCTGGTTGGGCAGTTTGCCCGGCACGTCGGGGCCGAAGGACACGTCGGAGTTGAACACGCTGGCATACAGTGCCCGGCCCAGCAGGTTGGCGGCGAGCACGTCCGAGTGGCCGTTCTGCACCATGGCGGCGACGCCGGCCATCCCGTCCAGAAGCCGCAGCACGCCGGGGCGGACCCGCTGCTGCGGCGGTCGCCTTGGCGCCCGCCGTTTGGGGGCGTTGGCCGTCCGGGCCAGGTCCATCAGGTGGGCGCGTTCTGCCCCGTCCAATTGAAGCGCGGAAGCGACCGCTTCCAGCACTGAGTCTGAGACTCCGCGGAGGCCGCCGCGTTCCAGCCGCGTGTAGTAGTCGGTGCTCACCCGTGCAAGCTGCGCCACTTCCTCCCGCCGGAGTCCCGGCACCCGGCGCAGCTCCCCGTAGTTGGGGATTCCGGCCTGCTCGGGGCTGACCTTCGCGCGGCGCGAGATCAGGAACTCCCGGATGTCGTCTTTTCTGTCCACGTCCATCACGCTACGCAGCCAGGCCGCCTCGTGGCAGTGTCCAATAGACACCCCCAAGCCCTTCACGGGTCAAAGCAGTCCAGGCAACACGAAAGCGGACGACACCGGGTGGCCCCGCCGTCGTCCGCTTCAGTTGGGTGCTACTCGCTGTAGGGGACCTTTTCCCAGCTCAGGACGTCTTCGCCCTTGGTGCTGTTGCCTGACACGGTGACGCGGAGGTAGTCGACGGCGTTGTTGGCGCCGTCGACGGTGATGCGCTGCAGGTTGTCCGCGGCCGGCGAACCGTAAATGCCCGGCCAGGGCGAGCCGGCAGCGAGGGGCTGGTTCTGGGCGAAGACGTGGCTGTCGCCGTTGACCAGGTAGACCGGGGCGTCGAAGTGGTTCGTTTCGTCGATGATCGCCTGCACGATCTCCCGGAAGCCGGACACGGTCTTGGGGTCGGCGGTGGCGTCGGCGAGCAGGGCGGGATCGAACATGTCCGCCTGCTGCATGAGCACCACGGCGCGGTCGTTGCTGCGCTTGGCATCGGCGAAGGTCTGGTGGATCTGGGCCAGGACGGCGTCCGTGCGGTGTTCCACCTCGGCGAGCTGCTCCGGCGTGGGAGCAGTCTTGCCCAACCCCGTCCACGGCAGGAGCGAGTTGTTGCTGCCCTGGACGTTCAGCACGGAGAAGGCCACCCGGTTCTTGGTGAAGCGGACGTCCTCGGGCAGGCCCAGGTTCTCCTGGCTCTTGACGGGCATGGTGGCGCCGAGGGTCTTTCCGGGTTCGTTGAAGAACACCTCCCTGATCTTGTCCAGGCGCTCCAGCGGGTTGTAGGCGCCGTTGTTGGTCCGGTGGCAGTCCACCCATTCGTTGTCGCCGGGCGTGTACACCAGCGGGTGGGTGAAGGTGTCGAACTGGGAGCGGATGTAGGAGAAGTACTCGTTGGAGCAGACGGAGGAACCGTTCTTGATATCACCCACGTGTGCTACAAACTTCAGGTCCTGATCGGCGTTGAGGTCCTGGATGTGCGACGGGAACTTGGCGATCTCGGCCGCACCATAGGGAATGTCGCCGATGACGCCGAAGGTGAAAGCCTGGCTGCTGTCGCCCTTGTTGTCGGCAGCCTGGGCGGGAGCTGCGGCTGCTCCGGCAAGGGTGGCGAGGACGGCAAGCGTGGCGAGGGTGGATCTTACGAACACGAGGTACTCCTTGGACGGTGGGCCTTCCGCCCTGCGTATCGCGAGCCGCCGGGCAGTGGGTGCCTGCCAAGGCTTGTCCGCCCGAAAGAACGGTGGTGGACGTGGTGGTTGCGTAGGGATGAACGCGGCGGGACATGGCAGCGGCGCGGCAGCATGGGCAGGGCAACAACCGGTCGACGGCGGGCACACGGACGAACACTGCCGGGCACGGACCTGAGGACCGGACGACGGCGCGCACGCGGAGGGACACCTCCAGGCACCGGCCCGAGGACCCGACGACGACGGCCGGCACGCGTCCGCAGCCGTCCGCTTCGCTGCAGTGTCGTTGCGGGTTCGCTGCCGTGTCGCGACAGTAGGGTCCTGGCTTGGTGCGGTCAGTGGCGTCACGAGGCGAGGTACGCCACGATGAT
This sequence comes from Pseudarthrobacter sp. NPDC058196, assembly GCF_042882685.1. Classification (NCBI taxonomy): domain Bacteria; kingdom Bacillati; phylum Actinomycetota; class Actinomycetes; order Micrococcales; family Micrococcaceae; genus Pseudarthrobacter; species Pseudarthrobacter sp. NPDC058196. The sequence goes on from NZ_JBHVVN010000014.1 coordinate 60,303, forward strand.
TTCCTCGAAAGGACTGGCCCCACCCGGCGGGCAGCCAGGTGCCACGATCCATTCCCCTGTCGGGCATCCGGGTGGCCATTGCGGTTTCTGCCAGTCGGGTTGTTCGGCCGGATAATGACGGCCGGCAGGGGAAGTCCACCCGGGTGGCTCTTTCATGGTTGCCGGGGTGGGTGTCCAGGTGGAGCCGTGTTTTAGCCGGTGGTGCTTGGGGCACAGCTGGCCCAGGTTGCTGATTCCGGTGGTTCCACCGTGTTGCCAGGCGGTGAGGTGGTCTGTTTCGTTGTCCTGGGTGTGGTTGCTGCAGCCGGGGAAGGTGCACCTGCCGTCACGCATCCTGATCCACCGCTTCATGCTTTCCGGAAGCCGGTAGCTGGTGCGTCCGATCTCCAGCGGCGCCCCGTCCCGCGGGTCCACCAGAACCCGGTGGAACGAGCCAGCCCCGTCCGCCACGAGCCTGCGCGCCATGGACGCCGGAATGGGACCGAACCCGTCAAGGTCGGCCGGTTCATCCGTGAGACCCAGCAGGGAAAAGACGGGCACGGTGACCAGGACGTCTGCTTTTGGCGCAGGAATCCTGCCCAGGTCAACGGCGTAAGGGTTGCCGTCCTCGGTATGGGGGCCGTTGCCGGCATCGAACGAGCGGCCGGCATCGTGGCCGACGTCGCCGGCGGCACCGGGGTTCGAGGAGTCGCCGGCAGCACCGCGGTTCGAGGCGGCACCACCCGCGCCACCAGCCCTGGCACCCATCAGAAGTGCGGCCGCGATATCGGCACGCAACTGGGTCAGGGTGCGGTCCTCATCGGGGCCCTGCAACCCGCGGCCCATCGCGGACGCCTTGTTCCACACCGCGCATGCCGTGTCGCCGGGAAGGTACAGGGAAAGCCAGGCCATGCCGTCCACGTCCGGCCGGTATTCCATCCGCCGGTCCGCCACGCCAATGGCGTGCCGCTCTTCCAGCGAGTCCGGATAGCTGCGCTCCCGCCAGGCCCGGATCTTCCGCCGGAAGCGCCACGGCACAAGGTCGCCGGGCGCTGCGCCGCGGGCAGGGTTCGGATCCTGGGGGTCGAAGAAGTGGGCCACCAAAGCCGCAGCATGGGCGGGTTCGAGCCCCGTGGTTTCGTCCACGACGGCCCGGGCGTGCTGCCATGAAATCGTGCCCGCCTGCAACGCATCCAGCGCCGCCGGCAACGTGGTGGTCAGCGCTTGGGCCTGACCAAGCAGGGCCGATGCGGCGCGTTCGCCGATGGTGAGTACGCACGCGATCTCCGCCACCATTGTCATTTCCTGGGCCGATTCCCTGTAAGCGCCGGCCGGAGGTGCCGCCAGCAAGGTTGCCGCGTCCGCGTGGACGGCGATCATCCGGACCTTGGCCGCGGCTGTCGCCGCCTCGATCCGGGCCAGCAGTTCCAGTCCGTCGAGGGAGGCTTCGGACAACTCCCGCAGCGGATCAGAATCTGGAAGAGGCCTGCCGCGGCTGGCCGAGGAACCGGTCTCCTCACTGCCCGCACCAGCCGTACTGCCTCCGGCCACGAGCCGCGCCAGTTCATCGACAAGCCCGGCCACAGAGGCGACCGCAGAGGCCATCGCGGCCCTGCCTCCCCCACCTGCCACCGCACCGGTATCCATAACCAAAATCTTCGCAGGGGGGTCTGACATTTTGAGGTGACGCCAGGACCAGCAACCCGCTGGAACCTGGAACCCGCCGGGCAACTAAGAAGTCCCGCGTCACGGAGGCGTACGACGGCGGGTGCCCACCCGCCGTCGTACGCCTTGTTACGGTGATCCTTCTGGCGAAAGGCGCCTGAGGAATCAGGATTTTGGGCCGTAGGCTGGGGTTTCAGCTTTCTGTAGGGGGAACAGAGATGAAGCACAGCATTACCTTTGGCACGGCCGTTGCGGCCGTTTTCGCCCTGGCATCCTGTTCAGCGGAGGAGCCCGCGCAGCCGGCGGCACAGAGCACCGCGACCGCAGTTCAGCAGGAGCTCACCACCAGGCTGCTCGTCTCGGACGGGGGCACCAAGGCACTCACGGTCGAGAATGCACCGTCAGGGCCACGGGTGGAGGCCAAGGTGGCGGGAAAGGTTTCCAGGGACGGCGCGGGGTGCGTCATCCTGCTTGGGAATGACGGCACCGACTGGACCTTGATCTTTCCGGCGGGCACCAGCCTGGATGGGGAAGCGGCGGTTTTGCCGGACGGCTCGGTCTTGACCGCCGGGGACCAGGTAAGCCTGGACGGGAACAGGGTTCCGGCCAATGAGGTTGCGAGCATGTGCTTGAACTACGCAAGGCTCTTGTCGGTCGAAACAGCCGCCGCAGGTTAGGCGGCTGACGAAACTGGTCATGCCGAGCAACCTGAAGGACGCGCTGTGAACCCGGCGATTGACCAGCCGCAGTAGCCAACCCCGGAGGACGTGGCGCCCGCAGCAACCCTTGCCATGCGTACGCCCGGGAGCCCGCTGGCGGCCGCCCCGCGAGGTTTTACATCCCCGAAACGCAAAACCCTGTTCGCAACCGAAATTGCAGAGTACATTAGATGCAATTGCGTTTGCAGAGTGATCTGCGTTACAGGACAGGCCCCACCGTGAACCCCAGCGCTTCAACAGACCAGGCAACAGAGCCGGCAGCAGTGTCAGCAGCAGAGCCGGCACCCGGGCACGCCGCCGAAACTGACGGCAACGGCTCCGGCATCAGCTCCCACGCATGGCTCGGCGATGCCCTGCCGGACGTTGCGCTGACCAAGGCCCAGAGCCGCGTGGTGGAGGTCATCCGCCGCAACCCGCAGCTGTCCTCCTACGCGGACATCGCCGAGATTGCCCAGCGCGCGGACGTGAACAGTTCCTCCGTGGTCCGCACGGCACAACACCTGGGCTACCGCGGCTGGCCTGACCTGCAGCGGGAACTCAGGTCCCGCTACCTGGTGAAGATCTCCACCGAGGACACCCTCACCGAGCACGGCGAAACCCGCAGCCCGCTGTACGAGGCCATCACCCACGACATCGAAAACCTCCGCCTGACGCTGGACTCGAACACCCCCGAGGAAGCCGAGGCGGCAATCGCCGCGCTGGCGGCAGCGAAGTCCATCACCGTCGTCGGCATTGGCTCCTTTGCCGGCCCCGCCAGCGTCATGGCCCACCTGGGTTCCACCATGGGTTACCCGATCAGCCTGGAAAACCGCGCCGGCCCCCACCTGGCGTCGAGCACCAACAGCCTTGGCCCCGGTGATGTCCTGGTGGTCATCAACATGTGGCGTTCGGTGAAACAGATCATCATCGCCGCCGAAGCCGCCAAAGAGGCGGGCGCCACGGTCATTGCCATCAGCGACCTTCGCCGCGGCCGCCTGGCCACCGCCGCGGACCACCTCCTGGTGGTGGCTTCCGAAGGCATCTCCTTCTTCCAGTCCGTCACCGCCGCAAATTCCCTGGTCTACGGCCTGCTGGCCGGCATGGAGGCAGCACATCCGGAGCGCAGCCGGGCCACCATCCGCCGCACCCAGCAGCTCTGGAAAGACCTGGACATCTACCTCGACTAGCTGCGCCGCAAAGACAGAACCGCGCACGCAGAACCACCAACAGCCACCCAGGAGTACCTCTATGAACGAGCCACAAAACAACCGCGTCGCCGTCATCGGCCTCGGCGCCATGGGCGGAGCCATGGCCGCCACCCTGCACAAGGCGGGCTGGGACGTCACAGGCTTCGACCCCTCGGAAGCCGCCCGCCAAGCAGCCGCAGCATCCGGCATCGGAACCACGGACACCCTGTCCAGCCTGGCCGGAACACCCTACGCAGTCCTCTCACTCCCCGCTGCCGGCATCGTCGAAACCACTGTGCCGCAGCTCCTGGCCGGCCCGGGAACGGTCGCCATCATTGACACCACCACCTCCGAGCCCGCCACCAGCAAGCGCATGGCCGAGCTTGCGGAAGCCGCCGGTGCGGCGTTCATCGACGCCCCCGTTTCCGGAGGCCGCGACGGCGCCGCAACGGGAACGCTCAGCGCCTTCGTGGGGGCCACGGATGCCGCGCTGAAAGCCGCCGAACCAGTTCTGCTGGCGCTCACCGGCGGAAACTACAGCCACATCGGCGGCCCCGGCAGCGGCAATGTGGTCAAGCTCCTCAACAACGTCCTGGCCGCCGCAAACCTCGCATCCGTGGGCGAGGCACTGGGCGTGGCCAAGGCCTACGGCATCGACCCCGCCACGGCAGCGGCCAGCATCAGCGGCGCCTCCGGCGGCAGCAAAGTCTCGGCCGCCATGTACCCCAACTGGGTCCTCACCGGCACGCACGATTCCGGCTTCTCCATGGGCCTGATGGCCCGCGACGCCGCCCTTGCCGTGGACGTTGCCGCCCAGATCGGCGAGAAGCCGGCGCTCCTGGCCGCCGTCGCCAACCAGTGGCAGGACGCCCTGGCAGTCCTCGGACCCCGGGCTGACTTCACCGAGATCGCCCGCACCGTGGCCCCCGCCATCACCCCGGCCGGCGCCCCGGCCTCCAACTCCGCGGCCTAGAGCCCACGCGACTACGTCCCCCGAAGGAAACAGATATCTTGAGTATCACCACAGCACCCACCTCCTCCTCCACTGCCACCGCCAGGTCGGTCCTGGACGCCGCCTTCCCGGCGGGCCTCGGCGCTTTCGTTGACGGCCGCGTCGCCACCGGCAGTGGAGACAGCATCACGCTCACCGCCGCGGCCACCGGCGAGCCGTTCGCCACCTACGCGGACCCGGGCGCCGAGGGTGCCAACGCCATCCTGGAAAGTTCGACGGCGGGAGCCGCCTTGTGGGGGCGACTGAACGGTTTCGAGCGGGCCGCCATCCTCCGGAACGTCAGCCGCGCCGTGGAGCAGCACGCCGAGGAACTGGCCATCCTGGAGTCCGCCACCACCGGCAAGCCCATCCGGGACGCCCGCGCGGAGGCGGCCAAGGTGGCGGAAATGTTCGGCTACTACGCCGGGTGGGCGGACAAGCTCACCGGGCAGACCATCCCCGTCCCGGGCAACTGGCACACGTACACCGAGCGCGTGCCGTGGGGCGTCGTCGTCGCCATCACCCCCTGGAACGCTCCGCTGTTCACCGCCGGCTGGAACTCAGCCGCCCCGCTGGCCGCGGGCAACGCGGTGATCATCAAGCCCAGCGAATTCACTCCGGCGTCGTCGGTCCGGCTGGCGCAGATCGCCCATGCAGCGGGCCTGCCGGCGGGCGTCTTCAACGTCGCCGCGGGCCTGGGCCAGACCGTTGGCGCGGCACTGACCACCAACCCCCGCGTGGGCAAAGTGAGCTTCATCGGTTCCGTCCCCACCGGCCGACGGGTCGCCGTGGCCGCGGCCCAGGCCGGCATCCCGGCCCTGCTGGAGCTTGGCGGCAAGAGCGCCAATATCGTCTTCGCCGACGCCGACCTGGACCGCGCCGCGGACGGCGCCATCTCCGCCATCTTCTCGGGTGCGGGCCAGTCCTGCGTGGCAGGGTCCAGGCTCCTGGTGGAGCGGAGCGTGCACGCCCAGTTCGTGGAGATGGTCGCCGCCAAGGCCGCAAGGCTCCGGGTGGGTGATCCGCTCAGCGCGGACACCGAGGTGGGCCCCATCATCACCGCGCAGCAGTTCGCCACCGTCACCGGCCTGATTGAGGCGGGAATGGACGACGGCGGCCGTCGCCTTACCGGGGCCGCGTTGCCGGAGGCGTTGAGCGGCTCGGCGCTGAAGGGCGGGCACTGGGTCATGCCCACGCTGCTGGACGGCGTCACTCCGCAGAACCGGCTGGAAACCACCGAAGTGTTCGGCCCCGTTGTGGGCGCGGACGCATTCGATACCGAGGCCGAGGCGATCGGCCGCGCCAACAACACCAGCTTTGGCCTGGCCGGGGCGGTGTGGACCTCGGCCGTGTCCCGCGCCCACCACGTGGCCCGCGAGGTCAAGGCCGGCACGTTCTGGATCAACTCCTACAAGACCATCCACGTGGCGGTGCCGTTCGGCGGGTTCGGGGATTCCGGCCACGGCCGTTCTTCCGGCCCCGGCGTGCTGGACGAGTACACCCAGACCAAGGCCGTGTGGGTGCCAACGCGCGCCGCCGGTTCCCCCTTCCCCTCACTGTCCTACTAGGAGACCCGTGCACACGACTGACACAACCCCCGCTGCTGGTGCGCTGCGCACTGCCCTGGCGGACGGCGTCGAACGCTGGAAGCCCCGCGTGGAGGCGCTGGCCAAGGGCATCCACGGGTTCAAGGAACTCTCCTTCGAGGAAGTGAAGTCTGCCGAGGCCATCACCGCACTGCTGGCTGAGGGCGGCTTCGAGGTGGAGCACGGCACCGCCGGGCTGCCCACCGCGTTCACGGCGACCGCCGGCAGCGGCGACCTGACCGTGGCGCTCTGCGTGGAGTATGACGCACTGCCGGGGATCGGGCACGCCTGCGGGCACAACCTGATCGCCGGCGCGTCCGTGGCCGCGGCCCTGGCGCTGCAGCCGTACGTGGATGACCTTGGCATCACGCTCAAGGCCATCGGCACCCCCGCGGAGGAACACGGCGGCGGCAAGGCGCTGATGCTGGAGCAGGGAGCGTTCGACGGCGTGGGGCTGGCTTTGATGGTCCACCCGGTCCAGGACGGGGTCACCTACAACCCGGCCGGGACCAGCGCCCAGGCCGTGGGCCGCTACAAGGCGACGTTCACCGGCAAGGCCGCGCACGCGGCGGCCGCCCCGCACCTGGGCGTCAACGCCGCCGATGCGGCGGTGCTGAGCCAGGTGGCGATTGGCCTGCTGCGCCAACAGATCCCGTCCGACCACCGGATCGCCTGCTTTGTGGCGGAAGCCGGCCACGTCACCAACATCATTCCGGAGAAGGCCGTGGTGGAGTTCGAGTGCCGGGCCTTCACCCTGCCCGAGTTCGAGGCGCTGCTGGTGCGGGTGCGGCGCTGCTTCGAAGGGGCGGCGCTGGCCACCGGCACCACGCTGGCGTTCGAGGACACCGAACCGCTGTACGAGCCGCTGATCCAGGATGACGACCTCGCCGCGCACTGGACGGCGGCGATGGACGCGTTCAGCAAGGACACCTCCCCCGCCGCCGGCCTGAGCGGCGGTTCCACGGACATGGGCAACATCTCCCAGGTCATCCCGTCCCTGCACCCGTGGCTGAGCATTCCCGGTGCGGACGTTCCCATCCATTCGCACGCGTTCGCCGCCCTGGCGGACACTCCCCAGGCGTACGGGGTGATGTTCGAGGCCGGCACCGCGCTGGCCTGGACCGTTGCCGCGGCTGCCTCGACCCCCTCCCAACGTCAACGCTTCACCCAAGCGGCGTACCGCCGTCGTACTTTCACCCAGGAAGGCGCATCATGAGCACTGTCAAAACAGCCCGGACCGATAAGGCCGGCACCAGGCTGACCATCCCCATTGCCGCTTTGGCGTTCGTGATAGCCCTCGCCGTCCAGTTCATTGGGCAGGCGAAGATCGACCTGGGCATCGGCGCCATCATCATTTTCCCCATGGTGTGGGGCCTGATCCTGGGCCTGCTGGTGTCCATCCAGAAGTTCAAGCCGCTGGGCATCGACCTGCAGCGGGTGGCGGCGGCGCTGGTGGGCGTGGCCGTGCTGCTGCTGGTGGCGCGGTTGGCGTTCAACATCGGCCCCAGCCTGCCCACCCTGTTGAAGGCGGGCCCGGCGCTGCTGCTGCAGGAGGTAGGGCACCTGCTGGGCACCATCGTGCTGGCGCTGCCGCTGGCTGTGCTGCTGCGGATGGGCAAGGCGACGGTGGGTGCCACGTTCTCGCTGGACCGTGAGCCGTCCTTCGCCATGGTGTCCGAGAAGTACGGGCCGGACTCGGACCAGTACCGCGGCGTGCTGGCCATGTATGTGTTCGGGACGCTGTTCGGTGCCGTGTTCATCACGCTGCTGACCTCGCTGGTGGCCAACTGGAAGATTTTCGATCCGCTGGCGCTGGCCATGGGTGCCGGCGTGGGGTCCGGTTCCATGATGGCTGCGTCCGTCGCGAGCATCACCGCCGCGTACCCGGGCGACCAGGACGCTGTCCTTGGCATGGCCGCCGTGTCCAACCTGATCACCACGGTGCTGGGTGTGTACGTGGGCATCTACATTGCGCTGCCGCTGGCGGACAAGTTCTACCGGGTGCTGACGCGGAAGCAGGCGAGCCGTGAGGTGGTTGCTGCCGGTGCAGGTGCTGGTGCTGGTGCTGGTGCTCCCGCTGTATCTGCTGCCGACGCCGAGCGCGAGGCCGCGCAGGCTGAGGAGAACCGGCTGTTCCGTGAGCGGGTGGCGGAGTCCTCGGCCGAGATGAAGCTGCCGCTGTGGCTCTCCCTGTCCGTGCTGACGGTGCTGGGTATTGGAACTGCTTCCGTTGCGGCGAAGGGGTTGTCGCTCTCGATTGTGCTGGGGTATGTGGTCCTGCTGGCGCTGGTCCTGGTGAGCATTGGGCTGGCCAAGGTCACCCGGAAGATCTCGGCGATTGTGTTCATCACGACCATCGGCGCGTACATCTCCAGCCCGTGGTTCTTCGGGGCCGAGGCGCTGAACGCGGCGGTTAAGACCGTGGACTTCCTTTCCATCGCCACCGTGATGCTGACCCTGGCCGGCCTGTCCCTGGGCAAGGACATCCCGCTGCTGAAGAACATCGGCTGGAAGATCATCCCGGTGGGACTGGTGGCCATCACGGCGTCGTTCCTGCTGGCAACGGTCATTGCCGAGTTCGCGCTGGGGCTGTGGCACTGAGCTTCTAGCAGCCGTCCTTCGGGCGGCTTGAGCGGAGCGGACGACGGCGGGTGGGCACCCGTCGTCGTCCGCTTTTGTTTGTACGCCGCAACATGACGGCGGCTTTAGCGGCTCAAGTCTGAGGGCCTTCCGGGTAGGTGGAAGCGCGGTGTGAGGGATACGGCCAACGGTCATACCGGAGTCTCTCGGGTCAATCCGCCCGTCTATAGGTCCAGCCGTGGAATGTGTGCCCACCAGCGGCACCGGTGCATGGCCAAGGATGAGGCGTGGAAGCGTAAGTCTGAGGGCCTCTTGTACCGGGACGCCGTCCGTAGGAGCCCGCCCGGTGTCCCCTCATCCACTTGAGCGCGCCTACTTTGGCGTACCTTCCTGCCCTGGAGGGCAATCCCATGAGCACACAACGTATGGAAATGTGGCGCGGAATCGCTACCGCAGCTGCGCAGGACGCCCGAACGATTGCGGAGAAGGCGAACGCTGCCGGCCGTGACCTCACGGCAGAGGAAAAGGCGGCATGTGACCGGCACATGACCAAGGGCCGGGAGGCCCTCGAAGAGCTCTAACGGGCAAAATCGGAGGCGGAGATTCTGGCGCAAGTGAAGACGCTGGTGGCGGAAGTCGGAGAACCAGTCCGCTTCTCCGGGGCGGAGCAGCGCGGCCGTCGCCGGGGTTCCTGGGCCAAGGCCACCGCGGACCGCATGGCAAAGACCATGACAATTGAGGCCGACGGGCAGAAGTCGCTCATTAGGGGCAATATCGGCGTACCCGCACCGATCGAAACAGACATCGTTACTATTTCGGAGGCCCCCGTTCCCTCCTGGAACTGATCTCGGCCAAGGGCCTTAACGGAGGCTACGGCACCGGCAACAGCTTCAGCTTCCTGCGGCAAGCGGTTCGGACCAACAACACCGCCCCGTCGCCGACGGGGCGCTCAAACCGACGTCGGTTTACTCACTGGCGGAAGTTGAGGACCGGGTCCGGGTTATTGCCCACCTGTCGGAGCCGGTCCCGGAGCGGTAATTCGCGGACCATGCCAACCTTGAAAACTTTTTGCGCACCGAGATGGAGGCCGGCCTTTACTTGGCACTGGAAAACCAGGTCGTCCACGGCGACGGCACCGGGGAAACCTGTTTGGCCTGCTGAACACGTCCGGAATCATTGTCCAGACTTTCGCAGCGGACGCTTTGACCTCCATCCGTAAGGCCATGACAAGCCTGGAGGTCTACGGCATTACGCCGACGGCTCTCGTCCTGAATCCGGTCGACGCCGAAGCGTTGGACCTTCTGCGGGACTCCGGGGCCACCGGCAAGTACCTGCTGGAGATCCGGGCGGCGACGGCGTGGAGAAGCTATGGAAGGTCCCGCGTGTCCCTACCACTGCTGTCCCGGCCGGCACGACGCTCTTGGGCGATTGGCAGCAGGCACAGGTCATTGTCCGGGAAGACGCGACCCTGGCCCTGGACCGGCCAGGGGTTAACTTCACCAAGAACCTAATGACCATGAGGCTTGAGGGGCGCTTCGGGTTCGCTGTGAAGCGGCCAAACGCCTTTGTAGAAGTCGTGCTGGCAGCGTAGCCAGGCGCGACGGCGTCAACCTCACCTGCCGGCACCGGCTTTTCTGAGCTTTCGCGGTGCGCGGGATGGACGGGAACGGAGCAACCTTTCCGGCGATGATGCTCCCAGCGTCGTGGGGTCGAGTGCGGCTGAATAAACGCACTCGACCCCCAAGGCTTTGAAGGGGGCTTACTTTGTCGCTTCCTCCGTCGCCTCAGCGGCGGCGCGTTCCCTCATTGTTTCCATTTCACGCAGAAGCATCTTCAGCGCCGCTGCAGAAACTTTGCCCCTCGCTTTCCCATGACCAGAGTTCGCAAAGGGCCGGATTTTGGAAGGGTTTATGTTCCGTGCCACTAGTTCGCGTGCCATGGCGTCGAGGCTAAAGGCATACGTGAACGAATCGCCGGGTTCCAATTTCTTGGGCAGTGTGACAGTCGGGGCGGGGCTGTCTGGCTGGTGGAGGTACTGCTTGGTGGGCAGTTCAATGGCAACAGAGGTAACAACCGTGGATCCACTGTGCCCGACGTTGGTGACGTCAACACCAAGGTACCAAGTATTGCATGGGCCGAGCACGGTAAACGGAGTAGCCACAACCTTGAGACGTGCCTTGTCGCGGTACTTGTCCCACATTGTCCACACCAGTGTCCCAACTGATATCGCTATGGCCACAAACGGCAACAGGTCTTCCCACCATGGGTTGAGCAGTTCAACCTGGATAACTTCAGTTCTCATAAATCAGACTATAGGGCGGGGAAGGGCGTCCAGATTGCTGTGAGAACACAGCCGGCCCCCTGTTGCCGGCAGTTATCCGTCTGCCCCCGAGAGGGCTGGGGGGTCGGGCGCGTGTGCGCGCAAGGGATTGTTCCGCCCGGCCCCCCGGCGAACTCGTGAGAGGCTAATTCAATGGAATTGTTGATCGGCTGGTTCAGCGAATTTACCGCAGAAGCATGGATTGCGTTTTTTGCCGCGGTTGTAGCTCTTGTAGCACTTTTCTTCACGGGCATTGCGGCGAAGGCAGCAAGGGATCAAACCAAAATTCAAAGACAGTTGCGAATTGACGCCGCCCAGCCCTATGTATGGGTGGACATCCGAGAGGACAACGCCTCCGCTTCTATGCTGAATTTCGAGATTGGCAACAGCGGCAATACAGTCGCGACTAATGTCCGAGTAACGGTGAGTTCACCCTTACCAAGTTCCAATGCCCAGATCGAGGAGCGTCTTCGGGAGTTGGAGGAGCGCATGAAGTGCGGGCTACAATCGCTTGCTCCCGGTCGCATTATCAGGTGGCCACTGGGCGTTGGGCACCAAATTTTGGCGAAGGCCGGCGAGCAGTCGTTTACCTTCACGATCCACGCTGACGGGCCCTTTGGTGCAGTGGACCCGCTAACTTACACAGTTAGCCTCGACGACTGGCGACTTATGCGCGACAGCCCCCACGGCAGCCTGCACATGGTACGGAAGTCGATTGATAGCCTGACCAAGCAACTGGAAAAGTCTTTGTCATTTGAGCCAACTAGGTTTGGGGCCTATTAGCAAAGGGCTTTCAGCCCAGCCCGCTACTCAGATTTCCCGCGGGAGTTTTTCTTCTTAGCTACCTCGTTAACGTAAACCTTGAAAATGTTTTCACGTCTCCGGGATAGCGCCCTTGGGGAAAGCTTGCTGGACTCAACGAGGATTCGCTGCGTACTCGCGGATCGAAGTGAACGGATCGAGGCTTCAGTTCGGTTAGCGGCCGCTACTTCTTCTGCGTTTAGGTCCGTCGACATCAAACACCCGCTCCTTCGGTTACCTCGTCGCTTTGGTCCTTGCTGTCCTCAGAATAACCGCTGTCCACATCCGCACCAAGAGCATCCTCCTCGGTGTCGACGCGCTGCCCATCTCGTTCGTGCCTCAACTTAGTAGGACCCGTATTCAAAGCCAGAACAGCGCCCATGATCCGGGCGAGGGCGATCATCGCAACCCGGTCAAGCTCGGTAAGGTCGCCTACATTCGGAGCGTTAACGGAAAGAAGCCCAAACTGTATGTTTCCTACCTTCACCGGAACTGAAATGAAAGTCTGGTAGGGCTTCGTTTTCCAGTTCACACCCCGGTCCGGGTCCGGTGCTGAGACGATTTCGCAATCCGTATCCCTGGCATCCAGGATTTTCCAAATCGGATGGTCCGGATCCTGACTTTCCAGAAACGTGCTGGAGGCCTCATCCATCCGCCCCCGGCTTTTCGGGTCCTTGAGTACCCGCCAATTTTTTGCGTCGCGAGTAAGGGGGTAATAGGTGGCGCGAATATCATCAGCCGCGGGAATCGCCGCTGCTGCGGTCGCTAAAGTTGTGCGGAGGGTGGTCAGCAGCTCCTGACGAGCTTTACCTCCAACGAAGGCACCGTCGTGGACAGTGTCGAGCAGTGAAATCATCGGGGCCAGGGCCAGATGTCCAAGTTCCTGCTGCCCCAAGAGTTGAATCTTGTCCAGCTGTTTGCTGTGGTGGTCTGCCAGCTTGTCGGCCACGGCCGCAAGAGCAGCGGCTATACCCAGACCCGTGAGAAGCGGCACAGCCCAGTCCAGCAACTTGCCATTAGCATCCAGCGCGAGACGCGGAAGCGTGGCCAACGCTATTGCTGCCAAAGCAATAGCTGCGGTCAGTATCCAGTGATCCCGAAGAAACAGCGCAACTTGACCCACACGCCACTTGAATCCGCTTGTCTTAATTTCTGTAGTGTCCCCCACCTAGCTAGGGTCCCATACGAGAACTGCCGGCAATAAATCGGCCATATCATTACGCCAAAGAAGCACAACGTTGCACGACCGGCACCCTCGTGGTGATCTCCCTTCTTATGCCGTTTCCACCCATTCAGCAGGATGTTGGAATTCATACGTCCCGGCAGAAAGACAAGGGAGTGAGAGCACCATGGTTTTCAAACCTCCGCCACCGGCGCCGCGAATTGGGCCTCGTACAGGCGAGCGTAAGCCCCGCCGGCGGCCAGCAGTGACGCGTGGTTTCCCTGCTCCACGATCTGCCCGGCCTCCATCACCAGGATGAGGTCGGCGTCGCGAATGGTGGACAGGCGGTGCGCAATCACAAAGGACGTACGGTCGGACCGCAGAGCACTCATGGCCTTCTGCACCAGCACCTCGGTCCGGGTATCCACCGAGGACGTCGCCTCATCCAGGATCAACACCGATGGCCGCGCCAGGAACGCCCGGGCAATGGTCAACAGCTGCTTCTCACCCGCGGACACGTTCGCGCCCTCGTCGTCCAGCACGGTGTCGTACCCCTCGGGCAACGAGTGCACGAACCGGTCCACGTACGTGGCCCGCGCCGCCTCCAGAATCTCGTCCGAGGAAGCAGTGGGCCGGCCGTACGCAATGTTGTCCCGGATGGTGCCACCGAACAGCCACGTGTCCTGCAAAACCATTCCCATCCGCGAGCGCAGATCGTCGCGGGTCATGGTGGTGATGTCCACGCCATCCAGCGTGATCTGCCCGGCGTCCAGCTCGTAGAAGCGCATCATCAGGTTCACCAGCGTGGTCTTGCCCGCCCCGGTCGGCCCCACAATCGCCACCGTCTGCCCCGGCTCCGCCACCAAGGACAACCCGGAAATCAGCGGCTTGTCCGGCGAGTAGGAGAAGGAAACATCTTCGAACACCAGCCGCCCGCGCCCGGCACCATCCGGACTCTGCAGCGAAGAACCAGAAGGATCAGCAGACTGCTCCTCCGTATCCAGCAGCTCGAACACCCGCTCGGCAGACGCCACACCGGACTGCAGCAGGTTGGCCATGGACCCCAGCTGCGCCAGCGGCTGCGTGAACTGGCGCGAGTACTGGATGAAGGCCTGCACATCGCCCAGCTGCATCGCCCCGGACGCCACCTGCAGGCCGCCCACCACCGCGATCCCCACGTAGACCAGGTTCCCGATGAACGTCATGGCCGGCATGATCAGCCCGGAAATGAACTGCGCACCGAAGCTCGCCTCATACAGCTCCGCGTTCTTCTGCCGGAACCGCTCTCCCACCTCGCGCTGCCGGCCGAACACCTTCACCAGCGCATGCCCGGTGTAGGTCTCCTCGATCTGCCCGTTCAGCTCGCCCGTGTTCTTCCACTGCTGCACGAACAGCTTCTGCGAGCGCTTGGCAATCAGCGCGGTGATCCCCAACGTCAAAGGAATAGTCACCAGCGCGATCAGCGCCAGCGTGGGCGAGAGGATGAACATCATCACCAGCACGCCCACCACGGACAGCACGGAGGTCACCGCCTGGCTGATGGACTGCTGCAGGCTCTGCGAAATGTTGTCCACGTCGTTGGTGACCCGGCTCAGCAGCTCACCGCGCTGGATCGAGTCGAAATAGCGCAGCGGCAGCCGGTTGATCTTCGCCTCGACCTGCTCGCGCAGCCCGAACACCGTCCGCTGCACCACGCCGTTGAGCACATACGCCTGCCCCCACATGAAGGCCGACGCCAGCACATACAGCACCAGCGCCCAGGTCAGCACGCTGCCCAGCGCCGCGAAATCGATCCCCGAACCCGGCGTCAGCGTCATGGCGCTTAGCATGTCCGCCTTCTGGTTCTCCCCCGCCGCCCGCAGCTGCGCAATCAGCTGCGCCTGCGTCACGCCCGGCGGCAGCTGCTTGGACACCACGCCGGAAAAGATCAGGTTGGTGCCCTCACCCAGCAGCCGCGGACCAATCACCTGCAACACCACGCCCGCCACGGCCATGACCAGCACCAGCACCAGCCACAGCCGTTCCGGCCGCAGGGTAGCCAGCAGCCGCTTGGCCGAGCCGCTGAAGTTCATCGCCTTCTCCGCAGGCACGTTCATCCCGGCGAACGGTCCGCCACGTCCAGGTCCGCCGGCAGGGCGCGGAATGCGTACGACGGCGTCCTGGCCGCCTTTGCCGCCACCATCGGTTCCAGCGGGCGCACCTGCGCCCGGGCCGGCTCCGGCGGGGCGGGTTCCTGCGCGGTGCGTGCTCATACCGTCTCCTCCGCTGCCAGCTGGGACGAGACAATCTCGCGGTACGTCTCCGACGTCTCCAGCAACTCGTGGTGCGTGCCGTGCGCAACGATCCTGCCGTCGTCGAGCACCAGGATCTGGTCCGCTTCCACGATGCTGGACACGCGCTGGGCGATGATCACCATGGTGGCCCCCGCGGTGTTGCGCTTGAGCGCCTGGCGCAGCCGGGCGTCCGTGCCGGTGTCCAGGGACGAGAACGAATCGTCAAAAATGTAGAGCTCGGGCCGTTTCACGAGGGCCCGGGCGATGGCCAGGCGCTGCCGCTGCCCGCCGGAGACGTTGGTGCCGCCCTGCGAGATGGGCGCATCCAGGCCCTCCTCCATCTGCTCCACGAAGTCGCGCGCCTGGGCGATCTCCAGCGCTGTCCAGAGCTCGTCCTCTGTAGCGTCGGGGTTGCCGTACAGCAGGTTGCTGCGCACAGTCCCGGAGAACAGGTACGGCCGCTGCGGCACCAGGCCGATGTGCCCCCAGAGCAGGTCCGGATCCAGGTCCCTGACGTTCACGCCGTCCATCAGGACCGCCCCGGAAGTAACGTCGAAGAGCCGCGGCATCAGGTTCACCAGGGTGGTCTTGCCCGAGCCCGTGCTGCCAATAATTGCCGTGGTCTCCCCCGCGCGGGCGGTGAAGCTGATCCCGGAGAGGACGGGCTGGTCGGCACCCGGGTAGGCGAAACCGACGTCGCGCATTTCCAGCTCGCCTCGCCGCGGCTTGCCGGCGAACGCCGCGCTGGTGACCGGGTTCTCCGGCGGCAGGACGCTGGAACTGGTGCCCAGTACCTCGCCGATGCGGTCAGCGGACACCGACGCGCGCGGGATCATGACGGCCATGAACGTGGCCATCATGACGGACATCAGGATCTGCATCAGGTAGCTCAGGAACGCGATCAGGGTGCCCACCTGCATGGACCCGTCCTCGATCCGGAACGAGCCGAACCAGATCACCGCCACGCTGGAAATGTTCAGGACCAGCATCACCACGGGGAACATGAGCGCCATCAGGCGGCCCGCACGCAAGGCAACCTCCGTGACATCCCCGTTGGCACCGACGAACCGTTCCGTCTCCATGTCCTCGCGCACGAACGCCCGCACCACCCGGATACCGGTGAGCTGCTCGCGCAGCACCCGGTTCACGGTGTCGATCCGGGCCTGCATCTTGCGGAACAGCGGCACCATCCGGATGACAATGAGCCCGACGGCGATCAGCAGCACCGGGACGCACACCGCAATGAGCCACGACAGTTGGGCGTCCTGCCGGATGGCCATGATCACCCCGCCGATGCTGAGCATGGGCGCGGCAACCATCAGCGTGGCGGACATCAGCACCAGCTGCTGGACCTGCTGGACGTCGTTGGTGGAGCGGGTGATGAGGCTGGGAGCACCGAACTTGGTGACTTCCTGCTCGGAGAACTCACCCACCCGTTCGAAAATGGCGCCGCGCAGGTCCCGGCCCAGGCCCATCGCCGCCTTGGCGCCGAAGTACACGGCGATGACGGCACACACGATCTGCGCGAGCGTGATCAGCAGCATGAAGCTGCCGGTGGACAGGATGTAGCCGGTATCGCCCCGGGCCACGCCCTGGTCGATGATGTCCGCGTTCAGCGTGGGCAGGTAAAGCGACGCAATGGACTGCGCCAGCTGGAAAACCACGACGGCGGCCAGCAGCGGCCGGTGCGGCCGGAGGTATTCAACGAGTAGCTTCCAGAGCATGGGCGGCTCCAACCTGACGGTGTGTCCACAAACGTGGTGCGACAGTCAGTGTACGTCCGGAAACTGGGACTTGACCGGGGGTATTCGCCAGAACTTTCAGGGTTCACTGACGGCGTACGGCAGGCCGTTTTGTGAGCCCTTTCGTCCCGCTCAGGGAATCAGATTGTCGGCGCGGTAACGGTCAAACAGTGCCGTGAAGGAATCCAGCGTCCGCCGGTATCCCGTGAAGCCGGCATCCCTGCTCTTGCCCATGTCCGTGACCACTTCGATGCCGCGCCCCAGGTCACCGTCCGTGTGCCACCAGGACGCCACCCGGTCCAGTTCCGGTTCGCTGAGGTTGTGGTCAGCGGCAATTTTCCGCCATTGGTCCGCCCGTCCCGCCATGGACTGCTCGAGCGGACGGGGCGCATCCTGGTAGCCCTCCCACTCCATACCGAAGTACGCCGCGAGTTTCGGCCACATCCAGCGCCAGCGGAACACATCGCCGTTCACGATGTTGAAGGCCTCGTTGGCCGCCGCCGGGGTGGTGGAAGCCCAGAGCATGTGCTCGGCAAGCAGGCCCGCATCCGTCATGTCGGTCAGGCCGTTCCACTGCGTCTCGGAGCCCGGGAAGACGAACGGCTCCCCACTGTCCCGGCAGAGCGTGGCCTGCGCCGCCAGGGTGAGGCCCATGTTCATGGCGTTGCCCACCGCGTGCCCGATCACTGTGTGCGCGCGGTGCACGGACCAGGTGAATCCCTGCCGGGCCGCTGCCGCCCAGAGCTCGTCCTCCTGGGCGTAATAGAAGTTCCGTACCGGAAGGCGCGGTTCCTCCTCGTGGAAGGGCGTGTCCGGCATTTCCCCTGCGGCGTATGCCTCGAACGGCCCCAGGTAGTGCTTGAGTCCGGTCATCAGGGCGACGTGGGCCACGTCCTTTCCCCGGAGCGCCGCGAGGAGGTCACGCACCATGCCCGCGTTGACGGCAATGTTCTCTTCCTCGGTGGCCCGGCGCGACCAGGCGGTGAAGTAGACGTGGGACGGGTTTTCCGGACCGAGTACAGCGGCCAACGATGAAGCCGAGGTCAGGTCTGCAGAGAGCCACCGGACGCCGGGGCGCTCGGCTCCGGGCCTGCGGGACAAGGCGAGGACTGTCCAGCCTTCGCCCACCAAGGTATCCTCCAGTGCGGACCCTGCGATGCCGGTGGCACCCACCACCAGGGCGGTCCGTCCGTTGCCTGCCGTTGTTCCTGATCCGATGGTCATGGTGCTCCTTCTCTAGGTACCGGGAGTCTCCGCGCGCCAGCGCGGCCTTCCGCTGTGGCGGAAGGCCCGCGCGCTGCATCGCGCCGGGAGGTTGGGCCGGCATGCTTGTGCCGACGACGGCCCTCTTGCGACAAGCCGCAGCCTCCGGCAGATATTCCGTCCCTAGCCGGCAGCTGTTCCGGGGGCATCGGGCCAGACCCGTTCGGCGAGCGCGATGACCGGCGGCAGGGCCGGGTTGTCCGAGTCCCCCGGCCACGCCATCCGCAGGTAGACGGGCAGGGCTTAGAAGGTGCCCTTCGTGTCGGGCTCGACCGCCCAGGCAATCCGGTGCAGTGCACTCGCCAGCCGGCCGCGCAGGACGGACCAGCGCGACAGGCCCGGTTTCTTCACCCGGACCCTCTTGGGCGCACGCGGCAACGCGCTGGTGGCAGTATCGTCGCTCCTCGCAAGGAAGAGGGCTACAAGGCTTGAACCGTCCATGGAGTTGTTTCCTGAAATTTTGAAAGTCCGCAGGCAATAGGTGGGACCGGATGGCTGGCGCGCGGATCTGCCCCCCGGAATCCGCGCTTTTAATTATGAAATAAGGCGGCGGATGTCCCACAACCGGTTGACCAACTGTTACGGATGCTCCCGGGCGGAGCCATATCCCGGCAAAAAAGGGGCTTCTCCTCTCCTGCGTCTATGTTCCAATGGGAGGGTTGCACCGGCTGCCCGAGTCCAACCGCGGCCTCGGCCCCACGGAAGGAAGAAGCACATGACCGAACGCCCAGACCATCCCCCGGTACCCGCTCCCGGAAGCGCCCAAAGCCCGGAGCAGAATGCCGGCGACGGGTGCCCGGTGGCCCATGGAAGCGCCACGGCCCAGGGCAGCGAAAGTGAAAACCCTGCAATCGACACACCCCAGCCCAAGGGAACCCGGCCGCGGACCAACCAGGACTGGTGGCCCAACCAGCTGGACCTTTCCGTTCTCCACGCCCACGGGCGGGCCAGCAACCCGCTGGGATCCTCGTTCAGCTACCGCGAGGAATTCGAAAAGCTCGACGTCGAGGCCCTCAAGCGGGACATCACCGGGGTCCTGACCACCTCGCAGGATTGGTGGCCGGCGGACTTCGGCCACTACGGCGGCCTGATGATCCGGATGAGCTGGCACGCCGCCGGTACCTACCGCGTCCACGACGGCCGCGGCGGGGCAGGCGACGGCGGCCAGCGGTTCGCCCCGCTGAACAGCTGGCCGGACAACGCCAACCTGGACAAGGCCCGGCGGCTGCTGTGGCCGGTTAAGCAAAAGTACGGCCAGAAGGTGTCCTGGGCGGACCTGCTGGTCCTGGCCGGCAACGTGGCCCTCGAGTCCATGGGTTTCACGACGTTCGGGTTCGCCTTCGGCCGGGAGGACGTGTGGGAGCCTGAGCAGATCTTCTGGGGGCCGGAGGACGCCTGGCTGGGCGACGAGCGGTACACGGGCGACGCCACGATGGCCGAGGACGTCGGCTCCACCGAAATGGGACTGATCTACGTCAACCCTGAAGGTCCCCGGGGCAACCCGGACCCGGTGGCTGCGGCCTCGTTCATCCGCGAGACGTTCAAGCGGATGGCGATGAACGATGAAGAGACCTTCGCGCTGATCGCCGGGGGCCACACCTTCGGAAAGACCCACGGTGCCGGCCCCGCCGACGCCCATGTTGGCCCTGAACCGGAAGCGGCCGACCTGGAGTCGCAGGGCCTGGGCTGGCTCAGCACCTACGGCAGCGGCAACGGTGGCGACACCATCACCTCAGGACTGGAGGTCACCTGGACGGACAAGCCCACGCAGTGGAGCAACCGGTTCCTTGAGATCCTGTTCGAATACGAGTGGGAACTGGTCAAGAGCCCGGGCGGCGCCCACCAGTGGGTTGCCAAGGATGCCCCGGAGATCATCCCGGATGCCCACGATCCGCACAAGAAGCACCGCCCCACCATGCTGACCACGGACCTGTCGCTTCGTTTCGACCCCGCCTACGAGCAGATCGGACGGCGCTTCCTGGCGAACCCGGACGAGTTTGCGCTGGCGTTCGCCAAGGCCTGGTACAAACTGCTGCACCGCGACATGGGGCCCGTGGGTCCGCACATGCTTGGCCCGTGGGTTCCGGAGCCGCAGCTGTGGCAGGATCCTGTTCCCGCCGTCGACCATGAACTGGTCAACGGACAGGACATCGCCCAGCTCAAGGCCGAGCTCCTGGATTCGGGCCTGACCATTCCGCAGCTGGCCGGAACGGCGTGGTCCTCCGCTGCGACGTTCCGGAAGACCGACAAGCGCGGCGGCGCCAACGGGGCCCGCATCCGGCTGGAACCGCAGCGCAGCTGGGAAGCCGGCGAACCGGAGCAGCTGGCCACCGTCCTCCCCGTGCTGGAGCGCGTGCAGGAGGAGTTCAACGCGGCACAAACCGGCAGCAAGAAGGTCTCCCTCGCGGACCTGATCGTCCTCGGCGGCGCCGCCGCCGTGGAAAAAGCAGCAGCCGACGCCGGGTTCCCCGTCACGGTGCCGTTCCGGCCCGGCCGCACCGACGCCGCCCAGGAGCAGACCGACGTCGAATCCTTCCAGTACCTGCAGCCCAGGGCAGACGGCTTCCGCAACTACCTGCGTGCCGGCGTCAAGCTCCAGCCGGAGACGCTGCTGCTGGACAAGGCGTACA
Organism: Pseudarthrobacter sp. NPDC058196; assembly: GCF_042882685.1. Classification (NCBI taxonomy): domain Bacteria; kingdom Bacillati; phylum Actinomycetota; class Actinomycetes; order Micrococcales; family Micrococcaceae; genus Pseudarthrobacter; species Pseudarthrobacter sp. NPDC058196. The sequence goes on from NZ_JBHVVN010000014.1 coordinate 81,180, forward strand.
TGCTGGACCTCTCCGCGCCGGAGATGACGGCTTTGGTGGGTGGCATGCGTGCCCTGGGCACCAACGTGGGCGGCTCCAGCCACGGCGTGCTGACCGACAGGCCACAGGTGCTGACCAACGACTTCTTCGTCAACCTGCTCTCGCCCGGCACTAAATGGAAGGCCTCAGAATCGGAGGAAAACGCCTACGAGATCACGGATGCCGCAACCGGTGAGCTGAAGTGGACCGCCACCGCGGTGGACCTGGTCTTCGGTTCCAACTCGCAGCTGCGGGCCCTGGCCGAGGTCTATGCGAGCGAGGACGCCGGGGAAAAGTTCGTCAACGACTTCGTTGCCGCCTGGGCGAAGGTCATGGAGCTGGACCGCTTCGACCTGAACTGATGGGCCCGTGTTCCGGGCCGGCCGCCGGTGCGGCCGGCCCGGAACTACGGCCGGTTTCTGGGCGGCTGCGAAGGTTCAGGACCAGAACTCCGAGGCGGTGGCGGTGTCCTCCTGGAACTCGCTCACCTCCGTGACTTTCCCGTCCTTCAAGGTGAAGACCAGGACGCCGTCCTGCTTCATCGATTGCCCGTTGCGTTGCGCTTCAGCGGTCTGCAGGCCAATGGTGTGGTGTTCACCGGCAATCACGTCCCGCAACTCAACTTTGACCGTTCCGCCGGACCGGGAAAACAGTTCGCCGAAATAGCCCATGACTTCCTGCTGGCCATGCTTGTCACCCGCAAGGCCGCCGTTGCCGCCAACCCGGTAGACGGCATCAGGGGCGAACAGCCCCTTGAGGGTTTCCACGTCGCCTGTGTTGAAGGCTTCGTAACCGCGCCGCACCACTGCCGCGTCTTCTTCAATTCCCATCTCGAACCCTTTCCGTCATTCTTCTCGGGGGTCCCAGCTCTCAATTTTAAAATTCGGCGCGTTCTGTTGTCCATGGTGAATGCAGGCGTGCCCGGCCCGTTGCTCCGGGCCCACCGCACCCGCCCCTGCGGCTCGGCTACGATCGTTGAATGGCCCATCTCACCAGCCCTGACACCGGCCTGCAAGCTTCCTGGCTGGAGGCCGCCACGGAATTCGACGGAGCCCGCATGGATGGCGCCGGCCTTGACGGCTGGGAGCTGGAGGACTTCAAGGACCCCACCGTTTTTGCGCAGCTGGTCCAAGCACTGGCAAACGACGCCAAACCGGAAACAGTGCGCAAACCCGGGTACGTCCCCTGCACCTACCTGTGGATCGTGGACGGTGCTACGGTCATTGGCTCACTGGCCATCCGGCATGAACTCAACGACTACCTCCTCAATGAGGGCGGCCATATCGGTTACAGCGTCCGGCCGTCGGCAAGGCGCCACGGGCACGCTGCGAAGGCGTTGGCTGATGCCCTCCCGGTGGCCAGGGCGCTCGGAATCGAACGGGTTCTCCTGACCTGCGACGAGGACAACGCCGGGTCACAGGCAACGATCGAAAAGAACGGCGGCCGCTACGAGGACTCCCGCAGCGGCAAACGGCGCTATTGGATCGGCACCGGAGAGACGGCAGGTTCTGCCAGGCTTGCCCGGTGATTACCGAACACGCCCTGCTTCCGGTCCTGCCGGGCCGGGAAGAGGAATTCGAGGCCGCTTTCGGCCAGGCCCGGGCGATTATCGTTTCAATGCCCGGTTTCCGGACGCTGTCGCTTTCCCGGTCGGTTGAGTCGCCTGGCACTTACCTGCTCCTCGTTGAGTGGGAGACCCTGGAGGACCATACCCTCGGCTTCCGTGGATCCCCCGAGTACCAGCAATGGCGCCAGCTGCTGCACCACTTCTACCAGCCGTTTCCCGTGGTGGAGCACTTCGTGGCGGTGTCCTCCGCAGGACAGTGAGGTCAGGAACATTGGGACAGCCCCCGCGCGAGTCTCGCTCCAGCGCGGGGGCTTCCAGTACTTCCTGCCGGGGAACTGGCCTGGAAGCTCTTAAGAATTACCGGCCGGCGGGCGGCCCCAACCCGTGTCCCGGACTTCTTTGGCCAATCTTGAGCCAACCTTGAGCGGCTGCGCTGATGCGTCCCGCCGGGACAGGGCAAGAATTCACTCGCTCGTGAGGCGGTACCCGACACCACGGACGGTCTCCACCCATCGGGGCCGGCGTGAACTGTCGCCCAGCCGCCGTCGAAGGTTGCCAAGATGAACCTCCACCGTCCGTTCCTCGCCCGCGGTGACGAACGAACCAGTGTTGTACGGCTCGTTCCGCAGCCTTCGAACGAGGTCGGCCTTGGTCTGGACCGTCCGGCCGTTTTCCATGAGGACCAGCAGCAGGTCGAACTGGGTACGGGTGAGTTCAACGGGCACACTGTTGATGGCCGCCTGCCGCGAGTCCTCGTGCAGGGTCAGGCCCTTGTGCGCGAAGTCGTAACGCTGGTTCGCGGGCTTGCCCGCACCTGCAGGTCCGCCGGGTGCCGGGAGGGACGGCGCCGGGTCCGGATGGCCGGCCGGCGGGCGGACTTCAGGAGCAGGTGCTTCCGGCGCGGATGGCCCCAGGCTCCTGGGCCGGCGAAGCATGGCACCGATCCTGGCGCGGAGTTCCCTGGGCCGGAACGGCTTCAGCAGGTAGTCGTCCGCGCCGGCTTCAAAACCCATCAAGGCATCCGCCTCATCCACCCGGCCGGTGATGATGATCAGGTAGGCGTCGCTGAAGGTCCGGATCCGACGCGACGCCTCAAAGCCGTCAAAGTCGGGTAAGCCCACGTCCATCAGGACGATGTCCGGATGGCGGCTCCGCACGGCCTCCACTCCATCCTTTCCCGTGGATGCGGTTTTGACAGCGAATCCCGACTGCAACAGGACGTCCGCCAAAACGGTGCGCACATCGTCGTCGTCTTCCACCACCACGGCAACGCCGCGCTCAACCATCCATGCCCCCATTAAAAAGTTGTGATTGCCGGCCGGGTTCTGCGTGCACCGCACTCCTCGGCGCCTTTCGGTGCTCACCGGGCAGCAGCCCAAGGCATGCCCCTGATGCAGTAAAACAAACAGCCAGAATTAATTCGGAGTCAAATGATGTGTGGATGGCCGGCGAATCGCGCCATTGCGTCTCCAAGGAGATTACCCAATCGTCTGGCTGAATTGCCATTCTTTCGGATACTGTGCGCGCATCTTGATCTTGATTGAGAAATGCGTCTTTGCTGAGAATAAGGCTGCCCTGGAAATTTGGGACTGACTATTGCCTTTATCCGAGCGGGTGCCTGATGATCAACCTGTGCTCAACTGGGGGCGCAAAGTTGCTCGCTGGGAGCATCTGATAGGGGCGTTCGCATGACTTGTCTCCGCTTTTCCTCCTCCCGTCCCGCCCGCCGCGGCAAAGCATGGACAGTGCTCGCGGCTGTTGCCCTGGCTACAGTGGCAGGCATGGCTCCCACGCAGGCCGCGGACACCACCCCGCTCGATCCCAACCCGGGGCCTGCCGGCAACTTCACGTGGAAGGGCTTCAACTGGGAAAAGCGATTCTGGGGCGGTGCGCCCCAGTACAACAAGCTTTTCGCCGCAGCCAACGTCAGCAACCCTGACGCGAATGGCTACGTCACGCTGAACCTCACGAATCCCACCGGGGATGCACCGGTCGGGGCGGAGTTCCAGTCCACCCGGCAGGGGTTTGGCTACGGCACCTACAGCACAACGGTGGCAAAGGACCTGACCTCGCTTCAAAAGGAGGTCGTCTGGGGCTGCCTTTTCACGTATGACCCCCTCGCGGCTCCGGGCTACAACGAAATTGACCTGTGCGAGGCGTCGGCCTGGGGTGGAGGAGCGGCCTACGGCCAGTCCTGGCCGGTGACGCAGGGGCACGGCTACTGGTTTGATGCCACCAAACCGGCAGGCCAGGGCAACAACACCGTCACCTTCGGCGTAACGAACAGCCCCATCACCACGCACCGGATGGTCTGGGAACCGGGGCGGATTACGTTCGACACGTTTGCCGGCGAAGGCTACACGGGCCCGCTCCTGAAGCATACGGTCCTCGAGGGCCCCACCGTGCCGGTCCCGGCCAAGGAACAGATCCACTTCAACCTTTGGGTAACCGGCGGAGGGGGCGGCGATCCCGCCCACGTGAAGCCGGAGAGCGTTGTGGTCCGGGACTTTTCCTTCACCGCCGCCGCAGCGCCTGCACCCTTGGCGCCCGTATCTGCCATCAAACTCAGCGCCTCCACCACCAAGTCCAAGTCCGCCAGGTCCACCACCCTGGCATGGAGCGGAGCGGCGGGCGCCAACGTCACCCTGTGGACCAACAACACGCAGAAGCCCGTTCCCAATACGGGGAGCTACACCACCAGCGTCAAGGGCGGCATCACCACCACCTACAAGATCTGCGACCCCTCAGCGTGTTCCAGCCCGGTCAGCGTCACCACGTAGGCGTGCAGTTCCGCCGTGTCCCATGCCCTGGCACGGAAAATGCGGCGCACCGCGAGGGTATGCCGCATTTCCCGTGACCGGTGTCCGCGGCTCCGCCGGGTGGAACGATGTCGCAGGTCCAATGGCCCGCGGCAGCGGCGACTACCTGGAACTGCGGACGGGAAGGATCCTCTTGATGGCGATGCCGAGTGCCAGGAGCGCAAAGGCTGCCAGGGCGAACCAGAACACATCGCCCGCGCCGGTCATGGCCAGGGTTCCGGACCCGGCACCGGCTGCCGCGGGAATGGCTGGATTGTTGTACATGGGTTACCACGCTTTCTTGTTGTTGAATACTGCATCTGCATAGGCCTTCGCGTGGACTGCCTGCAGGAACAGGTCGATGACCAGCTCGTACATGGTGAGGGCGGCAAGCATGTACCGCCACCCCCGCAGGCGCACAGTCACTACACGTTCGATCACGAAGACACCGGTCACGGCGAGCCAGAAAGGCTGAATCTGCATTCCCGCGCCCGTGGCCAGTGCAACCGCCACCGTACTGAGATAGGCGATCGTCACCACGACGCCGACCGCCGAGAGGAACTGCCGCCCCCAATACGGGCGGGTGACCCGGGTCCACCCATACTGGACGCAGTTCTCCACGGCGCCGCGCTTCCAGCGCAGCCGCTGGGCCCACAGTTCACGCCACGTGGGCATGACTTCCGTGACCAGGGTGCAGTCCGCCGGGGAACGGATGCGGTACTTGAGGGTGAGCAGCGCAAAGGACAGTTCGTTGTCCTCCGTCAGGACGGAGGTGTCATACACGCCGCCCCTGCCGTTTCCCGGCGGCAGGACACCTGCCAGGCGACCCTGCACCACGTCGCGCAGGGTCCGCACCCGGAACAGGGCCGCCGTGCCCGTGACCACCAGGCATTTTCCTTTCAAGCGGCGGACGTCCCGGGCATAACGGGCGTATTCATTGCGCTGGAGGTGCCCCACGAAGCCACCGCCGCTGCCGCCGCTGAAGACGCCGCCCACCGCGCCGAGCCGCGGATCCGCCGACAGATAGCCCACGGAGCGTTCAATGAAGTACGGACTCAGCTGCGAGTCCGCGTCCTGTACCAGGATCAGATCCTCCGCCGCTGCGTCCGGCAGCAAGCCCGCCAGAACGAAGTTCAACGCTCCGGCTTTCTTGTCAGTGTTGCCTTTGGTCTTGACCACCTCCGCACCTGCAGCCAGGGATATTTCCTCGGTGGCGTCGGTGCAGTTATCCGCCACGACAATGACCCGGTGCGGAACAACCGTCTGGTTCCGGAGCGACCTAAGGGTTTCGCCAATACCCGCTTCTTCATTGTGGGCTGGAATTATGACGGTAATCACGCAATCACCATCTGCCGGGAAAGCCACGGGCTGCCTATTCCCCTGGATTTCGCCGCAAGGCACATCAATTCGACCACCCCAATATTCGTTGAATCGGTTTCTTTGAGTGTTCCAACCGGACCTCAAATGAGCGGCAAAGAAGCGGAAACGAAACTGCAATGTTGAGTCAAGAAGACCGCGTAATAAGGGAAATTTCCGCCGGTAGCGCGTTGATTTCTTGAGAAACGAGCCCGTCACATCAGTCGGCAACGACTGCAGGGGCAGCAGGGCGCAGGGCCTTGACGAATCTTGGCGAACACTGTTACAACTGCTGTAACACGCCGGTTGAATCGATACAAATCCGAATCGTGCGCCGGCGCCCATCCATCACGCTCATCAAGGGAGATGACCATGCCTGTGAACGCCAACAAAGGTGATCGGAGAGGTTCGACGGCGAAACGCACCTGGGCCGGCGGCATTGCGGCGGCGGTCCTCGCGGCAGGCGCCGGGTTGACCTTCGTTGCCCCGGCCGCGAACGCGGAGCCCAGCAACTACCGCTTCGACTTTAGCGGCGGCTCGGTGGAACAGGGATACACCGGTGTCAGCGCAACTGACGCATACAGCCCTGGGAAGCGGTACGGCTTCAACACCCCGGAACACATGGCCAACGTCCCGGCCAAGGGAACCGGCGCCGGCAGCGACGCCGTGCGCTTCCTTGAATACGGCACCAAAAGCACCAACACCTTCAATGTGGACCTGAAGGAAGGCCTTTATAAGGTCACGGTCACCCTGGGCGACACGGCACGGGCCAGCGTCGCCGCCGAAGGCGTCTTCCAGGTCATGAACATGACCGGCAACGGGGCCACCGATTCCTTCGAGATCCCCGTGACCGACGGCCAGCTGAACCTCCTGGTCACCGAGGGCAAGGCGGGGACAGCTTTCACGCTCAGCTCACTGGAGATCGAGAAGGTGTCCCGCCACCCGGCCATGGACCCAACCATCTGGGTGGGCGGCGACTCGACGGTGGCCAACTACTACCCCCTGGAGTCCAGTGTCCAGGGCGGCTGGGGCCAGCTGCTCCCGCAGTACGCTGACCCGGCGGCCTTCGACATCCGGAACATGGCAACCGGCGGCCAGATCGCCCGCGGCTTCCGCAACGACGGCCAGCTCGAGGCCATCCTGACGTACATCAAGCCCGGCGACCTGTTCCTGCTGGAGATGGGCATCAACGATACCGCCGCCAAGAACGCGACCACAGAGGCCGAGTTCAAGGAGATCATGAGGGACATGGTCCGCCAGGTGGCGGCCACCGGCGCCACCCCGGTCCTGGTCACGCCCCAAGGACGTGCCACGGACTTCGTGGACGGCGTCCACTCTGCGGTGGACCGTTGGTACCGGCATTCCACGGTGGCCCTCGCCCAAGAGGAGAACGTCCCGCTGGTGGACCTCAACGTCCTGTCCTCCGCGTACTTCACGGAAATCGGTCCCGAGGCAACGCTGGCGCTGTTCATGACCGGCGACACCTTGCACCCCAACCGGGCCGGCGCCGGCGAACTGGCCCGGCTCGTCGCCGGCGACCTCGCCAGGCAGGGCCTGCTCCCCGGCGCCGCCTGACGGGGCAGGGCGAGCGGGAACGCTGAGGGGACCGCAAGGAAACCACGACGGCGGTGTGCGGCTCCCATGGTTCCCAGCCACGGGTTCCGTGCCGCCGTCGTCGTCCGTTCGGGTCCTGCTAGCTGCCGGGGGAAGCGGCCCGCTGCTGCCGCAGGATGTAGCGCTGCAGCTTTCCGGACGGCGTCTTGGGCAGGTCCTCGACGAAGTGGATGCGGCGCGGATACGCGTGGGCGGCGAATTGCGTCTTGACCAGGGCCTGGAGTTCGGCCACCAGGGCGTCACTTCCGGTGGTCCCGCCGGCCAGGACAACGTAGGCTTCCAGGACTTCTCCGCGCAGTTCGTCGGGGGCGCCCACCACGGCGCTTTCCGCCACGGCCGGATGCGTGGACAGGACGCTCTCCACCTCGAACGGACCAATCCGGTATCCGGCCATGATGATCACGTCGTCATCCCGGGAGGAGAAGAAGTAGAAGCCGTCCTGGTCCACCATGCCCGCATCACCGGTCAGGTACCACTTGCCGTCCGCAGTGAATCTTTCGGCCGTCTTCTCCGGCGCGTCCTGGTACCCCCGGAACCACATCATGGGACTCCCCGCGACGTCTACGGCAACGCGGCCCAGCTCACCCGGCGCGGCCGGTTCGTCAGCGTTGTCCTTGAGGACCGCGCAGCTCCACCCCGGCAGGGGCCGGCCCATGGAACCGGGCCGCAGCTCCGTCCTGACGTCGTCCTGCCAGGCGTTGATGATCATCATCCCGTGTTCGGTCTGTCCGTAGTGGTCCCGCACCGGAACCCCAAGCATTTCCCGGGCCCAGCTGATCACCTCCGGGGTCAACGGTTCGCCGGCGGACGAGGCGCGCCGGAGGTGGAAAGGACCTGTTCCGGCGCCGGCTTTCGCGCGCATGGTGCGGTACACCGTGGGAGCCGCGGCGAAGTTGGTGACGGAAAACGCCTCCACCACCTTGAAGCTGAGGTCCGGGGAGAACCCGGGGCGCAGCAGCAGGTTCCGCCGCCCCGCCGCCATGGGGCCGAGGATCCCGTAGTACAGGCCATAGGCCCAGCCGGGGTCCGCGGCATTCCAGAACACATCATCCTCGCTGACGTCCAGGCCCAGTTCGACGTACTGGCGGAAGGCGGCCAGCGCCCGGAGCGGCACCGGCACGCCCTTGGGGGCGCCGGTGGTCCCGGACGTGAAGATCAGCACCAGGGTACCGTCACCGCCCACGGCTTCGGCGGCGATGCCCGGTTGTTGCCTGGCCAGGAGGGGGCTGAGCGCCACGTCGGGAAGGGAGGCCTCCGCACCGGCCACCACCACGGCGGCCCCGGTTTCCTGGATCTTCGTCCGCTGGTCGGCGTCGGTGATCACCGCCTTGGCACCGGACGCCGTGAGGCGAAGTTCGATGGCTGGCCACGCGAAGGCCGTGAACAGCGGCACGTGGACTGCCCCGCGCCGCCAGATGGCCAGGAGCATGACCACCAGGTCTGCCGACTTTCCCATCAGGGTGGCCACGGCGCCTCCGGGCCCGATCCCCAGTTCCGCCAAGGCGGCGGCTCCCCGTTCCGAACGCTGCCGGAGCTCCCCGTAGGTGATGTCCTCCGCGGAGAGGTCCGCTGCAATCACCGTAAAGGCAACGGCGCCGGGATCGTGGGTGTCGCACAGGAGCTCCGCTGCGCAGGCATCGGCCGCGCCGTAGGTGGCAAGAAGGGCATCAACGGCTGGAACCGGACGGGACATTCGTTCTCCTTTGAGCAGCGTGGCACGGGACTGGCAGCCCACGTTAACAGTGCCCTCCGTAAACACAGTGGAATAAACGTACTGCAGCTCAGCCCCTGGCGCCCGGCGGCCGGATGATGCGCCGCTGGGTGGCTGCGGCGATGGCGGCGGTGCGGTTGTCCACGCCGAGCTTGCCGTAGATGTGTACCAGGTGGGTCTTGACCGTGGCTTCCGAGATGAAAACCTGCCTGGCGATGGCCCGGTTGGACAGGCCGGTGGCCAACAGTTCGAGCAGCTGGACTTCCCGCGGTGTCAGCGAGGTTCCCGGATTGCTGATCCGGTCCATCAGCAGCGCTGCCGCCCGCGGCGCCAAGGCCGTGCCGCCGGCCGCGGCCTGCAGCACCGCCTGCCGCAGCTGTTCCGGGGGCGCGTCCTTCAGCATGTACCCGCTGGCCCCGGCCTCGACAGCGGCAAGGATGTCCGCGTCGGTGTCGTAGGTGGTGAGGATGAGCACCGGCGGAGCCGGGTGGAGCTTCCGGATCTCGGCAGTGGCGGTGACGCCGTCCATCCCCTCCCCCATCTGCAGGTCCATGAGCACCACATCCGGCATCCCGCCCAGCGCCGCCAACCGCGCCAGTTCATGCAGTGCAGCCCTGCCGTCGGAGGCTTCAGCGGCAATGGAAATGCCATCGAACCCCGTCAGCATGGCCCGCAGGCCGGCACGCACCACGGGGTGGTCGTCCACCAGCAGGACCCGGACCTCACCCATCGCTTCCTCCCTCCAGCGACGAAACAGCACCGTCCGAATTGGCACCGTCCACCGGCAGCCGGATGGCCACCACCGTCCCCTCCCCCGGTGCGGACTCCACCGCCAGCGAGCCGTTCAAGCCGGCAACGCGCTCCCGCAGCGAACGCAGCCCGAACCCGCTGCCGTCCGCAGCGTCCGGGGCACCGGCCGCACGGGACGGCTCAAAGCCCGTGCCGTCGTCGTAAATGTCCATGGTCACCTCGGTGCCAAGGAAGGCAACGGTGACGACGGCGTTCGCCGCCCGGGCGTGGTCGCGGACATTGGCCAGGCTCGCCTGCGCCGCCCGCAGCAGGGCCACGCGCACGGGCTGGGGAAGATCCTGCGGCTCACCGTCCACCTCCAGCCGGCATCGCAGCGCCAGCCCGGCGGCTGCGGCGCCGGTTTCCGTGGTCCCGCAGAGCCGGCGCAGGGCCTCCACCAGCGTGGCCCCCTCAAGGTGCGGCGAGGACACCCCGCGCACAAAGCTGCGGGCCTCGGCAAGGTTGTCAGCTGCGGTCTGCTGTACCAGCGCCAGCCGGGCGGCCGCCGCCGGTTCGTCACCGCCGGCCAGTGATTGCTCGGCCGCCCGCCCAAGGAGCACGATGCTGGACAGCCCCTGCGCCAGGGTGTCGTGGATCTCCCGGGCCAGGCGCTCCCGCTCCGCCAGCACCCCGGCCTGGTGCTGTGTCCGGGACAGTTCCTCGCGGGTGCGCCGCAGCTCGTCCGCGGCACGCCGCTGGTTCTCGGCCTCCCGGTAGAAGGCCGCATAGGCAAGGCCGGTGATCACGGAGAACACCGCGCCCAGCACGGGCCCCACCACGGCGGCCGCAGGCGGGACCGGCGCGCCGCTCGCTGCCCACTGGGAGACGATCACCGCCACGGTCATCAGGGTGATCGTCAGCAGCGCCGGGCGCCGCGGCAGCAGGTGCAGATGCAGGAAGAAGATGGGGAAGGCCAGCCAGGCGAAGTCGGCACTCCCGGCAAGCAGCACCGCCCACAGGGCCGTGACCAGGCCCAGCCACAGCAGGCCGTAGCGCCGGGGGTTGAAGCCGATCCGGGCTTCAGCGTGCCGCTTTTCCAGGACGGTGCCGGCCAGGTAGATGACGGCAAGGACGACGGCGGCGGCCGCCCACAGCCAGCGCAGTGAATTACCGGCCACCAGCATGCGTACCAGCGCCACTGCCAACAGCACCGCGAACCCGGCGTGCAGCGTGACCCGCAGGACCCGGAGGATCGCAGCCGATGACGCGTTTTCCAAGGCGTCCAGCGGCCCCTTTGCCGGGGCACCGCCGGTGTTCTGCGGTGACGGCGGCAGGGGCGTGGCAGGCATTCCATCAGCTTATGCCGGGCGCGCCGGTGCCGGATCAACCAAAAGGTTGACTCCGGGCTCAACCTTTCCATGCCTGCGGATCAACCGTCCCCGCGATGCCGCCGCAGGCTTCCGCCGGGAGAGTGGAAGGACAAGATAATCCAACCCCTGCTGAGAGAAGAAACAACGTGTTCCTGGCAATCCGCGATATCCGCTTCGCCAAAGGCCGGTTCGCCATGATGGGCGGCGTCGTAGCCCTGATTACCCTCCTGTTGGTCATGCTGTCCGGCCTGACGGCGGGACTCGCCGAGCAGTCGACGTCGGCAATCGGCAGGCTCGGTGCGTCTGCCGCCCGGCCGGTGGACGTCATCGCGTTCGGCGCCCCGGGGGCCGGCACGCCCAAGGCGTCCTACACGGAAAGCTCCGTGACGGCCGGGCAGGTGGCCAGGTGGAAGAACCAGCCCGGCGTCCAGTCCGCCGAACCGCTGGGCATCACGCAGACCCGGGCGCAGGCGGCCGGCGGCGCGGGGACCGCCAACGTCGCGGTGTTCGGGGTCTCGCCGGGCAGCCCGCTGGCACCGGTGGAGGTGTCAGCCGGAACCGCGGTGCTGGGCGCCTCGACGGCGGAAGCGCTGTCCGCAGGCCAGGGCGACAAGATATCTGTGGGCGGCATCGAGTTGGACGTAGCCGCCGTGGTGCCGGACCAGTGGTACGCGCACACCAGCGTGGTGTGGACGGCGCTCCCCGCGTGGGCAAAGGTGGCGCACGTGTCCGACGGCGACCAGCTGGCCACGGTCATTGCCGTCACCTCCGCACCCGGGGCCGCGGTGGACGGGGCAGAGGCCAACGCGGCCGCAGGCACGGTCAGCGAATCCCGGACCGGTTCATTCCAAGCATTGGGCTCCTTCAAGAGCGAGAACGGGTCCCTGACCCTGATGCAGGCCTTCCTGTACGGGATCTCGTCGTTGGTGATCGTTGCCTTCCTGACGGTCTGGACCATCCAGCGCACCCGCGACATCGCAGTGCTGAAGGCCATGGGCGCCCCCGGCTCCTACATCCTCCGCGATGCCATGACCCAGGCCGCGATCGTCCTCGTTGCCGGGGCCGCCATCGGTGGAGCAGTGGGCGTGGCCGCCGGTGCGCTGGCTGCCCAGGCTGCCCCGTTCCTGCTGACCGCCGGCACCACGGTGCTGCCCGTCGTCGGGATTATTGCCCTGGGCCTGGCCGGTGCCGCACTGGCGGTCCGCCGCGTCACCAAGGTCGATGCGCTCCTGGCGCTCGGCGGCAACTAATCCACCCTTACGAAAGGAACGCCATCATGTCCTCCCCCACCCCTGCTCCCCTGAGCCTGGTCGACGTTACCCTCGAATACCCCGACGGCGGCGGGACCACCACGGCCCTGGACCGGGTCAGCCTCACGGCCCGGGCCGGCCAGCTGGTCTCGCTGGTGGGCCCGTCCGGTTCGGGCAAGTCCAGCCTCCTGGCCACCGCCGCCACCCTGGTCCGCCCCACCCGCGGGCAGGTCCGCATTGACGGCACGGACACGGCCGGCCTCAAGGACAAGGACCTCACCGCCCTGCGCCGGGACAAGGTGGGCATCATCTTCCAACAGCCCAACCTCCTGGCATCGCTCACGGCCGCCGAGCAACTCATCATCAGCGAGCACCTGCGGGGCAGGTCCGCCAAGGCAGCCCGGACAAAGGCTGCTGAACTGCTGGACGTCGTCGGCCTCGGTGGCAGCGCCCGGAAACTGCCGCACCAGCTCTCTGGTGGCCAGCGCCAGCGGGTGAACATTGCCCGGGCGCTCATGGGCAATCCCAAAGTGCTGCTGGTGGACGAGCCGACCGCCGCCCTGGACCACGAACGCAGCGCCTCGATCATCGGGCTGCTGCGCCAGGTGACCACCGAGTTCGGGGTGGCCACCGTGATGGTCACCCACGACACCGAGTTCGTGCCGCTGACGGACCTGGTGGCCACTATGCGCGACGGCAGGCTCACCGCACCTGTGTTGGCGTGAGACTGAACACGGGCCTCAACCCGGATGGCCCCGGCGGGATCACCGCCGGGGCCATCGTCATTGATGCTGCCCGTTGGGCAGCCGGGCTAACCTTTCGGGGTCACCTGGAGCCGGTCGAACGAGACCTGCTTGCCGTCCTTGTCCAGCACCACCACGTCATCGCGGCCGTTTTGCACGCCGGCGGGCAGGATGAATTCCACCGTGTTGTCCGTAGTGGGGAAGATCCAGCCGATCCGGTAGCTGCGCTTGTTCAGGTACACGTAATACCACTGGCCGTAGTCGAGCCCGGCAAGGACCACTTTTTGGCCGTTGCGGTATTTATCCGCGGTGCCGAGGTCGAACGGTGCCACCTGGCCGTCCAGGTCCTGCACCGCAAGCGCGGGGACCAGGTCCGGCTGGGCAGGCTGCACATTCAGCTGGATGGCACCGCCTGTCACCGTGGCGGACACGCCTTTGGCACCGTTGTTTGCCGTGGCAGCGAACGTGACCGGTCCAAGCTTCCCGGCCGCGACGTCCGCGGCGGTCAGGCTGTACGTCCGGGTTGCCGTCAGTGTGCCGCCCGGCGCCAGGTGCGGTGCCGCGATGCCGGCATCCGGGGCGTCCACATTGTCCAGGGATACGTTTCCGGCGTTGCCCAAGGTGTAGGTGTACGTGATGGCGTCGCCTGCGGAGGCATAGCGGTCGCCGTCCAGGTCCGTCCACTCGGCCGCAACGGTGCCGTCAAGCCTGGCGTCCCGGACTTTCACGTCGGTTTCGCCGCCGTTCACCGCGTAGGTCCGGGTAGTCTGGCCGGCCGCACTGACCTCCCAGGTGGAGTCCGGGACAAAGAATCCCTGGTCCGCTTCCGCGGCCGTCACGGTGTGCCGGGGCGTGGCACACGTGTACCCCTGTCCCGCGGGGAGGACGCTGTAACGGCAGTTGCCCGGGGCCTCGGGAAGGAACGGGCTGAAGTTGCCGGCGGTGGGGACCACCTTTTCCACCAGCGGACTGCTGTTGGTGACATCAAACTTGTACGGGAACGCTTCGCCTGCCGTGTACGGCTGGGTGGCGAGGTCGCGGCCGGCGTCGTTGCGGCTGCCTGCGATGCCGGCGGACACCAGCCCGTCCCGCAGCGGCACCGCGGCCCCGCTGAAGGCAACAGTCTTGGTGAGCGTCGGCGTCGCGCTGGCCGTGATGCTGAAGGTTGCCTCGGGAACGAAGTAGCCGCGGTCGATGTCCTGCGCGGTGAGCGTGTGCTTGGCCGTGGTGCAGTTGTAGGAGGCGCCGGCGGCCAGGTTGTTGTACCGGCAGTTGGGCGCCGAGGGCGGCAGGAAGCCCGAATCGAAGTTCCCGGAGACCGGCACCGAGTTGGCCGTCACGTTCGCCGTACTTTTGACGGTGAAGGTGTACCCCAGCACGTCGCCGGCTTTATAGGGGTTGGCGGCCACGTCCCGGGCGGGTGCAGCTCCCGTGATGGTGAGGCCCACCTGCGGCGCCACCGGCACGGTGGCGGTGAACGTGAACTGCGAGACCCGGCCGTCCGCCGTCGTTAGCGCTGCGTTGAGGTTCTGGGGCCCGCTGGCCGTGGCCGCCGCAGTCAGGGCGACGTTGACGGTAACCGAGGCGCCGGGGGCGACGTCGGGCACGGGCACCGTGGTGGCGGACCAGCCCGTGGGGGTGTAGACGGTGGCGGTGGCCCCTGACAGGGTGGCGGCTTCCTGGTTGGTGACCGTGACCGCCACCTGCTGCGTGGCACCGGGCGCCGTGGTGACGGCGGGGACGGACAGGGGTGCGCAGGCGTAGTTGAGCCAGGCGTCGTCGAAGGTGGAGAACTGCATGTTGTCCGTGTAGTTCCCCTCGTAGAGGACGCCGAACCTGCCATCCTCCAGCCGGGTCACCGTGGAGTAGGCGGAGAAACCGGGACGGATGGTGCGCACTCCGGGCCAGGTGGCGCCGTCGTCGCACGAGACCCGGGCGGAGACCTTCTCCCGCGCGGTCTTGGAATTGGCGTTGGTAAAGACCAGTTTCCTGGCGTCCGCCGTGCCCGGGGCAGCGTTGGGGAACATGCGGGCGATGGAGCCGTTGTTGGCCGGATCCGGCAGCTCCGTGTCCTGGGTGACGGGACCGTAGGTGGCCCCGCCGTCGCTGGAAACCGCAACCTTCCGGTAGCCCTGGTTGGCGTTGTCCCGGGAGTTCAGCAGGACCTTGCCGTCGGAAAGCTCAACGGTCTTGTTCTCATCCATCCGGTCGCCCACGTTGGCGCCCTTGTGCCAGGTGGCACCGTGGTCGTCCGAATAGACGCTGTACGCCTGGATTTTGTTCGTTCCATCGGCCTGGCGGACGTCACCGGCGTACTGCTGGATCAGCCGGCCCTTGTAGGGGCCGTACTTGAGCTGGATGCCTTCGCCGGAGGAGGCGAAGTTGGACCGTACATCGCCCGCAACCGGGTTGGTGGCGCTGGTGCCCGGCTTGGTGACATTGGTGATGAGCCGCGGACGGCTCCATGTGAGGCCGCCGTCGGAGGATTCGATCACGGCGGAGGAGATGACGTTGCGGTCCGCGTCATCATTGCCGAACTGGCTGCCGCCGAACCCTTGGTCCTTTGAGTAGACGAAGAACGCAAAGACCTTGCCGGCCTCCGCGTCGTAGACATAGGAGGGATCGCTGTAGCCGTATTTCGGCGCGGCGGCATCGGCCACGTGGCCTGCGGCAATCACCTGCACCGGCCCCCACGTGCGCCCGCCGTCCGTGCTCCGCCGCTGGACGATCGAGTTGGGGTTGGGTGCGTCCGCGGAACTGCCCGGCCGCCCGTCCCAGGCTGCCAGGACCACACCGTTGCCGAGGTAGGTCAGCGCCGGGATGCGGTAGAAGAAATTGTCCGCGGTGCGGTCGGCCCCCAGGTTGGTTTCCTGGAAGCTTCCGGGCGGGTTGGTGGGACTGTTGGCAGGAATGGGCGCCGCCTGCGCCGCAACACCTCCTGCGAGCAGTGCCAGGGCCAGGGCGGCTGCCCCGGCGGTTCTGCACAACGTCAGGGGTGTGCGGTGTCTTTGGGAATGTGGCAAAGGGACTGACCTTTCTGGATGCCGCGGCGATGCGGCTCTGGGCAGGGCGTCGCCGTCCGGGATCATCAAAATATTGCTCCTACTACGTACGACGTCCTACCAATGTAATGTGTCGGCAGTCACAAAGCCAGAGGTGGCTATGCTGTAGATGTGACATCCCACCTCCTGCCCGCAATCCCTGCCGCGCGGCCCGCCGTCGAGCACGTCCTGGCGGCCCGCGGCCGCGGCGGCTACCGTCAGTACCGGATCCCCGCCCTCGCCGTGACCGCCAAGGGGACACTGCTCGCGGCCTACGACGGCCGGCCCAACCTGGACGACCTTCCAAGCCCCATCGACCTGCTGATCAGGCGCAGCGCGGACAGCGGGCGCACCTGGAGTGGCCAGCAGGTGGTGCGGACCGGCACCGGACTGGAAGGATTCGGGGACCCCAGCCTGCTGGTTGACGCCGGGACCGGACGGATCTTCCTCTTCCACGCCGCCGGGACGCACGCCGGCTTCTTCGAGGCCACACCGGGGATGGACCACCACGACCACCAGGTCCAGCATTGCGATTTCAGCATGTCCGACGACGACGGCCTGACCTGGCAGCACCGGCGCATTACGGCGGACCTCAAGGCCAGCAGCACGCGGGAGATCACGGGCATCTTCGCCGCGGCCGGCCAAGGGATCCAGATCCACTGCGGCCCGCACCAGGGGCGGCTGGTGCAGCAGTATGTGGTGTTGAGCGGGGGCAGGATCATGGCAGCTTCGGCCTACAGCGACAACCATGGCGACACCTGGCGACTCGGCCGGCTGATCGAAGGGACAGCCGACGGCGGAGCCCCCAACGAGAACAAAGTGGCCGCGCTCAGCGATGGCAGGCTGCTCCTGCACAGCCGGGCCACGCCGCGCCGCCTTGCCGCCGTCTCCGACGACGGCGGCCACAGCTGGTGCACGCCGGTTCCGGTCGCGGACCTTCCCGATCCCAGCGACAACGGTTCGCTGGCCCGCTTCGACGGATTGCCGTCCGTCACCGGCCTGGCCGCGCCGGCCACGGATTCCTGGCTGCTGGCCACCAACAACCAGGACCCCAGCCTGCGCCGCAACACCGTCCTGAGCCTGTCGACCGACGACGGCGCCACCTGGCCTGCCAAGCTGGTCCTGTGCCCGGGCAGCTCGGCGTACTCCACCGCCACCCGCATGCCGGACGGCAACATTGGCGTGCTGTACGAACGCCAGGGCTACCGCGAGATCGTTTTTGCCTCGGTGCCGCCCGACCAGCTCACGGGCCAGCTTTCGTCACCGGATGCAGCAGGGCCCGACGCCGGCCTGCCGCCATCGGAGCCGGGCCTTGCCTTCGACATGGAGTTGCGGTCCATCACCCCCGGACTTCCCGCCGTGTGGCAGAACGCCGGCGAATTCCACGTGATGGCGCCCGGCGGAGACGGCTGGGGCGCCGAGTCGTGGAAGGAGATCGGCCAGGCCTACTCCCCCGACCAGGTCCAGGTCCTGGGCACCAGGGAGGCACAGGACCTGAACTACGGCCCCATCACCCCCGGATACAAGGCCGGGGACATTCTGGCATTCACCGGACGGGCCCGGAATGACGGCAGCCACACCGTCCGGGACGTGCGCCTGCACGGTCCGGGGGCAGGGGAGTTTCCGGCAACCGACCTCCCGCCGGGCCAGGAGGTTCTCTACTTCACGCCCACCTACACCGTGACGGCGGAGGACGTGAAACAGGACGCGTTTGAGGTTGCCTTTGCAGTGGAAGCAGCGGTGGGGGCCGGCAGGCGACAACTGTCCCGGACCTTCCGCTGCGACGTCGCGTCGGGAGGCATCACCGTGGCAGGGAGCACCGGGCGCTGAGCCGCTACTCCCCCACCAGGACCGCCATGTGCCGGAGCCGCTCCACGCGTTCTTCCGGCGACAGCTGGTCCGGACCAAGACCGACCTTGAACCCAAGGATGGGGAGCGGACCCGCCGCGGCCAGGCACCGGTCAATTTCGTGGCGGTTCAGCATGGAGCTGGGCGGGGCGCCCTGGATCTCCACCGCGGGGAGGTGCGCGTCGATCCACGCATAGCCGAAGCCGGTTTCCTTTGGCGAGCAGCCGGAAAAGACCAGGCCCTCCAGGACGCCTGCTTCACGGCCGAGCGACAGGTGTTCAACTGCCGTATCAGGACTGCCTGATTCGATGACTGAGCGCGCCCAGTTAACGGTCACACCCACGCGCTCCAAACCTTGGTTCCGGAGCGAAACGGCGATGTCCACCTCTTCGGCAAAGGACAAGAACCCCTTCTCCGGACTTGCCCCGGGGCGCGGGGCGTCGCAGTGCTCGATCAGCACTCGCGCCGATCCCCAGTCCCACTCCAGGACTTCCTTCAGCGATTCCTCGAACCAGCGGGCGGAGGCGCCCCCGGTAGGCGCTGAATGGAGTTCAACAGCCTCCACCTCATGCCCGGCATCCTGCAGCCCGCGGGCATGCTCCCGGACACCCGCCGCGAAGTCGAGGGCTTCCCGCCGGCCCGCCGTGTCAGCGGAGGCCAGGCCGAACGCCGCGTTGGCGGCCAGCCGCTGCATGGTCCCGGGGATGGCGGTGACCATGGCGGACCAGGTTTCCGGCGCCCCGGCGGGCCAGACGGTCCCGCCATGCGGACCATAGGGAAGCTCAAGTCCGCGGATCGGGGAAATGGCAGCAAGGCCCCGGTAGAACTGCTCCTGCAGTTCGACGGGCTGGGCGGGGTAGGCGCCGACAATCAAGGACAAGGAAGCTCCATTCGCGAAGGGTCTGGCGTCAGGCCAGGCGGAAATGCAAGAAACATTAGTCCACTTGACGCTGGCTGTGATGGGACTTACAGTTTTCCATACGAGCTAGGACATCCTACATCCGATAAACATCTCCTGAACGGTGAGGCCAATGAACAACATCAAGAACCTGCCACTGGTCAATGACGCCAGCCGCCGGAACTTCCTCAAACTCGGCGGGGCCATGGGCCTCGCCGCAGCCTTCGCCAGCTCCCTGGCCGCCTGCGGTGGACCCGCCGCCACCACCAGCAGTTCCACCACCAACACCTCGCCGATTAACAAGGACCTCACCATCGAGGCCGGTATCTCTTACGCCCTCTCCACCGGCTTCGATCCCATTTCCTCCTCCGGCGCCACCCCCATGGCCGCCAACCTGCACGTCTTCGAGGGCCTGGTTGAGCTACACCCGGCAACCCGGGAGCCCTACAACGCCCTGGCAGCAACTGATCCCAAGATGGTCAACCCCACCACCTACCATGTAGCCATCCGCGAAGGCGCCACGTTCCACGACGGCACCCCGGTCACGGCCGAGGACGTAGTGTTCTCCTTCACCCGGGTCATGGATCCCGCCAACAAGTCCCTGTTCTCGCAGTTCATCCCATTCATCCAGGGCGTCAAGGCGCTCGATGCCAAGACCGTGGAATTCACCCTGAAGTACGCCTTCCCCGGGTTCGGACCGCGCATCTCGGTGGTAAAGGTGGTGCCCAAGGCGCTCACCAACTTCCCGGCCGGCTCGGACCAGCTGAAATCCTTCGACGCCAAGCCCGTTGGAACCGGTCCGTACAAGCTGGTCTCAGCCGTCAAGGACGACAAGATCATCTTCGAGGCGAACCAGGCGTACAACGGCCCCATGCCGGCACTGGCCAAGGGCATGACCTGGCTGCTGCTCTCCGACGCCGCCGCCCGTGTGACCGCCATGCAGTCCGGCCGGGTCCAGGCCATCGAGGACGTCCCCTACCTGGACATGGAGGGGCTTAAGTCCGCCGCCACGGTTGAGTCCGTGCAGTCGTTCGGCCTGCTGTTCCTGATGTTCAACTGCTCCGCCGCGCCGTTCGACAACAAGCTGGTCCGGCAGGCCCTGCACTACGGCCTGGACAAGGATTCCATCATCAAGAAGGCCCTGTTCGGCAACGCCAAGCCGGCCAGCTCCTACTTCCAGGAGGGCCACCCGGACTACGTCAAGGCCAAGAACGTCTACAGCTACGATCCCAGCAAGGCCGCAGACCTCCTCAAGCAGGCCGGCGTCTCCAACCTGGAGTTCGAGCTCCTCACCACGGACACCGCATGGGTCAAGGACGTGGCACCCCTGATGCTGGAATCCTGGAACAAGATCCCCGGCGTCAAGGTGACCCTCAAGAACCTGCAGTCCGGTGCCTTGTACACGGACCGAGTGGGCAAGGGCGACTACAAGGTGGTTGCGGCGCCAGGCGATCCGTCCGTCTTCGGCAACGACGCAGACCTCCTGCTGAGCTGGTTCTACGCAGGTGACACCTGGATGAAGAACCGCGCCTACTGGGGCTCGACGCCGGAGCGTGCCCAGCTCGTGGACCTCATGACCAAGGCCGGCCAGTCGTCCAAGGATGACGCCAAGAAGCTCACCGGGCAGATCGTTGACCTCGTCTCCGAAGAGGTTCCCCTCTACCCGCTGTTCCACCGCCAGCTTCCCAGCGCCTGGGATGCAAAGAAGCTCAGCGGCTTCAAGCCCCTTCCCACCACCGGAGTTTCCTTCGTTGGTGTGGGCCGCACCGCCTAGCCACACCAACCGGAGACTACATTGACCACGATATTGCGCCTCCTGGGCCGGAGGCTGGCAGCCCTGCCGCTGATGGTCCTGGGCATCACCTTGCTCGTGTTCCTCGTCCTGCAGGCCGCCCCCGGCGACCAGGCGAGCAGCGCCCTGGGCGAAGGGGCCAGCGAGGAAGCGAAAGAGCAGTACCGGCAGGCCAACGGCCTGAACGATCCGCTGCTGCTGCAGTACTTCCGCTTCCTTGGAAAACTCCTCCGGCTCGACCTGGGAGTCACCACTCCGCCGGCGAAATCCGTGGCAAGCATGATCGGCTCAGCCTTTCCCCTGACGCTGCAGCTGACGTTCCTGGGCGTCATCATCGCGGTTGTGGTCTCGCTGGTCTTCGGCATCATCGGCGCCCTGTACCGGGATAAATGGCAGGACCAGCTGGTGCGGGTCTTCTCCATCGCCGCGGTGGCAACGCCGTCGTTCTGGCTGGGCATCCTGCTGATCCAGTGGTTCGCCCTGGGCCCGGCACCGCTGTTCCCGTCCGGCGGCATTGCCACCCCGGAATCCGGGTTCGGCGGCTGGCTCAACTCGATGGCGCTGCCTGCCCTGGCACTGGGCATCCCGGTCTCCGCTTCCCTCATCCGGGTGGTCCGCACCTCCATGGTGGAGGAGCTGGACCGGGACTATGTCCGCACCGCCATCGGCAACGGCGTCCCGTACCGGGAAGTGGTCTCCAGGAACGTGCTCCGCAACGCCCTGGTCACTCCGGTCACCGTGCTGGGACTGCGGATCGGCTACCTGCTGGGCGGCGCCGTCGTCATTGAAATGATCTTTGCGCTGCCCGGCATGGGCCAACTGATCCTCAACGGCATCACCAACCTGGACGTGAACCTGGTGCAGGGCGTGGTCCTGACCATTTCCGTGACCTTTGTCCTGGTGAACATTGCCGTGGACCTCCTCTACCTGCTCATCAACCCCCGAATCAGGACCGTGTGACCCATGCGCAGCAAACTCGCTGAACGTCTGAGCGCCCCCGGACTTCGCTTCAAGGCCCTGCCCTGGGGCTCCCGCCTGGCCCTCTCCTTCCTGGTGGTGATCGCCCTCGCGGCCGTCTTCGCCCCGGTCCTGGCACCGCACGACCCGCTGGAGACCTTCCTGCCGGCCACGCCTCCCGGCGCCGAGCACTTCTTCGGCACCGACCGGCTGGGCCGCGACATCTTCTCCCGCCTGCTCTACGGTTCCCAGTCCTCGCTGATGATCGGCCTGGGCGCCGTGGCACTGGCGGTCCTCGCCGGCGCGTTCCTCGGCTCGCTCGCCGCGACATCCAGCAAGGCCGTGAACGAACTGCTCATGCGCCTCATGGACATCCTCATGGCGTTCCCGGGCATCGCCCTGGCGGCGGTCCTGCTGGCGGCGTTCGGCAACTCGGTGCCCACCATCATCGTGGCCATCGCCATCATCTACACCCCGCAGCTGGCCCGGGTGGTCCGCGCCAACGTGCTCGCCCAGTACGGCGAGGACTACGTCCGGGCGGAACGGGTCATCGGCGCCGGCCGCTTCTACATCCTGGCCAAGCACATCGTGCGCAACACCGCGGCCCCCGTCCTGGTGTTCGCCACGGTGATGGTGGCCGACGCGATCATCCTCGAAGCCTCGCTGTCCTTCCTGGGCGCCGGCGTGCAGGATCCGGCCCCGTCGTGGGGCAATGTGATCTCGTACGGCCGCAACCTGGTCCTCTCCGGCGGGTGGTGGGCCACCACTTTCGCCGGCCTCACCATCCTGCTCACCGTGCTGGCGCTGAACATCCTGGCCGAAGGACTCACCGATGCCATGGTGAACCCGCGGCTCCGCAAGGCACCTGCGGTGAAGGACGACGACGGCGCTGCGGCATCGGTGGCCGGCGCGGCTGTCGCCGCGGTGGACACCGAGGTGGCCACCTCGGTTGCGCAGCCCTCAGTCGTCGAGGAACACGAGCTCGACGGCGTCCGCGAAGCAACAACTGCGAATGCCGGCGAGCGCGAGCTGGCCCATTCCGCCCTGCTGACCGACCGCCGCGTGGCGGCCGCCAACCCGCACGCCCTGCTGGACCGCGAGCTGGAACTCCTCGCCGCCGTCGAGGCCACCCGCACCGACCGGTTGCCCCAGGTCCCCGCCGGCGCCCGCACCGTCCTTGAAGTCAGGAACCTGTCCATCCGGTTCCCCGGCCGCTTCGGTGACACAGCCATCGTGGACAACGTCTCCTTCACCGTCCGCGAAGGCGAAACCATGGGCCTGGTGGGTGAATCCGGCTGCGGCAAGTCCATCACGTCGCTGGCCATCATGGGCCTGCTGCCCAAGACCGCGAAGATCACCGGTTCCATCACCTTCGATGGCAAGGAACTGCTGGATCCAAGAACCGGGCACAGCAACGTCAAGGCTTACCAGGGGCTTCGCGGCGAACAGATCGCCATGGTCTACCAGGACGCGCTCAGCTCACTGAACCCGTCCATGAAGATCAAGGACCAGATGACGCAGCTGACGCGCCGCGGCGGCCGGAAGACCCCGGCCGAACTGCTGGAGATGGTCAAGCTGGACCCGGTCCGCACCCTGGCCAGCTACCCCCACGAGCTTTCGGGCGGCCAGCGCCAGCGCGTCCTGATCGCCATGGCGCTCTCCCGCTCACCCAAGATCGTGGTGGCCGACGAACCAACCACCGCGCTGGACGTCACCGTCCAGAAGCAGGTGGTGGACCTGCTCAACGAACTGCGGGAGCAGCTGGGCTTCGCCATGGTGTTCGTCAGCCACGACCTGGCGCTGGTGGCCTCGCTGGCCCACCGGATCACGGTGATGTACGCCGGCCAGGTGGTTGAATCCGCCCGTGCCTCCGAACTGCTGCGGAACCCGAAACACGAATACACCCGTGGCCTGCTGGGTGCCGTGCTCTCCATCGAAGCGGACGCTGCCCGCCTCCACCAGATCCCCGGCACCGTGCCCTCGCCACAGGATTTCGCCAGCGGCGACCGCTTCGCACCCCGGTCGCTGCGCAGCGATGCCGACCCCAACCAGGCACTGGTCCTCACCGCCGTGGGCGGGGACTCGGACCATTTCTGGGCCAGCCACCTTAAGGAGGACGCCAAGTGAGCGTATCCACCGGCAAACCGGTCATCGAACTCAAGGACGTAAAGGTTCATCACCGCGCACGCACCGGGGGGCTCTTCCGGCCCAACATCGTCAAGGCCGTCAACGGGGTTGACTTCACCATCAGCCGCGGCGAAACGGTGGGCATCGTTGGCGAATCCGGGTGCGGCAAGTCCACCCTGGCCTCGGTCCTGGTGGGGCTGCAGGCGCCTACGTCCGGCGAGGTGCTGTTCCACGGCAAATCGGCCATCAAACGCAACGCCGCTATGCGAAAGGAGTTTGGCCGCGCCGTCTCCGTCGTCTTCCAGGACCCGGCCACGGCACTGAACCCGCGCATGACCATCCAGGACATCCTCACCGACCCGCTCCAGGTCCACGGCATCGGCAACGCCGCGTCCCGGGCCGCCAAAGTCAAGGAACTCCTGGCGCTGGTAGGCCTGCCAGCCTCCGCGGCGGAAGTAACGCCGTCGCAGGTTTCCGGCGGGCAACGCCAGCGTGTTGCCATCGCCAGGGCCTTGGCGCTGGACCCGGACATCATCGTTGCCGACGAACCCACCTCGGCGCTGGATGTGTCCGTCCGTGCCCAGGTGCTGAACCTGCTCTCGGACCTGAAGACCCAACTGAATCTGGGCATGGTGTTCATCTCCCACGACATCCAGACCGTCCGCTACGTTTCCGACCGCATCTGCGTCATGTACTTCGGCGAAATCGTGGAGGAAGGACCGGCGGCCCAGGTGTTCGACACCCCCCGGAACGACTACACCCGCAAACTCCTCGGTGCCGCACCCAGTTTGCTGCACACCTGAAATTTTCAAACCCCACCTCTCACAACCACGCATTGGAGTTTTCCGTGTCTTCCCAGTTCTCGGGCGTCATTCCCCCTGTCGTCACCCCCCGCCACGCAGACGGCAGCATCGACACCGCCTCGCTGCAGAACCTCACCAAGCACCTGCTCGACGGCGGCGTGTCCGGGCTTTTCGTCCTGGGCTCCTCAGCGGAGGTGCCTTACATGACCAACGCCGAACGCGCACAGGTGGTCAGCACCATCGCCGAGGCCAACGCCGGCTCCGTGCCCCTGATCGTCGGCGCCAACGAACAGACCACCAACCGCGTCATCGAGGAAGCCAAGCGGGTGGTGGACCTTGGCGCGGATGCCATCGTGGTCACCTCCATGTACTACGCGATCGGCAACGCCGAAGAAACCGAGACGCATTTCCGGAGCATCCACGCAGCCGTTGACGCCCCGGTCTTTGCCTACGACGTCCCCGTCCGCACCCATTTCAAGCTCCCCACCGACCTGTTGGTCCGGCTGGGCCGCGATGGCGTCATCGCCGGCGTCAAGGACTCCTCCGGGGACGACGTCGCCTTCCGCCAGCTCCTGCTCGCCGCCCGTGGCATCGAGAACTTCGACATCTTCACCGGACACGAAGTGGTGGTGGACGGTGCCCTGCTCGGCGGCGCACAAGGCGTGGTTCCGGGCCTTGGCAACGTGGATCCCCGCGGCTACCGCAACCTGGTGGACGCTGCAGCTTCCGGCGACTGGGCGAAAGCCGCCGCCGAACAAGACCGCCTGGCCGACCTCTTCGAGATCGTCTACACCCCCAACGGACGAGTCTCCGGAGGGGCGGCCGGGTTGGGTGCCTTCAAGACGGCGCTGCAGATCATGGGAGTCATCGAATCCAACACCATGAGCGCACCCATGCAGGCGTTGAACGAAGAAGAGACCACCGCGATCAAGGTCATCCTCGAACGCAACGGCCTGGTGTAGAACCCTGGTGATGTACGCCGTTGGTGTTGATCTTGGCGGTACCAAGACGGCTGCGGGAGTGGTCTCCGCCGCTGGAGAGGTCCTGTTTTCGGAGACCATCCCCACGCTGAACCGTGACGGCGGGGCCGCCGTCCTCGATGCCACTGCTGCGCTGGTTACCGCGTTGGTTGGCCGGGCCCACAAGGAGGGCCTGGCCGTGGCAGGGGTTGGCATCGGTTCCGCCGGCGTGATCGATTCCGCCCGCGGCGTGGTGGTCTCCGCCACGGATGCCATCCGGGGCTGGGCCGGGACGGCACTGACCGCAGGCCTGGCCGCCCGGCTGGACCTGCCGGCGTCGTCCGTCCGGGCGGTGAACGATGTCCACGCCCACGCCCTGGGTGAGGCCTGGACCGGAGCGGCCGCAGGGACTGCAAGTTCGTTGCTGGTGGCGTTCGGCACGGGCGTGGGCGGCAGTTTCGTGGTGGACGGCCGGCCCGTCCTGGGACACCGGCATGCCGGCGGCCATGTGGGCCATTTCGCCTCACCGCTTGCGTACCACGGCGGCGTTGCGCTGGCGTGCGTCTGCGGCGGGTCAGGGCACGTCGAAGCGATCGCCTCCGGCCCGGCCCTGCTGGAGGCCTACCTTAGGCTGGGTGGCACCGCCCCTGTCCGCGACGCCCGCGGTGTGTTCGCCTTGGCCCGCGCGGGTGACACCACCGCCGCCAAGGCCCTCCACGCCTCCGCCGCGGCTGCCGGCCAGGCGGTGGGCGGCCTGGCCAACATCCTCGATCCCGAAATCGTGGTGGTCTCCGGCGGCCTGGCCGATGCCGGGGAGCCGTGGTGGGAGCCCATGCGGCTGGCGCTCCGGGCCGAACTGCTGCCGGCGCTGGGAGACCTGCCGGTGGTACCCGCGGCCCTGGGCAATGCCGCTGCCCTGGTGGGCGCGGCCCGCCTGGTCCTCCTGCCCCTCCACACCAGCCAAGGAACCACTCCATGATCCTGTCCCCCGAAGCCCTGGAATCCCTGCGGGCCCGGCTCATCGTGTCTTGCCAGGCCTACCCCGGCGAACCCATGCGGGATCCCCGCACCACCGCCCAGGTGGCTGCCTCCGCTGTGATCGGCGGCGCCGCCGCGGTCCGCGTTCAGGGCCTGGCCGATATCCAGCACACGCGCGCCGCCGTCGAGGTTCCGGTCATTGGGCTCTGGAAGGACGGGCATGACGGGGTCTTCATCACGCCCACGCTCCGGCACGCTTTGGCCGTGGCCAACGCGGGCGCCCACGTGGTGGCGGTGGACGGGACCCGCCGTAACCGGCCGGACGGCCTGACCCTGGCGCAGACTATCGCCGGGATCCACCAGGAATCCCACGCGCTGGTCATGGCAGACTGTGGCTCGCTCCCGGATGCGGCCGCCGCCGTCGAGGCCGGCGCGGACCTCATCGGCACCACCTTGGCCGGTTACAGCGGCGAGCGCCCCAAGAGCGACGGCCCGGACCTGGAGTTGCTGGCGGACATCGCAGCGGCCGGTTTCGGTGTCCCGCTGATTGCCGAGGGCCGTGTCCATTCGCCGGTACAAGCCCGGCAGGCCCTCGACGCCGGCGCCTTCGCGGTGGTGGTGGGCACGGCCATAACGCACCCCGCCACCCTCACCGGCTGGTTCGCCGACGCCTTGGCCTGACCGCCGCTAACCGGTCTTCTGCAAGGTAGCGTTGCGGGTCAGCAGTTCGGGAGCTTGGGGCTGCCGCGGTTCAGTGAGGGGCATGACCAGCAGGTTCCGGTGCAGGGTGACCCAGCCGTCCCGTTCCATCGGGCCGTGGTCGAACTGGTCGGGGACGAAGAGAATGTCCCGTCCATCGGGGTCCTGCACTTTCGCCAGGATGTCCCGGCCGTCGGGGATGTAGTCGCAGGCTTCCCAGTAGGACACCTGGTCCAGGTCGTACTTCCCCACCAGGCATGCCACGCCGGACGTCCTGGCCGGGGCGGCGTAGTAGGTCATGGACTCATAGGAGGCGAGCTTCCGGGTTTCACGGATGACCGCTTCCCCGTCCTCGTCCTGGATGGCCGGGATGGCGTCGCTCTTGGTCAGCTGCCGCTCCAGCACTGCCATGGTCCCGGGCGTCGCCATCAGGAAGTGCGTGTAAATGAGCCATAGACCCGCGCAGGTGCCTAGGCCCACCACGGCGGAGAGGGTGATGATGAGTTTCCAGAACAACGTCAACGGTTGCGCCTGCCGTGTGGCGTTCATGGACGCCGCCGGCCGAGGTCCCCGGGGGCCGGACGCGCGGCTGTGGCGGACCCGGTGATATTCAAGCGCTGCCCCCTCAGGCTGTTGATCTCCCTGCACGCTACACCGTGAAGGTGGGCGCCCTTTTGCTTTGCCTTCGTGTCGCGGCAGTGGGGTGGGGGTGGCGCAGCAGTGGGCTGGGGGTGGCGCAGCAGTGGGCTGGGGGCCGAGCAGGATCCTGCCGTGGCGCTTAGGCGGCCGGGACAGGCCTGGATGGTTCTAGACGCCAACAGCCTCGCCGGGAATGCGCAGGGGAACCTGGCCGCTTCCGGGGGCCAGCAGTGCCGCGGCGGCTTCGTCTGCCACCACCGTCACATGCTGGTGCAGTTGCAGCACGGATGCGGGGCATTCCACCGAGACCTCGCCGTGCAGGGCGCGGGCGAGGATGGCGGCTTTATCCGTTCCGGCCACCACCAGGAGCAGGTGCCGGGCCTCGAGGATGGTCCCGAGTCCCTGCGTGATGCACCGGCGCGGCACGTCGGATTCGGACGTGAAGTACCGGGCGTTGGCGGCACGCGTGCGTTCGGCCAGGACCTCCACCCGGGTGCGGGAGGAGAAAGCGGATCCGGGTTCATTGAAGGCAAGATGACCGTTGTGCCCGATGCCCAGGAGCTGGACGTCCACCCCGCCGGCAGCACGGATGGCAGCGTCGTAGTCGTCGGCTGCCTGCCGGGGGTCTGCCGCGTTGCCGGCGGGTACCCGAACGAGCGCCGGGTCCATTCCCAGCCGTTCGGTCACCTCCCGCCGCACCACCTCACCATAGCTCTGCGGGTGTCCGGCAGGCAGCCCGAAGTACTCGTCCAGGGCGAACGCACGGACCCCGGACATGTCAAGCCGGTGCCCGGCGAGGGCTGCGTACACGGGAAGCGGGGACCCGCCCGTCGCCACGCCCAGGACGGCGTCAGGCTTGGAGCGGACGACGGCGGCAAGGATCCCGGCGGCGACCACGCCGGTGGCGGCGGCATCGGGGACGACAAAGATTTCCAAGGCTGGGCTTTCTCGTAAGGAAGGAGTGAAGCAGGGCATGCGGCAGCCGGGCCTGGCGGCGGAGGGCCGCCCGCCGCGGCAGCGTGGTGGATCCGGGTTTGCGCCGCTAGGCGGATGCGACGTCCTTGAGTTTTTGGCGGATGCCGTCAAAGTGGCGCTGCAGGCGTTCGGCCGCGAGCGCCTTGTCCCGGTTGGCCACGGCCTCGTAGATGTCCCAGTGGATCCGCGCCTGTTCCTCCAAGTTGACCGGCCCCGATCCCAGGGCCTCGTGGATCTGCCGGTAGACCTGCCAGAACACGTCCATGAGGTTGATCAGGAGCTCGTTGTTCAGGGGGGCATAGAGCTTCCGGTGGAATTCCGCGTCGTGCTCGGCAAGGGGCTCACCCTGGGCTGCGGCGGCCTGCATGGCCTCCATCGAGGACTTCAGGTCCGCGAGGTGTTCCTCCGTCAGCAGGTCGATGGCCGAACCGATCAGTCCTGACTCGAGGGCCTGGCGCACGTCAATGAGCTCCATGGCTTCTTCGCCCTTGTGCCGGAGGGACAGCCGGCCGCGGAAGGTCAGTCCGGAGACCAGGGCGCTGAAGTTGTTGGGTGCCACGAACATGCCAAAGCCATGGCGGATCTCGATGACGCCCAGGGCCTGGAGGACCTTGAGGGATTCCCGGACGGTGTTGCGGCCGACGCCGAGCTCTGCGGACAGCTCACTCTCGGTGGGCAGCGCATCGCCAACATCCAGGCCGCGCTCCAGGATGAGTTCCATGATTCTGGTCTGGAGGGCATGGGACCGGATTTGTGCACTGAACCTTGCGGGCGGAACCGCTGCGGATGCTACTGTCACGTCATCTCCTTCGACCGCACCGGGCGGCGGCCTCTCGTCTCTCATCAGTGTACAGGAGATGGGACGTCCTTCATCTAATTCAGATCTGCGCATCCGGGAGCCCACATCAAACTCACTTCCATTCTTGCGCCGCGCACAGAATTGATCCGATCTTGAGGCAAATCTTGCGCCCCCTAGACTTTTCAGGTCCACGCTGGAGTTATTAGACAAAACCAGCCTGGGGAGCAGGAAGTCATGGGAACCAAGACAGCGTTGGACAACGAAGTCACAACAGTGGGAGGAGTGCTGACCGACCTTCAGCCGCTGGATTTCCACACATTGGGGCTGGCCGGGTGCATCGACCGGCTCACGGGCCCCTTTCGCAAGCATGGAACCGCGGTCCACTGGGATACTCCGCACTGGGGCATCGAGATCCCGGCGGACTGCGCCTCCCTGCTGTACCAGTCGGCGCGGGAAGCGCTCAGCAACGCGTTCAAGTACTCGTCCGCAGCCTCGCTGACCATCCAGTTGGCGGCCGTTGACCACGGGATCCGCCTGGTGGTGGCCGACGACGGCACGGGCTTTGACCGCGACGCCGCTACGTGCGGGCGGCACCACGGGTACGGGCTGCGGCTTATGGCGGTCGCCGTCCAGGAAGCCGGCGGGGCTGTGGAGATCACTTCCGCACCGGGCGGCGGCACCAGCGTGACGGTAACCTTGCCGTTGGACTAACAGGCTCGGATGGCCGCCGTCGCTGGGACGGCGGCCATCCGTATTCCCTTCCCCGGCAGGACGTCAGCGTGAGAGCTTGGCATCGTCAGGCTCGAGGTCGCCGATGTGTCCCGGCGCATTGGCCGCCAGGACCCTGGCAACGAAGGCCGCATACTCATCCATGTAGTGGCGCAGGAATTTGGCGGTGGCTTCATCCTTAACCTCGCCGTCGTCGCCAAACGCTGCCGGCTTGTAGGTGACATACGCCTCCGGGGCATTCAGCTGCGGAGCGTCCAGGAAGCTGAGGACGGCGCGCATGGAGGACTGCATCACCGCGGTTCCGATGCTGCCGGGTGAAGCGCCGATGATGCCGGTGGGCTTGCGGGCAAAGGAGTTGGTCCCCCACGGACGGGAACCCCAGTCGATGGCATTCTTCAGGGCGCCGGGGATGGAGCGGTTGTATTCGGGGGAAACGAACAGGATTCCGTCCGCGGCTTCGATGGCTTCCTTGAGCGCTCGGCCTTCCGGCGGGAAATCGGCGTCGTAATCGTAGCTGTAGAGCGGGAGGTCCCTGATGGGAATCTCCGTGAATTCCAGTTCTTCGGGCGCGAGGTTGATCAGTGCTTTGGCCAGCACCCGGTTGATGGACCCGCGCGCCAGGCTGCCCACGAAGTATCCGATCTTGTACGTTGCCATGAGGGTCCTTTCCAACAGCCGGCCCGGGCCGGCTGGGCTGAGTATGGCTGGAATGGTGCCGCCCGACAGGGACAGGGGGCGGCAGTTGGTGCTCACTGCCCCACCAGTCCAGCACAGAAGGCCTGCTCCGGCCAGAGCATCCGCATGCACCCTGCAATGCCGTGAAATCCTAAAGGGTCAGGTCAGGCACATGGTCCGCCAGGCAGATGCGCCTTGCGCCCCGCCCCGCCGTCTACTACGTTGTAATCCTGATCGAGAAAGCGCTTTCCCGCATCCCGGCGGGACCCCTACGCGCGGCAATCACCAGTGGAATCGGATGACATGACGGACAGCACCCTCATCAGGTGGATCGATGGACAGGCCCCTGCGGAAATCAGCAACGGAACAACGTGGGGCATGCCGTTCGCCCGCGGCTCAGTGCCCGGCGCGGACGCGCTTTCGGTGGCAGACGCCGCCGGCACTCCCCTCCCCAGCCAGGCGTGGCCCTTGGCCACCTGGCCGGACGGCTCCCTCAAATGGGCGGGAATCGCCCTCCCGGCAACGGACACGCCGTCGGGCACCTACCAGGTGGGGGTCGACGCCGGCGCGCCCGCCGCAGCCGGCCGGCCGGTCCCTGATGGCAAGGCCGTCACGGTCACCGAGGATGCCGATGCCCTGACAGTTGATACCGGCGTGTTGCGGATGGTGATCAACCGCAGCGGATCCACCCTGTTCAGCAGCCTGTCCCGTGACGGCCGGCCCGTTGCCCGCGACGCAAGGCTGGTCAGCCTGCTGCAGGACGGCGTTCCCGAAGGGGCCGGAACAGCCGGACGGGAGGCCTTCACCGGCGAGGTGGCCGCCGTCGTCGTGGAACAAGCCGGGCCCGTGCGCGCGGTGGTGCGGCTGGAAGGGCGCCACCACCCCGACCGGCAGGACAACGCGCACCGCGGCTGGCTGCCCTTTGTGGTGCGCTTCTACTTCCACGCCAACGCCCGCAGCGTGCGCATGGTGCACTCCTTCATCTGGGACGGTGACCCGGAGCAGGACTTCCTGGCCGGACTCGGCGTCCGGTTCAGCGTGCCGCTGGAGGCTGACCTGCATGACCGGCACATCCGGATCGCCGGGGCCGACGGCGGGTTCCTCGCCGAGGCCGTGCGTGGCCTGACCGGGCTGCGCCGGGACCCTGGCGCGGAGGTACGGGACGCGCAGATCGCCGGCCGCGCCACTCCCCCGGCAGAAACCTGGAACCCCGAGGTCGGCCGGCTGCACCTTATCCCCAGCTGGGGCGACTACACACTTACCCAGCTCAACGCGGACGGATTCGAACTGCGCAAGCGCACCACCGGCGGCCATGGCTGGGTGGGAATCTCGGGCGGCACCCGCTCGGCAGGCTTCTGCTCCCTGAGCGACACCCGCGGCGGCCTGGGCGTGGGAATCAAGGATTTCTGGCAGTCCCACCCGGGCCAGCTGGACATCCGCGGCGCGGCTACCGGTGAGGCGACCCTGACGGCATGGCTGTTCTCCCCGGAAGCCCAGCCCATGGACCTGCGGTTCTACCACGACGGCCTGGGCCAGGACACGTTCGAGGAGCAGCTCGAGGGGCTCGAGATCACCTATGAGGACTACGAACCCGGGTTCGGCAATCCCACCGGCATAGCCCGCACCCACGAGTTGACCCTGTTCGCCTACGACGCCACCCCCTCCACCGGGAGCCTCGCGGCCGACGCCGCCGCCGCGTCCGCCCCGGCGCTGCTGCAGGCCACGCCGGAATACCTGCACTCGGTGGGCGTCTTCGGCGACTGGGACCCGGTGGACCGCAGCACTCCGGCGCGTGCCCGGCTGGAGGACCAGCTGGATTTCCTGTTCGATTTCTACGCGGGCCAGGTGGAGCAGCGCCGCTGGTACGGGTTCTGGAACTACGGCGATGTGATGCACACGTATGACTTCGACCGGCACGTGTGGCGCTATGACGTGGGCGGCTACGCGTGGGACAACTCCGAGCTCTCCCCCGACCTGTGGTTGTGGTATTCCTATTTGCGTTCGGGCCGAGCGGACATTTTCCGCTTCGCCGAGGCCATGACCCGGCATACCGGCGAGGTGGACGTGTACCACCTGGGGCCGTGGAAGGGCCTGGGTTCCCGGCACAACGTCCAGCACTGGGGCTGCAGCGCCAAGCAGCTGCGGATCAGCACCCCCGCCTACCGCCGCTTCTACTACTACCTCACGGCCGACGAACGCACCGGAGACCTGCTGAGCGAACTGGTGGACAGCGACCGTAACTTCCTGGGCCTGGATCCGGTCCGCAAGGTGCGTCCGGATGCTGCCACCTACCGGCCCAACCGGGGCGCCCTGGGCGTCGGTCTGGGGACAGACTGGGGATCCCTGGCCGCCACCTGGCTCACCGACTGGGAACGCACCGGAAACCCGTGGTCCCGGGACCGGCTGCTGGGCACCATGGCGGACATCGGTGCGCTGAAATACGGTTTCCTCACCGGCGAAGCCCTGTACGACCTGGACAAAGGCCGGTTTGATACCGGCCGGGAACAGATCCAGGTCTCGCACCTCAGTGCCGTCTTCGGGCTGGTGGAGATCTGCAGCGAGCTGGTGGACCTGGTGCCGGATGCGGACTTCGAGCGGGCGTGGCTGCAGTACTGCCGCCTGTTCCTGGCCAGCAAGGAGGAGCAGGTGGAAGCGGTCGGACAGCCCCTCGAGGGGATCTACCTGACGCAGGCGCACAGCCGGCTGACGGCGTACGCCGCGGCACGGTTGCAGGATCGCGACCTCGCAGCTCGGGCCTGGGACAGCTTCACCGAGGGCGGCGAGCACCTGAACCACGGATCCGCCTTCACGCTGCGCCGGATCGAACCACCCCACGTGCTGCTGCCCGTGGACGAGGCACCCACAGTCTCCACCAATGACACGGCGCAGTTCGGGCTGGCGGTGATCCAGAACCTGGCACTGGTGGGCAGGTACCTGGACTGACAAGTCCCCCGCCGCCGGATAACGGGCGACGACGGCACCTGGCCAGGTGCCGTCG
>NZ_JBHVVN010000015.1:0-105571 GCF_042882685.1 Pseudarthrobacter sp. NPDC058196
CCACCGGACCGGGTCCGGTGGCCACGCTCTTTTTCGTATGGCCATCATCCTGCGGGTGGCCCCAGGAGGGCTGGAGCGTCTGCGGCCCCGGCAGCACTATTGTCCGTTGCCGCCTCGGTGCGTTTCCTCATCCGGCTTGTACTGCCCTGCGTTGCGCTCCGGGTTGTGGCCTGCGGCGGATTGGGCGGCCGGCTCGTGGGTGTGTTCCGGGGCGGCTGCATCGTGCTGCGCCGCGTCGGCCGCGGGGCCTTGCGGAAGCCGGACTCCGTACTGCGGCCGGCCGTCCGGCAGGTCGGGATACCGCACGGTACGGACCGGCTGGGCCGGCTGCTGCCCGTCGTCGTACTGTTGTCCGGCCTCTTGCTGGCTTTCGGCGCCCGGGTAGCCGTGGCCTTCCTGCGCCGGGGAAGCTGTGGGCCGCTGGCCGTAGGGGTCGTTCCAGCCCGCGGGACGGGCCGGGCCCTGTCCCGGATGCTGATCCTGCCCCGCCTGGTGTTGCTGCTGGTTCGGCTGGTTGTAGTAGTCATGCTGTGTGTACGGGCCGTGTCCTGACGCCGCATCGGAGCGGGACATCGGCAGCTGCTGCAGCAGGCGCCGGGCCTCATGGGCTGCCTCGGGGGCCACGATGACGTCATAGTTCGTGGCCACCACCTGGCTGGTGGAGGTGAAGTCCCGCTTGCCGCGCTGCATGGCGTAGGTGACGATGCCGAAGAGCATGAAGAAGGCCGCACCCATCAGCACCGACGTCATGATCGAGAAGTAGCCGGGCGAGGGCGCGAAGAAGGACAGCATGACGCCTACGAAGAGGCCGAACCACATGCCGCTCAGTGCTCCGGAAAGGGCCACCCGGGGGTAGCTCAGGCGCCCCGTCACCCGCTCCACCATCTTCAGCTCGTTGCCCACGATGGAGACCATCTGGACCGGGAACTGCTGGTCCGCCAGGTAGTCAACCGCCTTCTGGGCGTCGAGGTAGGAGGTGTAGGACCCTACGGTGTCACCGGTGGGTACGGCCCGGGCGTCATCCGGTCCGGTGGGGCCGCCGGTCTTGGGAGCACCAAAAATGTTGGACATACACCCATTCTTGCCCATCAAAGTGGGTGCTGCCTGTAAATTCAGCTAAAAGAGAGCAGACTCGGTAGCCTGTAGTGGTGAGCACAACACCTACCCGTGTCTTCGTGGCACGCCTCCTGGGCCTGGACGTCTTCGACCCCCTGGGCGATCGCCTGGGCCGGCTGCGCGATGTTGTTGTGCTGTCCAGGGGCACCCAGGGCGCGCCGCACGTGGTGGGTATCGTGGTGG
The DNA here is from genome assembly GCF_042882685.1 of Pseudarthrobacter sp. NPDC058196. Classification (NCBI taxonomy): domain Bacteria; kingdom Bacillati; phylum Actinomycetota; class Actinomycetes; order Micrococcales; family Micrococcaceae; genus Pseudarthrobacter; species Pseudarthrobacter sp. NPDC058196. Next base: position 1,300 of record NZ_JBHVVN010000015.1, read on the forward strand.
AAGTTCCGGGGAAGAAGCGCGTCTTCGTGCCCATGACGCGTATCACCTCCATCGACCAGACGCAGATTATCTGCACCGGCCTGGTCAACCTGCGCCGCTTCGAACAGCGCGGCGCGGAGACCTTGGTAGTGGCGGAAATGTTCGACCGCCGGGTCACGCTGCGGGACGGCAGCGGCGACGCCACCATCGAGGACATCGCCATGGACCAGCACAGGTCCCGGGACTGGTTCGTCAGCAAGCTCTTTGTCCGCCGTGGCCACTCGCTCTCTCCGCTCAGCCGGCTGCGCCGCAACGAGACCCTGATCATTGACTGGGCGGACGCCCAGCAGGGTCCGCGCACCGAGCCGCAGGCAGCCACCCAGTTCGTGGCCAACCACGAGGACCTGAAGCCGGCCGACTTCGCCGAAGCCCTCCAGGAGATGAGCGACAAACGCCGCTTCGAGGTAGCGAGCGAACTGCAGGACGAGCGGCTGGCAGACGTCCTCCAGGAGCTGCCGGAAGACGACCAGGTGGAAATCCTCTCGGCCCTGGATGTCCAGCGCGCCGCCGACGTCCTCGAAGAGATGGATCCCGACGACGCCGCCGACCTCCTGGGCGAACTGCCCTCCGCCCAGGCCGAGGAACTGCTCCAGCTCATGGAACCCGAAGGCGCCGAGGACGTCCGCCGCCTGCTCGAATACGACGAAGACACTGCGGGCGGCCTGATGACGCCCGTGCCCGTGATCCTGCCGCCGGAAGCCACCGTCGCCGAAGCCCTGGCCCACGTCCGGCGAGAGGAGCTCTCCCCCGCCCTGGCGTCGTCGATCTTTATTGCCCGGCCACCGCTGGAAACGCCCACGGGCCGTTTCCTGGGGGTGGTCCACATCCAGCAGCTGCTGCGTTTCCCGCCGTTCGAGGCCTTGGGAAACCTCGTGGACAAGAACCTTGAACCGTTGTCAGACCAGGCCCACATCAGTGAGGTGGCCCGGACCCTGGCCACCTACAACCTGAACTCCCTCCCGGTGGTTAATGACGCCGGCCGGCTTGTGGGGGCGGTGACTGTTGATGACGTATTGGATCACTTGTTGCCGGACGACTGGCGCGCCCATGATGGCGAAGCCCCGATAAGGAAGCTCGGTGGCCGCATTGGCTGATAACAGCGCTCCGAAGAACCCCACCCAGCGGAACCTGGCCAAAGCGGATACAAAAGGCAGTCTCGACACGCCACTGAGCGGCCGGCAGCGGATCCTGCCGGCATTCCGCCCGGACCCCGATGCCTTCGGGCACGCGACCGAGGGCTTTGCCCGGTTCATGGGCACGCCGCAGTTCCTGGTGTACATGACCATCTTCTGCATTTTCTGGCTGGGCTGGAACACCTGGGCCCCCACGGAGTGGCAGTTCGACTCGAGGGACCTCGGCTTCACCCTGCTGACCCTTATGCTCTCGCTCCAGGCGTCCTATGCGGCCCCCCTGCTGCTGCTGGCCCAGAACCGGCAGGACGACCGGGACCGGGTGTCGCTGCAGCAGGACCGGCAACGCGCGGAACGCAATCTCTCCGATACCGAATACCTCACCCGGGAGCTGGCCTCCCTGCGGATCGCGCTACGCGAAGTTGCCACCCGTGACTACGTCAGGGCAGAGTTGCGCTCACTCCTGGAGGACATGCTGGAAGCCCAGGAGGAACTCAGGACGCACGACGGCTCCGGCCCCGGTTCCCATGAGTCACCACGGGACAAGGTCAAGGACAAACTGCGCGAGCAAAGGGACCGGCAGCGCGGCCCGCGCACCCAGCAGATCCCCCGGGTCAAACCCGGCCATTCCACCAACGAACGCTAGGCCGGATCATCCGGCAGTCCTTCGCCGCACCAGCACGAAAGCCGAGGCCCCTCCCGTGAGCGCCCCCATGGATCCGGCACCAGCCGGCAACTCCCCGCTGCTCCAGGCCGTCACCCACGCCCTGGCAACGGTTATCGACCCTGAGCTCCGCCGCCCCATCACCGAACTGGGCATGGTGGACTCCGTCCGGGTGTCCGACGACGGCCGGGTCACCGTCGCAGTCCTGCTCACCATCGCGGGTTGCCCGCTGCGGGACACGATCACCGCCGATGCCCGCAGGGCCTTGTCCGCAGTCCCCGGAGTCACCGCCGTCGACGTCGATCTCAAGGTCATGGACCAGGCCCAGCGTGACGCCCTCAAGGAGAAGCTGCGCGGCCCCGGCGGCGCGCGTACCATCCCGTTCAACCAGCCCGAGTCGCTGACCAAGGTCTACGCGGTGGCCAGCGGCAAGGGCGGGGTGGGAAAATCCTCGGTCACCGTGAACCTGGCCACTGCCTTGGCCGCCCGGGGCCTGCGCGTGGGCATCGTGGACGCTGACGTCTACGGTTTCTCCGTCCCCGCCTTGATGGGCATCTCCCAGGCTCCCACCCAGGTGGATGACATGATCCTTCCCCCGGTTGCCTACGGCGTGAAGGTCATCTCCATCGGCATGTTCGTCACCGGAAACCAGCCGGTCGCCTGGCGGGGACCCATGCTGCACCGGGCCCTGGAACAATTCCTCACCGACGTCTACTTCGGAGACCTGGACGCCCTGTTCCTGGACCTTCCCCCGGGCACCGGGGACATCGCTATTTCCGTGGCCCAGTTGCTGCCCAAGGCCGAGATCCTGGTTGTCACCACGCCCCAGGCGGCGGCGGCGGACGTAGCCGAACGGGCCGGTGCGATCGCGACCCAGACTGGCCAGAAGATCGCCGGTGTCATTGAGAACATGTCGTACTTGGACATGCCCGGCGGTGGCAGGATGGAACTGTTCGGAAGCGGCGGCGGGACGGTCCTTACCGGGCGGCTCAGCGCCACGCTCGGCGTTCCGGTGCCCCTGTTGGGCCAGATTCCGCTGGACATCCAACTCCGCGAGGGCGGGGACGCCGGGGTTCCGATCGTGCTTGGCAAGCCCGATTCCGCAGCAGGAGTGGCGCTGGCAGGCATTGCGGCGCAGCTTGCCGCCACACCGCGGGGCCTTGCCGGGATGAAGCTGGGCCTCCAGCCCCGCTGACGAGCGTCCTAGGTGGCTTCGGTGTCGTAGGGAGCGGTTTCACCCGGGGCGAGCCGCTGCACCACCCGCTCAGGGCGGGCCGGTGCGGCGTCGGCCACCGCGGCCGCACCGGAAACGGCGGCCACTGCGGCCGGGGCTCCCGCGCTGACAGGCTTGGTGTCGTCGTCGAAGAGTGCTTCCTTGATGATGCGGCGGGGGTCGTACTGGCGGGGATCGTACTTCTTCCAGTCGACATCGTCGATGTCGATGCCAACTTCTTCCTTGATTTGCTCGCGGGCTCCGGAAGCCATCCGGCGGACTTCCTTGACCAGGTTTGCCAGCTTCTGGGTATATTCGGGCAGCCGCTGGGGGCCGATCACGAGAACTCCGATGATCAGCAGAATAATGAATTCCGGGCCGTTGATACCAAACACTTTAGGAAGATTACCCTCTCCGGGCTGCCAGTGACGATTCCCGTCCAGCGGACGGGGAAACAGTCCGCATCACGGGGTGAACAGAGCTGCGATCTTGCTGATTCCGCGCTCCAGCCGTGATTCCAGCGGTTCCCCTGACTCTCCTGCGGGCGGTTCCGGAACGGCGGCTGCAACACCCTCGGAAGCGGTATCGGCGACGTTCTTGAGGATCGGAAGGGCGTCGTCGGCCTGCCCGGCGGGAAGGTCCGAACGGTACGTGATGGTGAGTCCGGCCGTCCGGTAGGTAGCGGACGCCGGGGACGTGGACCACGCCTGCGACGGGCCGGCCCCTTGGCTGGACGGGTGCTGTTCGGTAACGGTGGCGTGGTGGGCACCGTCGGTGAGGCGCAGCTCCACAGCCGGCTGCCCTTCCACCAGCATCGCGCGGGCGGTTTCGAGGTGGAATCCCATGGCCTGCAGTTCCGGGCAGGCCCAGCCTTCGGAACGCAGCGAGGCAAGTTGGGCAGGGTCCAGCGGGCGTCCACCCGTTGGGGTCTGCGAGGAAACGTGGGAAAAGGCCGCCTCCGTTCCGGACGGTTCGCCCGCCACCGGATCTCCTGCCGCGGTGAAGGCCCCCACGGCGAGCACGCCGGCCGCGGCCATGGTCCCCCCTGCGGTGAGCGCCAGCGCCCGGGCGGCCATCCGGCTTCCGCCGTGGCCCACGGGTGGTTCAGGCTGCGCCGCGAGTTCATGGGTGCGTGCCAGCAGCCGTGCCGTCAGGTCCTCGCTGGCGGGCGGGACCGGCGCCTGCCTGAGGCGCTCGAGGTATTGCCGTTCCCGGCGGACAGTGGCGGCACACTCCTGGCACGCCTCGAGGTGGCTGCCGGAGCGCTGGTGCTTGCCGCCGAAAGGAAACTGGGACCTCATGCGCCGATCAGAGGATGCCCGCGATGCGCGGCATGGAGAGCTTGCGGCGTCCCTGCTGCGGGCGCGGGTCACGGTGTGCCAGCTTTTCCCGGAGCATGGTCCTTCCGCGGTGGATACGGGAACGGACGGTGCCGAGTTTAACACCGAGTGCCTCCGCCACTTCGTCGTAGGACAGGCCTTCGAGGTCGCACAGGACGACGGCGGCACGGAAGTCCGGCGGGAGTTCCTCCAGCGCTGCCTGGACATCGAGGTCCAGGTTGTTCAGCTCGAAGCTCTGCTCGGGGCCGGGTTCGCGGCCGGGCAGCCGGGATTCGGCGTCCTCTGCCAGGGCGTCGAACCGGATGCGCGTCTTCCGGCGCGCCTGGTCGAGGAACAGGTTGGTGGTGATGCGGTGCAGCCAGCCGTCCAGCGTGCCCGGCTTGAAGTTCTCCAGTGAACGGAAGACGCGTACGAACACCTCCTGGGTGAGGTCCTCGGCGTCGAACTTGTTGCCGGTCAGGCGGTAGGCCAGCCGGTAGACCTTCGCGGAGTGATTGGTGACCACTTCTTCCCAGGTGGGACGGACCCACTCATCATTGGGATTGTTGACTGCAGGGACAGGTGCCACAACTGAAGATGACATCGTCCACTCCCCTCGTGGAATGCTAACGCCCGGATACTGTTGACATCTCTGATTCGGCGCCGGTCACCTTTTGGATGAGCGGATTCCAATCATGTCAAACTTCGCTGGGAATTTCCTGACCGCAGGGTAACTTCAGCCTTCGGCGCAACAGCTCCTTCCCCGGCCGGCAGGGCCGGACACAGTAGGCTAAAGGGGACATTCCCCCTTCACGCCCAGAAAGCGATAATTCATGAGCGCCGACAAGTCCAGCAGCTGGTCCTATGCAGAAGATCTGCCCGCTGAGGATGAGGTCATGCTTCGGGCCCGGGAACGTTCATTTGAATTGGGCGTCAGCGCCATCAGCCCTGGTGTCGGCGCGGTGCTTACGGTCCTTGCTGCCGCGTCCAAAGCACAGACCGCCGTCGAGATCGGCACCGGCGCCGGTGTCTCCGGCGTCTGCCTGCTGCGGGGCCTTGGCCCGCACGCTGTCCTGACCACTATTGACGTGGACGTCGAACACCTTCGCGCGGCCCGCGAGGCATTCACCGAGTCCGGCAGCCCGGCCAACCGCACCCGCACCATCTCCGGCCGTGCCGGCGATGTCCTGCCTCGCCTCACTGACGGCGCCTATGACCTGGTCTTCATCGACGCTGACAAGCCCGGCCTGCCTGGCTACGTTGAGCAGGCCATCCGGCTCCTCAAGAGGTCGGGCCTGTTGATTATCAATGACGCCCTGGACAAGGACAAGGTGGCCAACCCGGCCGGCCGCGAGGCCACCACGGTGGTGCTGCGCCAGGTGGGCAGGGCAATCCGCGACGACGAGCGGCTGGCGTCGGCGATGCTTCCCACCGGCGACGGCCTGCTGGTGGCTGTCAAGAAGTAGGGCGGAAAACAGGACAGGGTCCGCGGCACGAGGCCACGGACCCTGTCCGGCACGACTATTCGGTAACGCCTACCAGGCATTCCTTGAGGTTGGCTGCTTCGGCAGCGTTCAGCTCGACCACGAGGCGCCCGCCGCCTTCGAGCGGGACGCGCATGATCAGGCTGCGGCCCTCCTTGGTGACTTCCATTGGGCCGTCGCCGGTGCGTGGTTTCATAGCCGCCATGAGGAATTCCCCTCCATTTTGTTCCAGGACTGATCAGCCCGGGCGGGCTGGGTCCGCATGTCGATCAGGCGGCTGTGGCGGGATCGTGGTGCCCCGCCGAGGCTGCGCGTTTTCTGGATGCTTGTGTCCTTGCTTACTTACCATTATCGCGGATTTACCCGCACGTAGCTAATCGATGGACATTTCCGTGCGCCGGGCATTCCCGGCCTGACCTGCGCGGAAGCCCCGTTTGCTAGGGCGGATAATCGCCGCCGCCGGGCAGCTGGGCCCAGGCCCACAGCCACACGATCCACACGATCTGCAACAGCACGAACATGGCCACCACGGTTCCGCGGTAAGCCCGGGACCGGGACAGGAAGACGGCGCCCAGGGCCAGCGGAAACAGGGGCAGCAGCATCCTGAAGGTGCTGGTCTGCGGGTGGAGGAACATCAGCAGGTATCCCACGTAGCAGGCGCACCACAGCCTGAGTTCGGCTCCGAGCCGCACTACCGGGGGAAGGAAGAGCATCACGCCGAACAGTGCCACGAAGACCAACGGCGCCAGCAGGCCCAGGAGGGGGCCGAAAAGTTCGACGCCGGTATCGAACCAGGGCTTGAACGGCACCAGGTCCTGACCCCGCCAGACGGTCTCTGTCTTGGTATACGCCTGCGGGTCACCCGTGGCGGCCCACGCCGCCGCGGGCCAGACCAGTGCGGACACACCTGCGACGGCGGTGAGTCCGGTCAGTGCGGCAAGGTCCCGCACCGAGTGGGGTTCTTCTTCCGTACCCGGCACGGTGGCGCCCCGGAGACGGGCCACGGCGCGGCAGACCAGCAGCAGGCCCACCATGGCCGCGAAAGGAACTCCGACGGGCCGGGACAGGCACAGCACGAACACCACCGGCATGGCCCACAGGTACTGGCGGCGCAGCACCAGCAGCAGGGCCCATGCAAGCAGCAGGAGGGACAGTGGTTCTGCGTACGGCACCTGCAGCACGCCCGAGACGGGAAAAGTTGAAAAGAACACGACGCCCCACATCGCCTGGCCATGGTCCGCCTTCTGCCGGAACAAAACGTAGGCCAGCAACGCGGCGCCCCAGCCGGCCACCATGGCGACCACGGTCAGCGAAGCGGCGGGATTCATGCCGGTGAGGCTGCTGAGGCCGCCTGCCAGCGCGGGAAAGAGCGGGTAGAAGGCCCACGTGTTTTCCTGCACGTTACCGGCGGCGTCCGTGGGAAGCACGGAAGGGTAGCCGTTGGTGATGACCTGGGCGTACCAGCGGGCATCCCAGATGTTGATGAAGTTCCAGTAGTCCGGCTTTGGCGGGAACCAGGGGTTGACACCCTGGTGGAGCGCCGCGGCCATGAAGATGCACGCCGAGACCAGGCGGCCGGCGGCATACAGGGCAGTGGCTTGGATCCACCACGGCCAGCCGCGGACCGCGGAAGCAGCACGGACGGCGGCATTGTGGGCAGACGCCGTCGGGTTGCGGCGGTCCAGCGCGCTCACGGGCCGCCCGTCCCCGGCACGGCGGTGCCGCGGGCTTCCGGGTCCGCAGCCCTGGTGGTGCCCGGGTCAACCAGTGCCGGGTCCGCGGGGGCGTCGTTGGAATCCTGTTCCGTCACATCGTGTTCCATCGCGGCCAGCCGGCTGCGGAGCTCCGCCACTTCCCGGTCCTTGGCGGCGAGTTGGTCCCGCAGGTCTTCCAGGACCTGGTCCACCTGGTCCATCCGGTAGCCGCGCAGTCCGAGCGAGAACCGCAGCTGATCCACGTCCTCCGGTCCGGCGTGTGCGGGCAGCAGCACCGGCGGGAGGTTTGCAGGCGGGTCCTCGAGGCCGGCACCCAGCAGGGAAGGCAGCCCGGCACCGCCGGTACGGCGGGTGCGCCGGCCCAGGCCGGCCCACAGGACCGCTGCCACCAGGACGACGGCGAGGAAAACCAGAAAGAAACTCACTGTCCCATCGTGCCAGATCCATCGCGTCGGGCCAGTGGCCCCGGCGCGGATCCGGCCGTGGTCCTACTGCTACTCCGGCCGCTGCTCACCGTTCATGGACGGGGTCACGGCGACGTGAAGCACACGGTCCACCGCTTCGGCGGGATCGTCAACGAGCTGGATCAGGTCCAAGTCCTTCTCCGAGACCATTCCCTCAGCAACCAGGGTGCCCCGGATCCATTCGATCATCGGCCCCCAAAATTCGACGCCAAGGAGCACGATCGGAAACGACGTCACCTTCCGCGTCTGGACCAGGACCATGGCCTCGAACAACTCATCCAGTGTGCCCAGGCCGCCCGGCAGCACGATAAAACCCTGCGCGTACTTGACGAACATGGTCTTGCGGGCGAAGAAATAGCGGAAGTTGATGCCCAGGTCCACCCACTGGTTCAGGCCCTGCTCGAAGGGCAACTCGATACCCAGGCCCACGGATACGCCGTTGCCTTCCACCGTGCCCCGGTTGGCCGCCTCCATGGATCCGGGTCCGCCGCCGGTAATAACCGCGACGCCGGCCTCGGCAAGCTTGCGTCCCACCTCCACGCCCATTTGGTAGTACTTGCTGCCGGGCTTGGTGCGGGCCGAACCAAAAACGCTGACGGCCTTTCCGATGTCAGCCAGCGCACCGAATCCCTCGACGAATTCGCTCTGGATCCGCAGGACCCGCCAGGGGTCGGTATGGACGAACTGGCCGGGACCTTTGGTGTCGAGCAGATGCTGGTCGGACATTTCCACTGCGGCCTGCTTGCGGCGCAGCTCAAGTGGCCCCTTGCGGCGTGGCTGGGTCGTCTTGGCCGGATCAGCGTTGGTACTCATTCCCCTAGGCTAACCTCCAACTCCAGGTATCTCTTGAATCACGATCGGCATGAACTTGGGGTGATTGGCGTCATAACCCACCGTTGTTCGCTAGATTCTTTCCTATGACTACTCATGTGCCCGGCGATGCTCTCGTCTCCCTGAACGCCGTAAATAAGCATTACGGCCAGCTGCACGTTCTGAAGGACATCAACCTCCAGGTCCGCAAGGGCGAGGTTGTTGTGGTCATCGGACCTTCGGGTTCCGGTAAGTCCACCCTCTGCCGGGCGATCAACCGCCTGGAGACCATCGAGGGTGGAACCATCAGCATCGACGGGAAGGTCCTGCCGGCAGAAGGCAAGGAGCTGGCCAAGCTTCGTGCCGACGTCGGAATGGTGTTCCAGTCCTTCAACCTTTTTGCCCACAAGACCATCCTTGAAAACGTCACCCTCGGACCCATCAAGGTCAAGGGCGTGTCCAAGGCGGAGGCTGAAAAAGAAGCCATGGCCCTGCTGGAGCGCGTCGGCGTCGGCCAGCAGGCGCCGAAGCTTCCCGCCCAGCTCTCCGGCGGCCAGCAACAGCGCGTCGCAATTGCCCGTGCCTTGGCAATGAAGCCGAAGGTCATGCTGTTCGACGAGCCCACCTCCGCGCTCGACCCCGAAATGATCAACGAGGTCCTGGACGTCATGGTCCAGCTGGCCAAGGAAGGCATGACCATGATCGTGGTCACCCACGAGATGGGCTTCGCCCGCAAGGCTGCCGACCGTGTGGTCTTCATGGCCGACGGACAAATTGTCGAAGACGAGTCGCCGGAGGAATTCTTCACCAACCCGAAGAGCGACCGCGCCAAGGACTTCCTGTCCAAGCTCCTCACCCACTAAGCACACCGCACCCCTCCGGCCGCCGCGGCGGCCGGCCAATGAAAGGTATCTGATGAAGAACTTCTTTACCCGAAAGAAGCCATTGTTTGTCGCAGCAACCGCGGCGCTGGCTCTTTCCCTCAGCGCCTGTGGTGGTTCCGGAGGCGGCGGCACGGCTTCCTCCGGCGCGGACGAGACTCCGTACAAAGTAGCTGACAACGTCACCCTTACGGGCAGCCCCACCTACGACGCGATCAAATCCAGCGGCAAGGTCCGCATCGGCGTCAAGCAGGACCAGCCCGGCCTCGGCTTCAAGGACGCCGCGACCGGTGAGTACACCGGATTCGACATCGAAATCGCGAAGTGGATGGCAGCGTCCCTGGGCGTGAGCAAGGACAAGATCGAGTTCAAGCCGATTCCGTCCGCCAACCGCGAGTCCGCCATCACCAACGGCGACATCGACTACTACGTGGGCACCTACTCCATCACGGACAAGCGCAAGCAGCTCATTGACTTCGCCGGACCGTACTTCGTCACCGGGCAGGGCCTGCTGGTGAAGAAGGACAACTCCAGCATCAACAGCGAGAAGGACCTCTCGGGCAAGAACGTCTGCTCGGCCACGGGTTCCACTCCGATCCAGAACATCAAGGCAAACTTCCCGGGCACCAAGACCACCGAGTTTGATACCTACTCACAGTGCGTCGAGGCGCTCAAGAGCGGCCAGGTTGACGCCGTCACCACGGACCAGGCCATCCTGCTCGGCTACGCCGCCCAGGAACCGGACAGCCTGAAGGTTGTCGGCCAGCCGTTCACCACTGAAAAGTACGGCGTCGGCCTGAAGAAGGGCGACACCGCGCTGCGCCAGTTCATGAACAAGACGTTCACCGACGGTAACTCTGTGTGGCAGAAGATCTACGACCAGACGCTCGGCCAGTCGGGCACGAAGGTCGAACAGCCCAAGGTAGAGAACTACTAAACCAAAGTTGAGGGGGCGGCCATGCAGCCGCCCCCTCTTCCACTGTCGAAAGCGACGATTCTGTGAATACGCTGCTGAACAATTCGGATCTCTTCATTACGGGTTTCCGGAACACACTCATACTCTTCTTCATCTCGGCGATTTTCGCCCTGGTCCTCGGGACCGTAGTTGCCGCGCTCCGGGTCTCCCCCGTTCCCGCCATGCGCGCCACGGCAACGCTCTACGTCAACGTGGTGCGCAACACCCCGCTGACGCTGGTTCTTTTCTTCTTCGCCCTCGGGTACCCGAAGCTGGGCCTGGTGCCGATCGACTTCACCACTGCCGCCATCATTGGCCTGAGCCTGTACACCGCCACCTACGTGGCCGAAGCGGTTCGCTCCGGCATCAACACGGTGCCGGTAGGCCAGGCCGAGGCTGCCCGCGCCATCGGCCTGCCGTTCACCCAGACACTGACCCTCGTGATCCTGCCGCAGGCTTTCCGCGCCGTCATCCCGCCGATGTTCAGCGTGTTCATCGCCCTGCTCAAGAACACCACCGTCGCCGCCGGTTTCTCGGTCTTTGAAGCCGGCGCCATCCGGGCAAACCTCTCCGAGCGCGGCGAACCCGCGCTGACCGGTCTGCTCTGGGTCGCCCTGGTGTTCATCATCCTTGTCTTCATCCTTTCCGCGCTGCAGCGAAAGCTTGAACAAAAGTGGAAGGTTTCACGATGAGTTCAATCCTTTTTGACGCCCCCGGCCCCAAGGCTCGCTCCCGGTACCGGATTCTGGGCGTCGTCACGGCCTTGGTGATCCTGCTGATCGTCGGATTCGTCGTGCTGCGCTTCGCCCAGAGCGGCCAGTTCGACGCGAAGAAATGGCAGTTGTTCACCTTCCCGCTGGTGCAGCAGACCATTGCCCAGTCGGTCGGCGCCACCCTCTCGGCCTTCGCCACCGCAGCAGTGCTGAGCCTGGTGCTCGGCGTGCTGTTGGCCTTTGGCCGGTTGTCCGACCGTCGCTGGATCAGTGCCCCCTGCTACGGCTTCACGGAGTTGTTCCGCGCCGTTCCGCTGCTGATCCTGATGATGATCTTCTACTACGGCCTGCCCACCATCGGGGTCCAGGGCATCACGCCATTCACCGCTGTGGTCGCCGGGCTGGTGCTGTACAACGGATCTGTCCTCGCCGAGGTTTTCCGGGCCGGCATCGAGTCCCTGCCCCGGGGCCAGAGCGAAGCCGGGTACGCCATTGGCCTGCCCAAGAGCAAGGTCATGACCAGCATCCTGCTGCCCCAGGCCGTCCGGTCCATGCTTCCGGTGATCATTTCCCAACTGGTGGTCATCCTGAAGGACACCGCTCTTGGGTTCATCGTTACCTACAACGAGATCCTTTTCCAGGCGAAGTACTTCGGCAGCCAGATCCAGTACGGGTCCCCGATTATCCCGGCAGCCATTGTTGCCGCCGTGCTCTATGTGGGGATGTGCCTCATCCTGGCCGCTTTCGCCAAGTGGCTGGAGCGCAGGCTTTCCCGCAAGCCCGGCGCAGCAGTCACCCCTGCGGCTGCAGTCCCCGCCGAGGTCTAACCACCCGGCAGCGCCGCCGGCGGGAAGGGCCCGGAGCCGTCAGGTTCCGGGCCCTTCCCGCGTTTTACAACATTGTCAGGGGCGCTTCTTTGGCGGCAGGCCGTCGTCCTGGCCGGCGAGCCACCCCTGCAGGGCGCGGAGGCAGGTGCGGATCGCGTCGGCGGATACGTGTTCGTTGTCTTTATGCGCCAGCAGTGGATCGCCCGGGCCGAAGTTCACCGCCGGGATACCCAGCTCGCTGAAGCGGGCGACGTCGGTCCAGCCGTATTTGGGCTTGGGCTCGGCACCCACGGCAGCAACGAAGGAGGCTGCCGCCGGGTGCTGCAGGCCGGGCCTGGCGCCGGCGGCGGCGTCGGTGCGGACCACGTCGAAGCCGGCGAGCAGCTCCCGGACGTGGGCTTCCGCCTCGTCCGGGGTCTTATCCGGGGCGAACCGGTAGTTGATCTCCACGACGCAGCGGTCAGGGATGACGTTGCCGGCCGTACCGCCGTTGATCTTGACCGCGTTAAGGCTTTCGCGGTAATCGAGGCCGTCAACGTTGACGGTACGTGGCTCATAGGCGGCGAGGCGGGCAAGGATGGGCGCGGCTGCGTGAATGGCGTTGCTGCCCATCCAGGCGCGGGCCGAGTGGGCAGCCTCCCCCACCGTGGTGGCTTCGAACCGGCTGGTCCCATTGCAGCCGCCTTCCACCGTGCCGTGCGTAGGCTCCAACAGGATGGCGAAATCGCCCTGCAACAGGTCGCCGTGGTTCCGGACCAGGCGTCCCAGCCCGCTCTTCACCGCTTCCACTTCTTCGTGGTCATAGAACACAAAGGTGACATCCCGCCTGGGCTGCCTGCCGCCGTCGAACAAGCCTGCGGCCAGGGCCAGCTGGACCGCCACGCCGCCCTTCATGTCGGTGGCGCCACGGCCGTAGAGGACGCCCTCACCCGGGACTCCGGAGTCCCACGTCGACGGGACTGTGCCCCGGGAGCCCTCGGTCAAGGGCAGCGGGACGGTGTCCAGGTGGCCGGCCAGGATCACGCGCTCGCCCAGGCCAAGTTCTGTGCGGGCGATAATGGCGTCCCCATCGCGAAGCACCCTCAACTGGGGGATCTCCGCCAATGCGGCCTCCACGGCGTCCGCAAGTTGCTTCTCGTTGCCGGACACGCTGTTGATGTCCATCACCGCTGCGGTCAGCAACGCCACGTCCTGGTGCAGGTCAAGGATGGACAGGGACGAGTCAGGGGCCGTTTCAGCAGTCACGAAGCCAGTCTAGTTCGAACCGCCTGCCCGCCCCTCGATAGACTGGAGCACATGACTGAGACCGCTTCCTCTGCCGTGCCCGAAACCCTCACCCCTGACACCGATGACCGTTCCGCCCACGGCTTTGGCGTTGCCACCATCGCTACCGGCGATGCAAGCGTCCTGGACGTCTGGTTCCCGGCACCGGCGCTTGGTGTCGCCGCCGAAAACCTCCGCTCGGTGGAGCACGCCGACGAAACCCTGACCCGCATCGCCGAGAACGGAGCAGACGAGGACCGCGGTACCGAGCAGAAGGTGGTCTTCGTCCAGATCAACCTCGATGAAGCCCCCGCGGACACCGCCGACGCCTACCTGCGCCTTCACCTCCTCTCGCACCGGCTGGCCAAGCCCAACACCATCAACCTCGACGGCATCTTCGGCAAGCTCCCCAACGTCGTGTGGACGAACTTCGGCCCCGCCGCCGTCGAAGGCTTCGAACTGACCCGTGCCCGGCTCCGCCGCCGCGGCGCCGTCACCGTCTACGGCATCGACAAGTTCCCGCGCATGGTGGACTACGTGGTGCCCACCGGTGTGCGGATTGCCGACGCCGACAGGGTCCGCCTTGGCGCGCACCTGGCCGCCGGCACCACCGTCATGCACGAGGGCTTCGTCAATTTCAACGCCGGAACCCTGGGCGCCTCCATGGTGGAGGGCCGTATTTCGGCCGGCGTCGTGACCGGCGACGGCAGCGATGTTGGCGGCGGCGCGTCCATCATGGGCACCTTGTCCGGAGGCGGCAAGGAGAAGATCACCATCGGTGAGCGTGTGCTGCTCGGCGCCAACTCCGGCGTGGGTATCAGCATCGGTGACGACTCCGTCGTCGAAGCCGGCCTCTACGTCACGGCGGGCACCCGCGTACGCATTCCCGGCCCCAAGGACGAGGTCGGCGAAGATACCACCAAGATCGTCAAGGCCGCTGAACTCTCGGGCGTGCCCAACCTGCTTTTCCGCCGCAACTCCACCACGGGCGCCGTCGAGGCACTCCCCCGCGCGGGCCAGACCGTTGAGTTGAACGACGCCCTGCACGCCAACTGATCCGTCAGTGGGACGCAGACGCGGCCTGCGCCGCCTGGCGGTGCTGTTGCTTGCCCTCGCGCTGGCAGTGGGCGGCATTTATACCGCTGTGTACTTCGTGCAGCGTTCCGAAACCCTCGTTTCGGAACGCTGCACCGCCTCTGCGGGCAACCGCACAGGTGAGCTGGCGCCGGACCAGGCGGCCAATGCCGCCCTCATCACCGCTGTGGCGGTGCGGCGTGGATTGCCGGCCAGGGCAGCCACGATCGCCCTTGCCACCGCCATGCAGGAATCGAAGCTCCGCAACATCGGCCACGGTGACCAGGCCGGACCGGATTCACGGGGACTCTTCCAGCAGCGGCCCTCCCAGGGCTGGGGCACCGAAGCGCAGATCATGGACCCGTACTTCGCCGTGAACGCTTTCTACGATGCCCTGGTGAAGATTCCGGGGTACGAGACACTCGACATCACCGATGCCGCCCAGCGGGTCCAGCGTTCTGCCCATCCAGAGGCCTACGCCCAGCACGAGGACATGGGGCGGGCGTTCGCCTCCGGATTCACTGGCCAAACACCTGAGGGAGTCCAGTGCACTCTGCGCTCGGCCACCGCCGCAGGGGACGCGGCCGCGGTGGCCGGCGAACTGGAGCAGGCCTACGGCGGCGTGGACTCCCAGGCTGAGGGTGCCACGTTGGTGGTGGAAGCCAACGGACCGATGGCGTGGTCCATCGCCCAATGGGCGGTTGCCAACGCCAAGGACCTCTCGGTCACCCGGGTTGATGTCGCCGGGCGCGCCTGGCAGCGTTCGGGCGGCAACGGCTGGCAGGATTCCACGACGTCGGACGGGCAGGTGCGCATTACGGTGCGGCAGAACGACGGCGGCAGTTGAGGCCGCGGGGTCAGACCAGGATTTCCAGCACCGGCTGGACGTAGCTGCGGAACAGCTCAGGCTGGCCCATCAATTCCTGGCTCATGATGATTTTGTCGGGTTCCAGGTACCACGCCCGCTGCTCCTCCAGCGGCAGTTCGATGATGGTCAGGCGGAAGTCCCGCGAATCCCGGCCGATTTCCATCAGCCTGTCATCCACCATGTCCGCAATGAGTTGGTCCGTTCCGCTGGCGCCCCGCTCCCCCTCCAGCTCTGCATACTCGCTCCTGCGTTCCCTGGCCCACGTCAGGGCGGAGCCGAAGTGCGCCTGCAGGACCCGCTGGAGGGCCGGGGAATTGCCGAAGGCCCCAAATTCCGGCGGGGAGAGCTCGGGGGCCGTCTGCGGGTGCGCCTTGAGAAGTTGCTCCCACCAGGCCTCCCATTCGGTCTTCAAGGCGCTGAGCCCACCAACCTCTGCGGTCAGGTGGGTGTGGTCGGCGGGCCTGACTTTGGGGGCCGCATGGGACAGCATTGGACGGCCCACTCCGTTGAGGCCGGCCGCGTCCCGGACGTAGAGCGCAATCATCATCGGCCCGGACGTATCCGTGATGATCTGCCATCCTGAACCGCTTGCGTGGTGCATTCAAAGTCCTTCCCTGGCCGACTTCCGCCGGGCATCGTGCTGGAGTCCGGCGTACCGGCTTTCAGTCTATTCCCGCAGGCCATCCGCGGTAGTGCCGGACATGCTCGAGCTGCCGCCCGCTCATCGTGCCAGCCCGCCCAGGTGCCGCTCAAGGACGTCGCCGCACATCTGCGCAGTCATCCAGCCCGGCTGCAGCAACGCGTGCATGCACAAGCCGTCCAGGGTGGCCAGCAAGCGTTCCGCCTCCACCACCAGGACCTCCTGCGGTTCGTCCGGCAGCAGCGAGGAAACCACGCTCCCGACGACGGCAGCAACCTCCCGGTGGCTGCGGTCCGCGACGGCTGCAAGGAATGGCCTGATCCGCGCCGCGTTCTTGAAGGCCAGCCACGCGCAGGCGTCCACCGCGCTGTCCTGGTCCAGGGGCAGCAAGCCGCCCAGCAGGGTTAAAACGGCCCTGCGGTGTTCCGGGCTGCCCGGGACGGCTCCGTCCACGGCTGGCAGCAGTCGTTGGAGCCGGCCGACGATGCGGTCCACGACTGCCCCGAACGTAAAGGCCAGGAGTTCCTCGCTGCCCGCGAAGTAGTGCCGGACGGAACCGACTGCCAGGCCTGCTTCGTCGGCCACTTCGCGCAGCGAGGCCCGTTCCAGGCCGTCAACGGCAATAATCCGGAGAACGGCTTCGACCACGTCCTGCCGCCTGGCATCTGCATCAACAATTTTGGGCACCATCCTTATTAGCACACTTGTGCTTCTTTCCGGGTGTCACATCGCGCCCGCCATCCGGATAGCAGGGGCGGCCTGCGCCTGCCGTGGGATAGCGTTGAGGCATGAAAATCTTGGTTACAGGTGGCACCGGCTACATCGGTTCCCACACTGTTCTTTCCCTGCAGGAAGCCGGCCACGACGTCGTTGTCATCGACAACCTGGTCAACTCGAGCGAAGAGTCGCTGCGCCGGGTTGCCGAGCTCAGTGGCAAGGCCGCCGAGTTTCACCACGTCGACCTGGTGGACGAGGCCGCCGTCGAAAAGGTCTTTGCCGGCAACTCCATCGACGCCGTGATCCACTTCGCCGGCCTCAAGGCCGTCGGCGAGTCGGTCCGGGAGCCGCTGAACTACTACTACAACAACCTGGTGGGCACCCTGAACCTGGTCCGCGCCATGGACCGGCACGACGTCCGCTCCATCGTGTTCAGCTCATCCGCCACCGTCTACGGCGAGCACAACCCCATTCCGTACGTGGAGAAGATGGAGATCGGCGCCAACAACCCGTACGGGCGCACCAAGGAACAGATCGAGGACATCCTCTCGGACCTTGGTGCAGCGGATACCCGCTGGCACATAGCACTCCTGCGCTACTTCAACCCGGTGGGCGCCCACCCGTCCGGCCGGATCGGCGAAGACCCCCAGGGCATTCCCAACAACCTGGTTCCGTTCATAGCCCAGGTGGCCGTGGGCCGGCGCGAGAAACTCATGGTGTTCGGCGGCGACTATGACACCCCGGACGGAACCTGCCTGCGGGACTACATCCACGTCGTCGACCTGGCCGAAGGGCACGTGGCTGCGCTGAACCACATTGCGGCCCGCACCGGAGTCTTCCGCTGGAACCTGGGCTCCGGCAAGGGTTCCTCCGTCCTGGAGGTCCTGCGCTCCTTTGAAAAGGCCGTCGGCAAGCCGATCCCCTACGAGATCACCGACCGCCGCGCGGGCGACCTGCCGGCATTCTGGGCCGACGCCACGTCCGCGCTGGCGGATTTGAGTTGGTCCACCACCAAGACCGTGGACCAGATGTGCGAGGACCACTGGCGCTGGCAGAAGAACAACCCGCAGGGCTACGCCAGCTGAACCCATCGATTGCCCCTACTTGTCGTTTTGACTCCCCTCAACGACAAGTGGGGCCCACGCCGGCGAGGGCCCCGGCCCGAGCTTGCGAGGGCAGGGAGCCGGTGGGGAGCAATGGATGGTGACCAACGCGCAACGGCCGCCCACCTATGGAAGGTGGGCGGCCGTCGTCGTCATTCAGCCTTTGCCTGGCGGCAGGTCAGCGTGCCGGGTAGTCACGCTCCGGCTCACCGATGTACAGCTGGCGCGGGCGGCCGATCTTGGTGTTGGGATCGCTGATCATTTCACGCCACTGCGCGATCCAGCCCGGCAGGCGGCCGATCGCAAACAGGACCGTGAACATCTTTTCAGGGAAGCCCATGGCCTTGTAGATCAGGCCGGTGTAGAAGTCCACGTTCGGGTAGAGCTTGCGCTGGATGAAGTAGTCGTCGTTGAGCGCCTTCTCTTCCAGGCGGAGGGCGATCTCCAGCAGCTCGTCGTTGCCGCCGAGCTTGGTGAGGATCTCGTGGGCCGTGGCCTTGACGATCTTGGCGCGCGGATCGTAGTTCTTGTAGACCCGGTGCCCGAAGCCCATGAGCCGGACGCCGTCTTCCTTGTTCTTGACCTTCTCCATGTAGTCCTCGGGCTTGAGGCCCTCGGCCTGGATCTGGCGGAGCATCTTCAGGACGGCCTCGTTGGCGCCGCCGTGGGCGGGGCCGAAGAGGGCGTTGATGCCCGCAGAAACGGAAGCAAAGAGGTTGGCGTTGGAAGAGCCCACCAGGCGCACGGTGGAGGTGGAGCAGTTCTGCTCGTGGTCCGCGTGCAGGATCAGGAGCAGGTCCAGCGCCTTGACGATGACGGGGTCGAGCTCGTACTGCTCGGCCGGCAGACCGAAGCTGAGGCGCAGGAAGTTCTCCACGAGGTTCATGGAGTTGTCCGGGTACAGCATGGGCTGGCCGATGGACTTCTTGTGCGCGTATGCGGCGATGACCGGCAGCTTGGCCATCAGGCGGATGGTGGAAACCTCCACCTGCTCGGCGTTGAACGGGTCCAGCGAGTCCTGGTAGAACGTGGACAGCGCGGACACTGCGGAAGAAAGCACAGGCATCGGGTGCGCATCCCGCGGGAAGCCGCCGAAGAAGCCCTTGAGCTCCTCGTGCAGCAGGGTGTGGCGCCGGATCTTCTGGTCGAACTCATCCAGCTCGGTGGGCGTCGGCAGGTTGCCGTAGATCAGCAGGTAGGACACCTCAAGGAAGCTGGAGTGCTGCGCCAGCTGCTCGATGGGGTATCCGCGGTAGCGCAGGATGCCCGCATCGCCATCGATGTAGGTGATTGCCGAGGTGGTTGCTGCGGTGTTCATGAAGCCGGGGTCAAACGTCACGGCGCCGGTCTGCTTCAGCAGCTTGGAGACGTCGTAACCCTCGTTCCCTTCAACAACCTGGATGCGCGGGAGCTTCAGCTCGCCACCTGCATGGAGCAGGGTCGCAGCATTGTTGGTCTCAGTCATGGAGTCCCCTTCATGAGGCGTCTGGGCCTCTGTCGAAAGCTTGATCCAACATCAGGTGAGCCGCGCACTGATCCTGAGAAGACAGGTTCCAACACCCGGGCTGCCATCTTGTAGAAAGCCACCATTGATAGTCACTTAAAAACTACCGCTCCTTGGCGGGTGTCACTAATCCGGGGCCCGTCGATACAGCCTAAAATGCCCCGGATGTGGGACGAGTCACACGAATATTACGTGCTTCTAGGAGTCCGCTCCTGCCAGCCTGGCCACCGCTGCGTCGATGCGTTCGTCTGTGCCGGTCAGGGCAACCCTGACAAAGCCGTTGCCGGCATCACCGTAAAAGACCCCGGGGCCTACTACGATGCCGCGGTCGGCGAGGCGGTCCACCGTGTCCCAGGTGTCCTCCCCTGCAGTGGACCAGAGGTACAGTCCGGCGTCGGATTCCTTGATCTCCAGGCCGAACTCCAACAGTGCCGGCACCAGCCGTTCACGCCGGCCCCGGTAGAGGTCCTTCTGCGCCTCAACGTGCGCGTCGTCGCCAAGCGCCACGCGCATGGCCTCCTGGACCGGGTACGGGACGATCATGCCCGCATGCTTCCGGCTGTTGACGAGGTTGGGCATCAGGTCCGGGTCGCCGGCCACGAACGCCGCACGGTAGCCGGCCAGGTTGGACTGCTTGCTCAGCGAGTAGACAGCCAGCAGGCCCTGGTGCGAGCCGCCCGCCACCCGGGGATCGAGGATGCTGGGTACGCGACGGCCGCCGCGCTGGACGTCCCAGTCCCCCCAGCCAAGCTCCGCATAGCATTCGTCCGAGGCCACTACGGCACCCAGTTCCCGGGCCTGGACCACCAGCGCCCTGAGCGACTCCGCATCCCGCACACTGCCGGTGGGGTTGCCGGGCGAATTGACCCAGATCAGGCGCACCCTGGCGCGGGTGGCGTCGTCGAGCTCGTCCAGGTTGTCCGTGGCCACCGAGGTGACGCCGGCAAGGGTCGCGCCGATATCGTAGGTGGGGTACGCCACTTTGGGGCGTACGACGACGTCGCCGGGCTTGAGGCCCAGCAGCAGCGGGAGCCACGCAACAAGTTCCTTCGAACCCACGGTGGGCATGATGTTGCGGGGGTCCAGGCCGGACACGCCGCGCCGGCGTTCGAACCACCCGGCGATGGCCTCCCGGAGCGCCGGGGTGCCGTGCACGGTGGGATAGCCGGGGGCGTCGGCGGCAGCCTTCAGGGCGTCCTGGACCAATGTTGGCGTGGGATCCACCGGGGTTCCGATCGACAGGTTGACTGCCCCGCCGGGGTGCCTGGACGCCTTGGCCAGGTAGGGTGCCATGGCCTCCCACGGGTAATCGGGCAGGGCCAGGCCAAACGAATTCACTGCTGCTGTCACGGCTCTTGTCCGGGTCAGTGGTCTTGGTTCTGCGGCGGCAGGGCGGCAATCATCGGGTGGTCCTTGCCCGTGTTTCCGATCTTGGCCGCGCCGCCCGGGGATCCCAGGTCATCGAAGAACTCGACGTTCGCCTTGTAGTAGTCTGCCCACTCGTCCGGGGTGTCATCCTCGTAGTAGATGGCTTCCACCGGGCAGACGGGTTCGCAGGCGCCGCAGTCGACGCACTCGTCCGGATGGATGTACAGCGAACGCTCGCCCTCATAGATGCAGTCCACGGGGCATTCTTCGATGCATGCCTTGTCCTTAACATCCACACACGGCTGCGCGATTACGTACGTCACGTCCCTGGCCTCTCCACGTTGGGTTCCGGCGACCCGCCGGTTCTTGCATCCGGCAGCACGGCCGGACTCTTGACATCTGAGCCTATTATCTCCCAGCCCATTCCCGCGAACCTAGCCGGCACCCTAGTATGAACTGGTGAGTCTGCCTGTTGCCGCGCCCGCCCGGTTCCTTACGGCCGCGGCCCCCGGTACCCGCGTCGTGGTTCGCTACCGGATTGACGGAGGCCTGACGGACGCCCTGGGCCACTTACTGGCGTGCGACGCCGGTTCCTGCACCATCCGCACCCGCCGGGCCGACGTCGTCATCCCCCTGGAACGCGTAGTGGCGGCCAAGGAGGTCCCGCCCGCTCCCCCGCGGCGCCACGCGCGCTGAGGGACCCTCTCGGCGCGCCGCCCCTGCGCAGCCAGGCGAGGGGTTGCCGCGCAGCACGGAACTTAAAGCAGAATGCCACCGGTGCAGTACCGGTGGCATTCTTTGCGTTCAGGGCGTTGTTATGCCTTGGCGCGGGCGCGGTTGGCCTTGGCACGCTCGTTGGTGTCCAGGATGACCTTGCGGATGCGGATGGATTCCGGGGTAACCTCGACGCACTCGTCTTCGCGGGCGAATTCGAGTGACTCTTCGAGGGTCAGGTCGCGCGGCGGGGTCAGGTTCTCGAAGGTGTCCGAGGAAGCAGCACGCATGTTGGTGAGCTTCTTTTCCTTGGTGATGTTGACGTCCATGTCATCGGCGCGGGAGTTCTCGCCGACGATCATGCCCTCGTAAACCTCAGAGGTGGGCTTGACGAAGAAGGAGCCGCGTTCCTGCAGGTTGATCATCGCGAACGGGGTCACGACGCCGGCACGGTCGGCAACCATCGAGCCGTTGGTGCGGTACTCGATGGGACCGGCCCACGGCTCGTAGCCTTCGGAGATGGAGGCGGCGATACCGGCACCGCGGGTGTCCGTGAGGAACCGGGTGCGGAAGCCGATGAGGCCACGGGCCGGAACGATGAATTCCATCCGGCACCAGCCGGTGCCGTGGTTGGCCATGTTGGTCATCCGGCCCTTGCGGGCGGCCATCAGCTGGGTGACCGCGCCGAGGTATTCCTCGGGCACGTCGATGGTCATGTGCTCCATCGGCTCGTGGATCTTGCCGTCCACGATCTTGGTCACAACCTGCGGCTTGCCCACGGTCAGTTCGAAGCCCTCGCGGCGCATCTGCTCGACCAGGATGGCCAGCGCCAGCTCGCCACGGCCCTGGACCTCCCAGGCGTCGGGACGCTCGGTGGGGAGCACCTTGATGGAGACGTTACCGATCAGTTCCTTGTCGAGGCGGTCCTTGACCTGGCGTGCGGTGACCTTGGCGCCCTTGACCTTGCCGGCCAGCGGCGAGGTGTTGATACCGATGGTCATCGAGATCGCGGGATCGTCCACCGTGATCAGCGGCAGCGGCTGCGGGTTCTCGGCGTCGGTCAGGGTCTCGCCGATGGTGATCTCTTCGATGCCGGCGACGGCGACAATTTCGCCGGGGCCGGCGGATTCGGCCGGCACGCGGTCGAGGGCCTTGGTGGCCAGCAGTTCGGTGATCTTGACGTTCTTGAGTTCACCGTTGGCGCGAGCCCAGGCAACGGTCTGGCCCTTGCGCAGGGTGCCGTTGTAGATGCGGAGCAGCGCGAGGCGGCCGAGGAACGGGGAGGCGTCCAGGTTGGTGACGTGTGCCTGCAGCACACCCTCCGGGTTGTAGGTCGGGGCCGGGATGTGCTCAATGATGGTCTTGAAGAGCGGTTCCAGGTCCTCGTTCTCCGGAGCGGTGCCGTCGGCCGGCTGCTCGAGGGAGGCGCGGCCAACCTTGGCGGCGGCGTAGACGACCGGCACTTCGAGGATCTTGTCCAGGTCCAGGTCCGGCACTTCGTCCGCGAGGTCGGAGGCCAGGCCCAGGAGCAGGTCCATGGACTCGTGGACGACCTCTTCGATGCGGGCATCGGGACGGTCGGTCTTGTTGACCAGCAGGATGACCGGCAGGTGAGCGGCGAGGGCCTTGCGGAGCACGAAGCGGGTCTGCGGCAGGGGGCCTTCGGAGGCGTCCACGAGCAGCACGACGCCGTCGACCATGGACAGGCCGCGCTCGACCTCACCGCCGAAGTCGGCGTGGCCGGGGGTATCGATGACGTTGATGGTGATGGTCTCGCCGTTGGAGGACGGGCCGTTGTAGGCCACCGTGGTGTTCTTGGCCAGGATGGTGATGCCCTTTTCACGCTCCAGGTCACCGGAGTCCATCACACGGTCTTCGAGGTGGTTGTGCTCGGCAAAGGAGTTGGTCTGCTTGAGCATGGCGTCGACCAGGGTGGTCTTGCCGTGGTCAACGTGGGCCACAATCGCGACGTTGCGGAGGTCACTGCGTGATGCAGTGGCTACCGCGGTGTTGGTGGTGGTTTCAGACATGCGTAAAGGCTCGATTCAGTGGAGTCAGCTGTTGTATCGCGACATTTCCAACTGGAACGCACGACGGACAAGGCCCTTGGCACAGGGCGCCTGCATCTATTCTAGCCGGTGAGCCATTTGTTGGCCTAAAATCCGGCGGGAGCAGGGGTCCGCCGGCTGCGTCCGGCACGGGCCGGTGCCGCGGAGTGTGACGAAATTCACTGGCACTTCCGGCAACGTGGCATGATTGCTGTGACGCAGCGCCCACGTTCAGAGCAAGTCGGAGACCATGATGCCCCGTGCCACGGCCATCACGCCCAGCGGCACAGCCCGGGCAGCCACCATTGTGGCGTCCGCCCTCCTGGTGGCCTCCGGGGTCCTGGGGCTCGCCGGGTGCGTGTCGCCCACCGGCAATGGAGTCAATTCCCTTTCGCGGGCGGCGTCCGGTGGACAGGCGCCGGCCGCCGCCATGAAGACCAACGTGGCAGCCACGTCCCGGCTGCTGAACGCCGGGAACGGAAGGCTGGAGGCGGTGCTGCCGGACATCAGCCGGACTGTCCTGCTGATTGGGGATTCCCAGTCCGAGCCCTCGGACGGCTGGCCACGCCTGGGCCTCGCCGCTGCCGGGTACGACGTCTATTTTTGCGGCCGGGGCGGTACGGGGTATGTCGCGGCAAACGGGGCCACTGGCAACTACGTTGACGCGCTCGAACGCGGAGACTGGCTGCTTCCCTCAGGCGGCCCGGCGCTGATCGTCATCGAAGGTGGCGGCAATGACGCGGCCACCGGCGCGAGCAATACCCAGATTGTCCGCAACGCCGAGCGGCTGGTTGCCGATCTCAAAACCCGCTACCCCGGCACTCCGATGGCAATGATCGGCACCTTGGCCCGCGGCGCGGACGACGGCGGCGGGCGCCGCAGCGAAGTGGACGCCCTGGTGGGGTCAGTGGCCGCCGCCCACGGCCTGCCTTTTGTTTCAGCCGGGGATTGGCTGACCCGCTACGGACTGGCCAAGGACCTGGCTGACGCCGTTCATATGAACGCCGCCGGCCGCGTGGCCCTGGGCGGGATCCTTGAGCGACGGCTCAGGGAGTTGAAACTTGACCGGACGTCGACTGCCGGCCCGGGTTCATTGGCGGCGGTCCCCGGTGGCACCAGCGGGCTGCAGGACTGAGGCTTAAACAGGTGGAGCCGGGACCCACGGTCCCGGCTCCACCTGTTTGGGCTGCGCCTTACGCCACCTCGGGCGGAAGCATCAGCTTCGCACCGGGGATGGCGTTGAGCAGCGCCTTCGTGTACTCCTGCTGGGGGGACTCGAAGACGTCGTCCGTCGAGCCCGTTTCCACCAGGCGGCCCTTTTCCATCACGCACACGTGGTCGGCAATCTGCCGCACCACGGCGAGGTCGTGGGTGATGAAGAGGTAGGTCAGCCCCAGGTTGGCCTGGAGGTCGGCGAGCAGGTTCAGGACCTGTGCCTGCACCAGGACGTCGAGGGCGGACACAGCCTCATCACAGATGATCACCTCGGGATCCAGCGCCAGGGCGCGGGCAATGGCAACACGTTGCCGTTGCCCGCCGGAGAGTTCGTTCGGGTACCGCTGCATGGCGGACTGGGGCAGCGCCACCTGGTCCAGCAGGGTCCGGACTTTCTTTTCCCGGCTGGCCTGGTCCCCGATCTTGTGGACCCGCAACGGTTCTTCGATCGTGCGGTAGATGTTGTACATCGGATCGA
The DNA here is from genome assembly GCF_042882685.1 of Pseudarthrobacter sp. NPDC058196. NCBI lineage: Bacteria > Bacillati > Actinomycetota > Actinomycetes > Micrococcales > Micrococcaceae > Pseudarthrobacter > Pseudarthrobacter sp. NPDC058196. Next base: position 26,506 of record NZ_JBHVVN010000015.1, read on the forward strand.
GGGAGCCGTAGGGGTCCTGGAAGATCGGCTGGACCCGCCTGCGGAACTTGAACAGTTCGGCAGGCTTCAGGGCCGAGGTGTCGACGCCGTCGAACAGGATCCTGCCGTCCGTAGGCTTCTCCAGCTGGAGCACCATCTTGGCCACCGTGGACTTGCCGGACCCCGACTCCCCCACGATCGCCGTCGTGGTTCCGCGCCGGACGTCGAAGCTCACGCCGTCGACGGCCGCGAAGTCCGTTGCCTTGCCCAGCCCCGAGCGGAGCTTGTACACCTTCCGCAGGTCCTCGATCTGCAGGAAGGTATCGGACTTCGTAGTTTCGGCGGCGGGCGCCAGCAGGTCCGTCGTCTCCACACCCTGTTCCTTGGCCACCTGGATGCGGCGGCTGGCCAGGGACGGAGCCGACTCGACGAGCCGCTTGGTGTACGGGTGCTGTGGGTTGCGGAGCAGTTCCAGAGACGGTCCCGCTTCGACGACGCGGCCCTGGTACATGACCACGACCTTGTCCGCACGCTCGGCTGCGAGGCCGAGGTCGTGGGTGATCAGCAGGACGGAGGTGCCCAGCTCGTTGGTCATGGTTTCCAGGTGGTCCAGGATCTGCCGCTGGACCGTGACGTCAAGGGCCGACGTCGGCTCATCCGCAATCAGCAGCCGCGGCTGGCAGGACAGGCCGATGGCGATCAGGGCACGCTGGCGCATGCCGCCCGAAAACTCATGCGGGTACTGGTTGGCGCGGCGCTTGGCGTCCGGCAGCCCTGCCTGGGAGAGCACCTTGGCGATATCGTCCGGCCCGCTGGGCCGTCCGTTCGCGCGCAGTGTTTCCCGGACCTGGTAGCCGATCTTCCAGACCGGGTTCAGGTTGGACATGGGGTCCTGCGGGACCATGCCGATGGTGTTGCCGCGCAGTTCGATCATGCGCTGCTCGCTGGCGTGGGCGATGTCCTCCCCGTCGAGCAGGATCTGGCCGCCGGATACTTTGCCGTTGTTGGGCAGGAGGCCAATTGCCGCCAGCGCGGTGGTGGACTTGCCGGAGCCGGACTCCCCCACGATGGCCACGGTTTCGCCGGGCATGATGGTCAGGTGGGCGTCCCGTACGGCCTTGACTTCACCGCCACCGGTCTTGAAGGTGATGGCGAGGTCGCGGATTTCGAGCAGCGGCCTGACCCCGGTGGTGCCGGCCTCATCAATGCGGACGTCTGGAGTTGTCATCTCTTTATCTCTCATCGCTGACGGCTCTTCGGGTCGAGGGCGTCGCGCACGGCGTCACCCAGCATGATGAAGCTCAGCACCGTGATGGACAGCGCCGCGGCCGGGTAGAGCATGATTTCCGGCCGGGTCCTGATCGACGCCTGCGCACCGGCGATGTCGTTGCCCCAGGACATGATGCTCTGCGGCAGGCCGATACCCAGGAAGGACAGGGTGGCTTCCGCCACGATGAACACGCCCAGTTCCAGGGTGGCAAGGACGATGATCGGTGCCAGGGCGTTCGGCAGGACGTGCCGGATCAGTGCGCCGAACTTGGACACGCCCAGCGCACGTGCCGCCGTGACGAAGTCCGAGTTGCGCACCTCAATCACTGCGCCGCGGGTAATGCGGGCCATCTGCGGCCATGCGAGGAGCGATATGACGAACACTACGGTCCACACGCTCTTGTTCTCGCGGAACACCGGAAGCTGCGTGATGACCAGCGCACCCAGGACCAGCGGCAGGGCGAAGAAGATGTCGCCAAGGCGTGCGAGCACGGCGTCGATCCAGCCACCGTAATAGCCGGCGAGGGCGCCGAGCGTCACACCGATGACCAGGACGCACAGGACCGAAAGCAGGCCCACGGAAAGCGACGCCTGCGTGCCATGGATGACCCTGGAGTAGACGTCACAGCCCTGGAAGGTGAAACCGAACGGGTGCCCGGCGGTGGGGCCGCCTTCGGAGTTGGCCAGTTCGCAGCCCTCGTTGGGGGGCGTGGACGTGAACAGGCCGGGGAACAGCGCAATCACGACCAAGGCAAGGATCAACAGTGCCGAGATGATAAACAGCGGACGACGGCGGAGCTTGCGCCAGGCGTCCGCCCACAGGCTGAGCGGGGCCTGGTCCGTCTTGACGGCGTCCGTTGCCTGCAGCGGGGTCTCGTCGATGGGTGCCACAAAGTGGTTTTTATTACTGGTCATAGCGGATCCTCGGGTCAAGCCAGGCGTACAGGAGATCGACAAGCAGGTTGGCCACCACGAACACCAGCACCAGCACGCTGACGATGGAGACGATGGTGGGGCCTTCACTGCGGAGGACTGCCTGGTAGAGCTTGTTGCCAACGCCGGGAACGTTGAAGATGCCCTCGGTAACGATGGCACCGCCCATCAGGCCGCCAAGGTTGGCGCCGAGGTAGGTAACCACAGGGATGAGCGAGTTGCGCAGGATGTGCGCCAGGACCACCCGGGGCCGCGAGAGCCCCTTGGCGGTGGCGGTCCGCACGTAATCGGCGTTCATGTTCTCGCTCACGGACGCACGCGTCAGGCGGAGAACGTAGGCAAAGGAGACGAGCCCCAGGACCACTGCCGGCAGCAGCAGGGTTACCCAGTCGGCGTTGGCGCCCACGGTGGGTTTTGCCCAGCCGAGCTTGACGCCAAAGACGAGCTGGAAGACGAAGCCCAATACAAACGTGGGAACGGCGATGACCACCAGCGAAGCCACCAGGACCGTGGAGTCGAACCAGCCGCCGCGGCGCAGGCCTGCGAACACGCCGAAAGCGACGCCAAAGATTGCCTGGATGGCCAACGCCTCGACGGCCAGCATGGCCGTGACGGGGAAGACCCGGGCAAGGCTTGCCGCGATGGGCTGGCCTGTGAAGTCGTTGCCCAGGTTGAAGGTGAAGAGGTTCTTGAGGAACAGGCCGTACTGGACCCAGAAGGGCTGGTCCAGGTGGTACTGGCTGCGCAGGGTGTCAATGACTGCCTGCGGGGGCTGGCGGTCGCCGAAGAGCGCGGCGATGGGATCGCCGGGCAGCGCGAACACCATGTAGTACACCAGGAGGGTCGTGCCGAGGAATACAGGGATCACCTGCAGGAGTCGGCGCAGGATAAACCGGATCACAGGATCACCTGCCTTCCGGTAGGGGGAAAAACGCGTTCATGAATGCCTTCCTGCCGCTTGCAAGCCAATGGGGGCCCGGACGTAACCGGAACCCCCATCAGCCTTCGGCAAGTTAGATCTGGGCCTACTTGGCGGTGATGCCGTAGTAGAGGATTTCACCGTTCCAGCCGGTCTCGGCCTTCACGATGTTGTTGCTCCACACGATCGGGCGTGCCTGGTCCCAGAGCGGCAGGCCGGGCAGGTCCTGGAACAGGATCTCCTGGGCCTGGTTGAACTTGGCGTTGGCCTCGTCCGTGCTCTTGGCTGCCAGGCCTTCCTTCAGCAGCTTGTCGAACTCCGGGTTGGAGTACTTCTCGTAGTTGGAGGAAGCGCCCGTGGCCCATACCGGTCCCAGGAAGTTGTAGAGCGACGGGTAGTCACCCTGCCAGCCTGCGCGGGTCAGGCCCGGCAGCTGCTGGGACTTGCGCAGGTTGAGGACCTCGGCGAACTTGGCGAACGGCTGGATTTCAGCCTGGATGCCGAGGTTGTTCTTGAAGCCGTTGGCAACAGCGTCGATCCATTCCTTGTTGCCACCATCAGTGTTGGAGGCAATCTGGAGCGGCTTGGAGGCGTCGTACGGCTGGATCTTGTCAGCCTGGGCCCACAGATCCTTGGCCTTGGCGGCATCGAACTTCAGGACTTCGCTGCCCTTGAGGCCTTCCTTGAAGCCGTCGATGACCGGCGGAGCGAAGGCCTTGGCCGGCGTGCGGGTGCCGTTGAAGACAACCTTGGCGATTTCCTCGCGGTTGATGGCGTAGGACAGAGCCTGGCGGCGCAGCTTGCCGGCTTCACCCTGGAAGTTCGGGTTGTAACCCGGGATGTTCAGGGTGGAGTCGGTGGCAACAGCCTTGGTGGCGTTGCGGTCCGGGAAGTCGTTGACGTAGGTCTTCAGCGCGTTGGACGGCAGGACGTCAGTGATGTCCAGGTTGTCCGACTGCAGGTCCGTGTATGCGGGGCCCGGATCGGTGTAGAACTTGAAGGTCACACCGCCGTTCTTGGCCTCGCGGGTGCCCTTGTAGTCGGCGTTCTTCACCAGGGTGATGGACTGGTCGTGAACCCAGGAGCCCTGCTTTTCGAACTTGTAGGGACCGTTGCCTACCGGGTTTTCACCGAAGGTCTTGGGGTCGGCCAGGGCGGCGGAAGGAAGCGGGTAGAAGGCGGAGTAGCCAAGGCGCAGGGACCAGTCGGCCTCAGGCTGGGCGAGCTTGACCGTGATGGTGGAATCATCGGTTGCCTGCAGTCCGGACATCGTGTCGGCCTTGGGAGCCGGGGTGGTGGTGGTCTTGCCGTCAGCACCCTTCACCGAGTTCACGGCCGAGACGTCGTCGTAGCCGGCGATGGACTCGAAGAAGAATCCGTTGTTCTGCAGGTTCTTGGAGTTCGCGGCGAAGTTCCAGGAGTCAACGAAGGTCTTGGCCGTGATGGCTTCCCCGTTGGTGAACTTCTGGCCCTGCTTGACCTTGATGGTCCAGTTCTGCGCGTCGGACGAATCGATGGAATCGGCCAGTGCGTTCACTGCCTTGCCGTTGGCGTCGTAGCTGCGGAGACCTTCGAAAAGCAGGTTTACGACGCGGCCGCCGTAAACCTCATTGGTGTTCGCCGGCAGCAACGGGTTTTGTGGCTCGTTGCTGTAAGCGGTGATGACCTTGTTCGGATCGCCGGCAGCAGTGCTGGACCCGCCAGTGCTGCCGCCGCCGCCGCACCCGGTCAGGGCAAGCGCGGCGATTGCCACGATGCCCAGTGCTTTGGAAGTGCGCGTAAAACGCATTCCGCCTCCTATGAGTTGTGGGAGAGAGATATTGGGGAAATCTTGTGCTTCCCCGCAGGTTGGACACAGCTGAGCGCTGTGACGAAACCTACATATACGGGTTAGCCTAACCGCACGAAGTCCGGATACTGGTACTCCGTTGCCAAACCGTGACCGGAGCAGTCAAATACCCCGCGAGTGGTGGGCAGTTACGCACGTCACATGCTACTCGCCGGTACGCCAGACGGCGAATCGGGGCCGTGATCGTTCACGTTCCGTCGTGCCCGTCCGCCGCGGAGGGGGGCTTCCGGCCTAGGCCAGGCGCCAGTCCCAGACATTCCACCAGACACCCACCGGGCCGGGGCTGGTTTTCACGCCGGTAACCCGGGAGTTGAACGCGGTGGTGCCCAGGGTCTGGTACAGCGGCAGGCCGTACGCGTCCTCCCAGACGTGCCTGTCAATGTCGGCGAGGAGTTCGTCCTGTTTGCCAAGGTCGGTGGTCACGGCCAGTTGCGCCATCACCTTGTCCGCGTCGACGTCGGAGTAGCCAGTGAAGTTGCTGCCGCCACCGGTGCGGAAGATCTGCGGCACCCGGCTGACCCCCGCTTCCGTGCCGATCCACCCGGACAACGCCGCATCATAGCCGCCGCGGCTGAGCGCTGCGGCCCAGTCGGCGCTTGCCTGGCCGCCGTCTTCCACCCGGAAGCCCGCACGTTCGGCCGAGGCCCGGATCAGGGTGAAGGCCTTGGCGCGGTTGGGGTTGTCCCGGTTGTAGAGGATCCGGACGGTGGGCGTGGCCCCCTTCAGGAGGCTTTTGGCGGCGTCGATGTCCACTTCGGCGTAATCCGAGGAACCATTCTTCTTCACGGTGTCGGCATATTTGGGCTGATCGGGAAGGAAGACTTGTGAATCGAGGGGTTTGTTGTCCGGCGCCTGGCCACCCAGCACGGCATCCACGATGTCCTGCCGGGGAACCGTTTTGAGGAAGGCCTCCCGGACGTCCTTGTCCTTGAATGGCCCGGTGAAGTTCAGGTCGAGGTGGTCGTAGCCGGCCTGCTTGTACCGTTGCACGGTGATGCCCTGCCCTGACAGGCCCGTGAGCAGCGCATCGGTGGCAGCGGACGGCTGTGGCGAAATGATGTCCGCCTGCCCGTTGCGCAAGGCATCGACGGCGGCAGGAACGGCCCCGGTGAACCGGACGTTAATTTCGTCCAGCCAAGGTTCCTGGCCCCACGTGTAATCCCGGTTCCGGACCAGTTTCATGGAGACCTCCGGGACGATGTCCCGGACGATGTAGGGGCCATTGGAGAGGTAGAGCGCCGGATCATCCGGAATTTTCTTCGTGTCGAAACCGGTGTTCCAGAAGTCGCTGACCTTCTTGAGCGCCGGGACGGTCACCGGCTTCTCAGGATTGCCGCGCGGCGTGTCCTTGAGGAGGTTGACCAGGTCTCCTTCGTCGCTGAGCCCGCTCTTGGCCGCGACCACGTGGGCGGGGAGCCCGACGTCGAACGCCACTTCCCAGTCTGCGTACGGCGCGGCGTATTCGATGGTGATGGACCTGCCGTCCGAGCCGAGTTCCGGAAAGACCGTGCCTGCCAGGCCGGTGGCGTTGGAGGCTGTTGCGAAGTATTTGGCGCCTTTCCCGGTGCCGGGGTCGACGTCGTCGAAATAGCCGGATCCGGCGGCCCAGCTCAACAGCAGGTCGGCTGCGCCTACCGGAGCCCCGTCGGACCACTTCACTCCCTCGTTGACGGTGTATTTCACTTTGAGCGGCTGGTCCGAAACTTTCTCGTAGTGCCCGAACTTGTCGTTGCGGACCACCTTGGAGCTGTCATCGAGGAAGAAGAAGCCGGAGTGCGTGATGGCGCCGATCTTCGTGTTGATATCGGTGTTGCCGTTTGCGCTGTACGGGTTGAAGGAGGAGAAGGCGTTCACTTCCGCGACGGTCACGCTGCCGCCGCGTTTGGCCTCCCCCACCACCACTGACGGGGCGCCCCCGCCGGAACATCCGGACAGAATCAGGGCGGCCGCCACCGCAGCAGTGAGCAGTTGCATCAGCTGCCTGACCGGCATGCCGCCTCCTTTGTGATTTCCCTCTCCGGAGGGCAACGGGCCGCCATGAGCACGCCCTGTGAAATCAGGATACGCGGTGCCGCTGCCCAGTCATCGAATCCTGTCCCCCTCGCCATTATTCGGGGGCTTACGGACCAGCCGGTCCCGGCCGGGTTCGTCCAACAGCGCGCTGGCACGGGCCCGGTGGCTGTCCCTGACCGCCGGATCCATCTTGTCCAACAAAGACACGACCATCCGCGAGCGCGGATTCCGCTCGAAGACCGGGCGGTGGTCGTCGATGAACGACCAGTACAACCCGTCCCAGTCAGCCATCCACTCCCCCGCCGGCAGGTCCGACATCTTCCGCAGGTAGTTGCTGCCCGAGACGTAGGGTTTGGTGGTGATGTCCGCCCCCGCAGCGAACTGGCTCATGGCGTAGACATTGGGGACCATCACCCAGTCATAGGCGTCGATGAACATTTCCATGAACCACGCATAGACATCGTCAGGGTGGATCCGCAGCAGGGACATGGCGTTGCCCAGCACCATCAGCCGTTCGATGTGGTGGGCATAACCGGTGGCCAACACGCGCGATATGACCAGGTCCACGGGGGCCAGCCCTGTCCCGGCATCCCACCAGCCCGCACCGGGCCGGTTCCGGTGGTTGAGCAGGTTGGCGGTGCGCATCCGGCGCCCCCGCAACCGATAGGTGGCCCGCATATACTCGCGCCAGCCGATCACCTGCCGCACGAATCCTTCAAGGGAGGCCAGAGGCGTGTTGTCGCCGGCGCCGTCCAGGGCAGCTTGGAGGACTTCGCGCGGATCCAGCAGGCCGATGTTCAGGACCGGAGTAAGGAGGCCGTGGTTGATGAACGGATGCTCGGCCGAGATCGCGTCTTCGTAGGGTCCGAAGCCGCCCAGGCGCTCTGTAACAAATTCCTGCAGATGTTCCCGGGCCTCCCGGGTCGTGGTGGGCCAGGCGAACAGGCCAGGGTCGCCCGGGGCATCCGGGAATTCCTGCGCCACCCAGTCAATCGCGAGGCCGACGTCGCGGGATGCCTCGTCGCCGTGTCGGCTTCCGGCCGGGAGGGAGGACTCCGCCAGCGCATCAAGGTCGAAGGCGCCTTGCCGATGGAGAGCGGGATGGTCCCTGAAACGGCTTACGGTAGGGGGAACATGGCCCCGCGGAAGCTTTTTGCGGTTCTCCGCGTCGAAGGACCATTTGCCGCCGGCGGGTTCGCCGTTATCAACCAGGACGTCCAGCCGCCGGCGCTGCCAGACGTAGAAGTCCTGCATCCGTGGCCGGTTATGGGTGAACCAGTCCTCGACCTGCGTGCGGGTGGTCAGGAAGTTCGGCGTCTCGAGGACGTCTTCCGTGCGTAGCCGGTACCCGCCGTCGGCCAGGCCTGCCGTCAGGTCCCGCTCGAGCCAGTCGTCGACGACGTCGAAACAGGTAACTGACCGCGGGCGACGTTGCCTGACCAGCTCGGCAAGCTGGACACGGGACGTCCTGTTCCGGTCACTGGCGAGGACCACCACGTCGTACCCGAGCCCGCGCAGCCTGCGGGCAAACCTGGCCATGGACGCGCGGTGCAGGACCAGCTTGTGGGAATGGAAGGAGTACTGGCGGAAGTAGAGATCATGCTCAATGAGTACGAAGACGGTGTCCGTGCCTGTCTCTTCCCAGTGTTTCTCGAAGAGCTGATGGGGCAGCACGAGTCTCAGGCATGGTCCATCGGTCATATGGAAACCATAGGGTGCCTCGGCTTCGGCCGGAGCCGCCGCTGCAAATCTCGAATGCCCGGCCACCCCATGGTGCGGAATTCCCGGTGGGCCACTGCCCAGGATGGATCGACAAGGTGGTTAGGCTGGGTGCATGGCGACCGTTATCCTCGTGCGGCACGGCCGCACCACAGCCAATGCCACGGGACTGCTGGCCGGCCGGGCCGCCGGCGTCAGCCTGGACCAGATCGGGCGGGACCAGGCAGCTCTGGCCGGGGACCGGCTCGCGCCCGTGCCATTGGTCGGGGTGGTGTCCAGCCCCCTTGAGCGGTGCCTGCAGACCGCCCGGTTCATCCTGGATCGCCAGGCCGGTGCGCCACATGCGCCAACCGATCCGGATCTCACCGAGTGCGACTACGGCCAGTGGCAGGGCCGCCTGCTCAGCGAACTCGCGACAGAGGCTCTGTGGCCGGTCGTGCAGTCGCAACCGTCCGCCGTCGTCTTTCCGGGCGGCGAATCCATGGCTGCAATGCAGGCGCGGTCGGTGGCAGCTGTCCGACGCCACGACGCAGCCTTCGAAGCCGAGTACGGGCCAGGGGCCGTCTGGGCGGCGGTGAGCCACGGCGACATCATCAAGTCAATCCTCGCTGACGCGCTCGGCATGCACCTTGATCTGTTCCAGCGGATCAACGTGGGTCCCGCGTCGGTATCGGTCGTGCGCTACGGCGCCAACCGGCCGAGCGTCTACGCCACCAACACCGATGCGGGTGACCTGTCGTGGCTGGCGAACGGCGTGGACGCCGTCGATGCGCCGGTGGGCGGTGGCGCAGGGCACAAGGCGCCGTGAACCTCATGTGCCTAGAATACTGACATGCCTACACGTGTTCACGAGTTTGACTGGCCCGATCGGGTGGTTGTTGGCACCATTGGCCAGCCGGGGGCGCGTACGTTCTACCTTCAGGTCCGCGCAGGGTCGCAGGTGGTGAGTATCGCCATGGAAAAGCAGCAGTCCGCCCTGCTCGCGGAGAAGATCGACGAAATCCTCGACCAGCTCATCGCCGTCGAGGGCAACCCCTTCAGCATTCCCACGGGCACGCCCCCTGAACTTGTCGATAACGACCAGCTCGAGGCCGTCCAGGAGCAGTTCCGCACCGGGGCCATGAGCTTGGGGTGGGACCCCACCACGGCCCAGGTGGTGATTGAGGCGCATCCCATCACTGATGCTGATGACGACGAATCGTTGGACGAGGACTCCGACGAGTCGGAAATGCTGGTGGTGCGGATGCCTGTCGGCACGGCCCGTGCCTTCGCCAAGCGTACCCGCGAGATCGTGGGCGCCGGACGTCCAGCGTGCCCGATCTGCGGCTACCCCATAGACGCCGACGGGCACACCTGCACCCTTCCCGAGGCCTGATGCCGGCGCCGGACCTGATGGCCGCCGAGCTGACCCTCACCGGACGCATCACGACGGCCTCAAACGCTACGTTCCTGGGCAGCATCGGCGACGTGGTCGTCGTCTATAAGCCGATTGCAGGCGAGAGGCCGCTGTGGGATTTTCCCGCGGGATCCCTGGCCCACAGGGAGGTCGCCGCCTACCGGGTCTCGCAGGTCCTGGGCTGGGACATCGTGCCCCACACCTGGCTGCGCGACGGTCCGATGGGAGAAGGAATGGTCCAGCTCTGGCAGGAGCGGGATCCCGCCCAAAGCCCCGTGGACCTTGTCGCGACGGAGCAGGTGCCGGAGACGGGCTGGAAACAAATCCTCGAAGGACAGGATGAGCGTGGACGGATGGTCGCGCTCGTCCACGAAGACTCGCCGGCCCTCAGGCGCATGGCAGTGTTCGACATCATCGTCAATAACGCCGACCGCAAGGGCGACCACGTCCTTGCCATGCCCCGCGGACACCGGCACGGTGTGGACCACGGGCTCACCTTTCACAGCGAACACAAGCTCCGCACGGTGCTGTGGGGATGGCTGGGAGAGGCCCTGACCGCCGACGAACACGCCGGCATCGACCGTGTCAGCGAAGGTCTTCACGGTGAACTGGGCCGGACCCTGGCGGACCTGATCAGCGCCGAAGAAATCGCATCGCTCGCCGCGCGCTGTGCCCGGTTGCGCCTGGCGGGGCGGTTTCCGGCTCCGAGCGGCGAGATGTCGGCGGTGCCTTGGCCGCTGTTCTGAGGACCCGACGTTGCCGGCTTCGCGGCCACTGGGCGAAAGGGCGGCCGCGTGATGCCCGGCAATCGGTGACTCAGCGCGATGGCCGCTAAGAACCACCGTTCTTAGCGGCCATCGCAGGTGGTCTCCGGAGCTCCAGGACTAGACGTTGAAGCGGAACTCCACCACGTCGCCGTCGGCCATGACGTATTCCTTGCCTTCGATCCGGACCTTGCCGCGGGACTTTGCCTCGGCCATGGAGCCTGCTTCAACGAGGTCGTTGAAGGACACCACCTCGGCCTTGATGAATCCGCGCTGGAAGTCGGAGTGGATGACACCGGCAGCCTGCGGTGCTGTATCGCCCTGCCGGATGGTCCAGGCGCGGGTTTCCTTCGGCCCGGCGGTGAGGTACGTCTGCAGCCCAAGGGTGTGGAAGCCGACACGGGCGAGCTGGTCGAGGCCTGATTCGTCCTGGCCGTTCATCTCGAGCATCTCGCGGGCTTCGTCCTCGTCGAGTTCGACGAGGTCCGATTCCAGCTTCGCGTCGAGGAAGATGCAGTCGGCCGGGGCCACCAGGGCGCGCAGCTCAGCCTGCTTCTCGGGGCTTCCGAGGATTCCCTCGTCGGCGTTGAACACGTAGATGAACGGCTTGGCGGTCAGCAGGCCGAGTTCCTTCAGGTGCTCCATCTCCAGCTTGTCGCTCTTGATCGAGGAGAAGATCGTGTCGCCACGTTCCAGCACCGCCTGGGCGGCCTTGACGGCGGCCAGTTCGGCGGCTTCGCGCTTCTTGATCTTGACTTCTTTTTCGATCCGCGGGACGGCCTTTTCAATCGTCTGCAGGTCGGCGAGGATCAGCTCGGTGTTGATGGTTTCCATGTCGGACCGGGGGTCCACCTTGCCGTCGACGTGGATGACGTCGGGATCATCGAACACGCGGACCACCTGGGCGATCGCCTCAGCCTCACGGATGTTGGCCAGGAACTGGTTTCCCAGCCCTTCACCCTCCGAGGCGCCCTTGACGATGCCGGCGATGTCGACGAAGGACACGGCGGCGGGAAGCACACGCTGGGAGCCGAAGATGGCAGCCAGCTTCTCCAGCCGCGGGTCCGGCAGGTTGACGACACCGACGTTGGGCTCGATCGTGGCGAACGGGTAGTTCGCCGCGAGCACCTGGTTGCGGGTCAGTGCGTTGAAAAGAGTTGATTTGCCGACGTTGGGCAGTCCGACGATGCCAATAGTAAGAGCCACGAGCATTGATTCTACCTGCCGGGTCCCTGCAGCCAGTACCCGGGGATGTCACTGGCCGTGATTGTCAGAGGCCCGTGCAACAGTGAAGCCATGGATGCTTTTGCCTTGATTCTGGCCCTTCTGATGTTGCTGCTGGGCGCACTCGCCGGTGCCGCGGCCACGTACGTCCTGCTGCGCAGGAACTCCCGCGGACTGGAGGCGGACTTTGACGCAGTCTCGTCCCGGCTTTCGGAGGTGACGGCCCAGCTGGCGGCGGCCGACGCCGAGCGGCGGCTTTTGGCTGTCCAGAACCGTGAGCTGGGTGAGGCCCGGACGCAGGACGGCAGCGTGCTGCGCGCCCTGGCCCCGGTGGCGGAAAAACTGTCCGCGGTCCAACAACAGGTGGCACTCCTGGAACGGGACCGGGTGGAACAGTATGGCCAGCTGGCACAGCAATTGCAGGAAGCCCGGCTGTCCGACGAACAGCTGATCCGCTCCACGCACGCGCTGGAATCGGCTTTGCGGTCAAACAGCGCCAGGGGCCAATGGGGCGAGGTACAGCTTCGGCGGGTCGTGGAGGCTGCGGGGATGCTCCGCCACGTGGACTTCGTGGAGCAGGCACACAGTGCGGGGCACGATTCGTCCGTCCGCCCCGATCTGGTGGTGCAGTTGCCGGGCGGGAAGCAACTGGTGGTGGACGCCAAAGTGCCGTTGTCGTCCTACCTGGAGGCTCAGGATCTCGGTGTGGCGGATCCCCGCACGCTCCAGCCGTCCGTGGCGCGGTCCGGGAATGATGCCCGCAGCCAGGCGCTGCAGGCGGCGCACGCCAAGGCGTTGAGGGCACATGTGGACGCTTTGGGCACCAAGAAGTACTGGGACATCCCGGGGAATTCCCCTGAGCTGGTGGTTTGCTTTATTCCCGCAGAATCGATTCTTGCGGCGGCGCTGACGGCAGACGCCGGACTGCTGGACCACGCATTGTCGCGGAACGTGGTCCTCGCCTCGCCAAGCACCCTTCTGGCGGTCCTGAAGTCCGTGGCGTTCACCTGGCGCCAGGATGTCCTGACAGACAGCGCACGCGAACTGTTCGAGCTCGCGCGGCAGCTGTACGACCGGATGGGGACGCTGGGTGAGAACGTCGGAAAACTCGGCTCGTCCCTGAAGTCGTCAGTGGATCGCTACAACGCCATGGTGGGCACCCTGGAAGCGCGGATCCTGCCCACGGCCCGGAAGCTTAACACCCTGGAAGATTCAGGCCTCGTTACGCCTGCCCTGGTGGAGGCAACGCCGCGCGCGCTGGTGGCGCCCGAACTCCAGGGCGATGACGAAGCGGCCTGAGGACCGTCCGTGGATGCCGGAAGGGCCGGGCAGTTCAAGACTGCCCGGCCCTTCCTTTTCACACTTGCCCTGCCACCATCTGCCTGCTGCGATGGGTCCTCAGGCGCGATGTTCCTCAGCTGCGGTGGTGGTCAGCTGCGGTTCCGGCGGCCACCCAGGGCGCGGCTGACGTCGCCGGCTTCCTTGAGGGTTGCACGGAGCTCCTTAGGCAGCGAGAACAGCAGGTCCTCTTCGGCGGTGACCACTTCTTCCACCGCACCGTAGCCGTAGTCGGCCAGCAACCGGAGGACGTCCTGCACCAGGACCTCCGGAACTGAGGCGCCGGAGGTGACGCCCACGGTGGCGACGCCTTCAAACCAGGCTTCGTCAACCTCGTTCGCGAAGTCCACCCGGTACGAGGCCTTGGCGCCGTATTCCAGCGCCACCTCCACCAGCCGGACCGAGTTGGAGGAGTTGGCGGAGCCCACCACGATCACCAGGTCCGCCTTGGGTGCGATCTTCTTGATGGCCACCTGGCGGTTTGTCGTGGCATAGCAGATGTCATCGCTGGGCGGGTCCTGCAGGGTGGGGAACCGGTCCTTGAGCAACCGGACGGTTTCCATGGTCTCGTCCACGCTGAGGGTGGTCTGGGACAGCCAGATGACCTTCTCCGGATCGCGGACGGTCACCTTGTCCACCTCGTGGGGTCCATTGATGATCTGGATGTGGTCCGGCGCTTCACCGGAGGTGCCTTCCACTTCCTCGTGGCCGTCGTGGCCGATCAGCAGGATGTCGAAGTCGTCCTTGGCGAAGCGGACGGCCTCCTTGTGCACCTTGGTGACCAGGGGGCAAGTGGCATCGATGGTTCGGAGTCCGCGGCTCTCTGCCGATTCGACGACGGCCGGGGAAACGCCGTGGGCCGAGAAGATCACCAGCGCGCCCTCCGGGACTTCGTCGGTCTCGTCCACGAAGATGGCGCCTTTTTCCTCGAGCGAGCTGACCACGTGGACGTTGTGGACGATCTGCTTGCGGACGTACACGGGCGGCCCGTAGTGCTCCAGCGCCTTCTCGACGGCGATCACTGCCCGGTCAACACCGGCGCAATAGCCACGCGGGGCGGCCAGCAGTACTTTCTTGGTTCCGTTCACGGGGGCCGCCGCCGCCACGTCCTGGGGCGAGCGGCGCCGGCGCGGAACGGTTGGCATCGAAAGGGGTACAGCCGAGGTGGTCATCCCTCCATGCTACCGGCTGGCCCGCACCCGTTTCCGGGAGGCGAACAACGTCACAATCGCCACTGCCACCAGGACGCCGCCGGTCGCCGCCGTGGCGCCGACCCACGCCTGGAAGTCTGCCGCGGCCACGCCCACGAATTCGTCGCGGAACATGTTCGCCACCGAGCTGCCCGTGTCCGTGGCCGAGGCACGGGCCGATCCCAGTTGCAGTCCGAGCGACCAGAGCCCGGCGAGTGCCAGGCCGCCAAGGCCTCCGACGAACAGCACGGTCCAGCGGCGGCGGGCTGCAACGAGTGCCAACAGGAACGCAATGCCGGAACCGAAGGCGGCGATGTAGCCCATGGGCGCGTAAGTGGCCAGCCGCTCCGCCCACTCGCGGTGTGCGGGCTGGCCCACGTTGATCAACGTTTGGTCCGGCGGGTTGAGGGGAAGCCGGGTGGTACGGGAGATTTCCTCCGAGCCGAGGGCAACCAGCGGGGCCACGTCAAGGGTCAGCGACGACGCCGGAGCGTTGCCGGAGGACTCCCCCGAGGGGCTTGCGAAGCTCAGGCGGTGGCTCCTGCGCAGGGTTTCCTCCCACGCTGCGGGGTAGCCGGGAAGCTGGGTCAAGGACTCCGCGGCCTTCGCCAGGACTGAATCGACCAGCCCCGACAGGGCGCCGGGAACCGAACCGGTATCGATCGTTCCCACGGCCGCGGCAGCGAGTTTCTTCTGGAAGTCCGCGTTCTTGCCCAGGGGTGCCGCGAGCCGGACGAATCCGTCTTCCTGGATGATGTTCCGGTCCACCCACATGGCAGGTACGGCGACGGATGCCAGGAGGATGCCCAGCACGGTGGCGATGGCGGAAATGAAAGTGCGCACGGCAGGTCCTTCGGGGTTGGGGGCCTCACTCCATCCTAGGCAGGCCGGCCGGGCAGTCCGTGTCAGCCCCGGGTGCTACACCTTATGGATAAGGTTGATTGTCCGCCCCACAACAGTTGAAGGACCCCATGCCCGCAGCACCAGCCCCGCACCGGCGTCCGCATGTCTGACCAGGCGTCCCTTCCAGGTACCGCGTCCACGACTTTGCCGGCCACCGCAGCGGAAACCAGCCCGGATAATCCCTGGCCACTCCAGCTGTTGTCGCAGAAGCTGAAGGCGCACATCGACCGGACCCCGTCGGCGTGGGTGGAAGGCCAGGTCATCGAACTGAACCGCCGCGGCACCAACGCGTACATCACCCTTCGCGACGTCGATGCGGAAGTATCCCTGCCGGCGTCGGTCTGGACGAAAGTGCTGGAGCGGCAGAACCTTCCGCTGGAGCGCGGCTCACGGGTGGTGGCACTGCTGAAGCCCGAGTTCTGGATGAAGACCGGCAGGTTGAACATGCTGGTGCGGGATATCCGTCCCGTCGGCCTGGGCGACCTTCTGGCAAGGATCGAACGGCTGCGCCAGGCCCTCGCGGCGGAGGGCCTGTTCGCCGACTCCCGGAAGAAGCCCCTGCCGTTGCTGCCGCATCGCATCGGCCTGATCACCGGCCGCGACTCGGACGCGAAGAAAGACATCCTGCGCAACGCAGCACTGCGGTGGCCGGCAGTGGAGTTTGAGATCCGTGAAGTGGCGGTGCAGGGAAACACCGCTGTGTCCCAGGTTGTCCGCGCACTCCGTGAACTGGACGCGCTGCCGGAGGTTGACGTCATTGTCATTGCCAGGGGCGGCGGAGCCCTGGAAGACCTCCTGCCGTTCAACAGCGAGGACCTGGTCCGGGCAGTGGCTGCGGCGGTAACCCCCGTGGTCAGTGCCATCGGGCATGAGGCGGACCGTCCATTGCTGGACTACGTTGCCGATCTTCGGGCCTCCACGCCTACCGACGCTGCCAAGCGGATCGTTCCGGAAGTCTCCGAAGAACTGGCAGGCGTCCGCCAGGCACGGGAACAGCTGCGACGCTGCATGGAACGGCTGGTGGACCGCGAGTCGGACCGCCTGGCGGCGCTCCACTCACGGCCCGTGATGGCAGCACCCGAAGGTATGGTTTCCGTCCGCGCCGAGGAAATAGAGCGGCTGCTGCGACGTTCCTCGGCGGCCGTGAATTCCACGGTGGTCCGGGCGGCCGACCAGCTGGAGCACCTCAAAGCCCAGGTACGCGCACTGTCCCCGCAGAAGACGCTCGACCGGGGGTACGCCGTCGTCGAACTGGCAGGTGACCAGAGCGCCCGGATTGCAGCGTCCGGGCATGCCGTCGTCCGCCGCCCCGCTGAGGCGCCGGCAGGCTCCGCTTTGTCCATCCGGGTGGCGGAGGGCCGTTTTGGCGCCACGTCCACCGGGGCGCTGCAACCAGGTAACCCAGACCATCACCAGGGATTGGAAGAGAAAGCATGACCGAACAAAAACCGGAGCCGGACGTCGCGGGGCTGAGCTATGAGGAAGCCCGGGAGCAGCTCATCGCGGTGGTGGGCAGGCTCGAGGCCGGCGGGGCAAGCCTGGAAGAATCTCTGGCATTGTGGGAGCGCGGGGAGGCGCTGGCCACACGCTGCGAGGAGTGGCTGGAGGGCGCAAGGAAGAGGTTGGCCGCCGCGCGCGACCAGCCGCTCTAAGCCGCCGCAGCTCCCGGTCAGGACCGGGCTACGAGCTCCCGTTCGATGTCCACATCGAACTCTGCTTTAGGCCACTCCAGGCGAACATCGGACAGTGCCGACATCACCAACTGCTGCACGGCGATCCGGGCGTACCACTTCTTGTTGGCCGGAACCACGTACCAGGGGGCCGCAGCCGTGCTGGTTGCGTCAAAGGCAGCCTGGTAGGCCGCCATGTAGTCGTCCCAGAAAGCCCGCTCCTTCAAGTCACCGCTGCTGTACTTCCAGTGCTTGGCAGGATTGTCCAGGCGGGCCAACAGCCGGGACTTCTGCTCATCCCTGCTGATGTTGAGCATCACTTTGACGATCCTGGTGCCGGCGTCGGTCTGGCGTGCCTCGAATTCGTTGATGGCCCGGTAGCGCCGGGTGATTTCGTCCGGCGTCGCCCAGTTGTGGACCCGGTGGATGAGGACGTCCTCGTAATGGGAGCGGTCGAAGATCCCCACCATTCCGGCCGCCGGTACCTCCTTCTCGATGCGCCAGAGGAAATCGTAGGACTTCTCCTGCTCGGAGGGGGCCTTGAATGCCTTGAACTGCACGCCTTGCGGGTCCATGGTGGCCATGACGTGGTTGACGATGCCGCCCTTGCCTGCGGTGTCCATCGCCTGCAGGACCAGCAGGATCCGCTTCTTCCCGCCGAACCGCGACTCCGCGAACAGCTTCTCCTGCATCTCCGTGAGTTTCCCGTCCAGGTCAGCCAGCAGCGCTTCGCCGTCGGCCTTGTTGCCGCCGTAGCCCGGAGTGGCATCAGGGTCCACCCCGGCCAGGGAAAATCCCTTGCCAACGCGCAGGGTGTCAGAGGGGTGCTGGTCGAAACCGACGATGCTGGCCACGGGGGTCCTTCCCTGGGAGGGGTCACGGACGCGGTGCGCCCGTGACCACAGGCTAGTTCCCTTGGTACCGGCTTAGGAAGTCCCCCATCCGGCCGATGGCTTCCTCAATGTCCTTCACGTTCGGCAGCGTGACCATGCGGAAGTGGTCCGGCCGTACCCAGTTGAATGCACGGCCATGCGACACCAGGATCTTCTGTTCCCTCAGGAGGTCGAGGACAAACTTCTCGTCATCCCTGATGTGGTAGACCTCCGGGTCAAGGCGCGGAAAGAGGTACAGGGCGCCCCGTGCCTGCTGCGTGCTGACACCTGGAATCGCGTTCAGCATGTCGTAGGCCTTGTTGCGCTGTTCCAGCAGGCGGCCGCCCGGAAGGATGAGGTCGTTGATGCTCTGGTAGCCGCCGAGTGCCGTCTGAATGGCGTGCTGGGCCGGGACGTTGGCGCAGAGGCGCATGTTGGCCAGCAGGTTGATGCCCTCGAGGTAGTCGGCGGCTTCCTTCTTGGGCCCGGAGATCGCCATCCACCCGGCCCGGTAGCCACACACCCGGTACGCCTTGGACAGGCCGCTGAAGGTCAGGCACAGGACGTCGTCGCCGGTGAGCTTGGCGAGGTTCACGTGGACGGCGTCTTCGTACAGGATTTTCTCGTAGATCTCATCGGCAAAGACCACCAGCCCGTGCTTCTCGGCCAGTTCCACGATGCGCTTGAGCGTGGCTTCGGGGTAAACGGCCCCGGTGGGGTTGTTCGGGTTGATGACCACGATTCCCTTGGTTCGGGGCGTGATCTTCGCTTCCATGTCCTCAAGGTCCGGCTGCCAGCCGGTTTCCTCATCGCACAGGTAGTGGACCGGCTTGCCTCCGGCGAGCGCCACGGAAGCGGTCCAGAGCGGGTAGTCCGGCGTGGGGATGAGGACCTCGTCACCGGAATCCAGCAACGCCATCAAGGACATGGTGATGAGCTCGCTGACGCCGTTACCCAGGTAGATGTCATCAACGTGGATGTTCTGGATACCGCGGGTCTGGTAGTACTGCGACACGGCGGTACGTGCGGAAAAGATGCCGCGGGAGTCACTGTAGCCCTGGGCGTGGGGCAGGTGGCGGATCATGTCCACCAGGATGGCGTCGGGCGCCTCGAATCCAAACGGCGCAGGGTTGCCGATGTTCAGCTTGAGGATCCTGTGGCCCTCCGCTTCCATCTGCTGGGCGGCCTGCAGGATCGGTCCACGGATGTCATACAGGACGTTGTTGAGCTTTGTGGACTGCCTGAATTCTGCCATCCCTCAAATATGCCACAGGAAGGATGCATCACCGTTGAGACCTCCGCCACACGGACGACGGCGGCTGCCGGACCTTTGGAAGTCCGGCAGCCGCCGTCGTGATCACCTGTTGATCCTCCCGGGCAGGCGGGGAAGGTCAGCTGTTACTTGACGATGCCCTTGTCTTTGAGCCAGGCGGCTGCTGCCGTCTTGGCATCCTGCTTCTGGCTGCCGCTGACAGCCCGGTTGAGGTTGATGAGGTCATCTGTGGTGAGGATGCTGGACACGGAGTTCAGGGCCTGCTTGGCCTTGTCCGTCATCTTCGCCTTGCTGTACAGCGGCAGGACCTGCTGGGCAATGAAGTTGTTCTTGGGGTCCTCGAGTACCACCAGGTCGTTGTCGGCGATCGATGGCGTGGTGGTGTAGATATCGGCCACCTGTACCTGATTCTCAAGGAGCGCCTTGAGCGTCACCGGGCCGCCGCCGTCGCTGAAGGGCTCCAGCTTCTTGGGCACGCAGTTGTAGTTCTTCTTCAGGCCCGGCAGGCCGTAGGCGCGCTCACCGAACGTGGCCGGGGCACCCACCACGATGTCGCTGCAGACCTTGGCGAGGTCGTCGATGGACTTCAGCTGGTACTTCTCCGCCGTTGCCTTGGTGACCACCATGGCGTCCTTGTCCTCTGCCTTGGACGCGTCGAGCACCGCCAGGCCGTCCGGGAGCTTGCCCGGCAGGGCCTTGGCGATGTCGCCGGCGGAAACCTCGGTGGCTTCCTTGTTCACGTAGAGCAGCAGGTTGCCGCTGTAGTCCGGCACCACGTCCACGGAACCGTCCTGGACGGCCTTGAAGTAGACCTCACGGGAGCCGATGTTCGGTTTGGTGGTGGCGGTGATTCCGTTGGCATTCAGGGCGCCGGCATACAGTTCGGCGATGATTTGGCTCTCCGGGAAATCAGCGGAACCGACCACCAGGGACGTTGCCTCACCGGAGGCGCCGCCGCTGGATGCCGGTGCGTTGCTCAGCGGGTTGGACGAACCACCGCAGGCGGACAGCGCCACTGCCAGGCCAAGCCCGGCGGCCAGGCCGCCGAAGGCCCGCCTGCCGAGGCGTGGGGGACGGCTATCTTTCATGACTTACCTCCTTGTACAACAGTCTCCGCAACCACGGGGTCTGTGAGATCAACCGCAGCCTCCTGGCTGCGGTGGGACTGCTTCGAGGCGCCTGTTGCCAGGAACAGCCTCTGGAATAGGGACAGGACCAGGTCCACGGCGATGGCCAGGACAGCGATGAGCAGGGAACCTCCAAGCATCTGGGGGAAGTCGCTCAGGACCAGGCCGTCGAAGAGGTAGCGGCCCAGGCCCCCAAGGTTGATGTAAGCAACCACGGAAACGGTGGCGATCACCTGCAGCACGCCGGTCCGAAAACCGCCGAACATGACCGTCAGGGCATTGGGCAACTCGGCCCGGAACAGGACCTGCAGTTCGGTCATGCCCATTGCCCGGGCGGCGTCCACCACATTGCGGTCCACGCTGGAAATACCGGCATAGGTCCCGGCCAGGAGCGGCGGGACGGTGAGGATCACCAAGGCCCAGATGGGGGGCATCAGCCCAATCCCGGCCAGCAGCACGAACAGGATCAGCAGGCCCAGCGTGGGCAGGGCGCGCAGCGCACCGGCCAAGGCCACCACGGCCACCCTCCCCCGCCCGGTGTGGCCAACGAACAATCCAACGGGAACGGCAATGGCGGAGGCGATCAGCATGACCAGCCCGGTGTACTGCAGGTGCTCGCCCAGCCGGGTGGGGATGCCCATGCTCCCGGACCAGTGCGTCGGATCGGCGAGCCAGGCGGCGGTATCGGAGACGACGTTGCTCACGCTCGCTCTCCCGTCCCGCTTGCGGCGAGGGGACCCACGGCGGCGGACGCCGTGGGTCGGCCGCCGTCCCCGCGGCCGCTCCGTTTGCCCGTCCGTTCCCAAGGCGTGAGGACGCGTTCAAGCAGGACGAGGAGGGCATCCATCACCAGCGCCAGTACCAGGATGGCGATGATCCCCACCACCACTTCGGTGACGAAGTCGCGCTGGAGCCCGTCAGTGAAGAGCATGCCCAGGTTGCCAATCCCCAGCAGGGCGGCAACGCTGACCAGGGAAATATTGCTGACCGACACTACCCGCAAGCCGGCGAACATCACGGGAAGGGACAGCGGCAGGTCGACCTTCAGGAAGCGTGCAAGTGGTTTGAACCCCATGGCCTGGGCGGCCTGGCTGACCTCGGCATCCACGGAGTCGAAGGCGTCCAGCGCCGCGCGGACCAGCAGCGCCACAGCATAGATGGTGAGCGCGACCACCACATTGAGGGGGTCAAGGATGCGGGTGCCCAGGATGGTGGGGAGGATGATGAACAGTGCCAGCGAGGGGATGGTGTACAGCAGGGACGACGCCGTCAGCACCACGGAGCGCAGGGCACCATTTTGCCGGGCCAGCTGGGCGAGCGGAATGGAAATCACCAGTCCCAGGATCATGGGAACGAGCGCCAGGACCAGGTGCTGGCTGCCGCGCTCGAAGACCATGCCGCTGTTGGCCAGGAACCACTCCATCAGAGTGCCGCCTGCCGCAGCTGCCGCGCTTCCTCGATCAGTGCCAGGACCTCGCCGCCACGGACTACCCCCAGCACCCGGCCGTCGGGGTCCACGGCAACGCCAAGGCCCGACGGCGACGACAGGGCCGCGTCCAGGGCCCGCCGCAGGCTCTCACCGGGGCGGAAGAGCGACCCGCCGGGAACAAGTTCAGTTTCGGTGCCGGGCGCCGACCAGCCCAGGGGCCGCTTGTCTGCATCCACCACCAGCTGCCAGCCATCAGCCGCGCCGTGGTCCGACACGTTCCCTCCGGCGCCGCGGATGATTGTGGGCACCGGGTGCAGGAGCACGCCGTCGGACGGGGTGAATCCCAGGTGGCGGAAGCCGCGGTCGCGCCCCACGAAGGAGGCGACGAAATTGTTGGCGGGCGCCCGCAGGATCTCCTCGGGCGTGGCGTATTGGGCCAGTTTGCCGCCGGTGGCAAAGACGGCCACCTTGTCCCCCAGGATGGTGGCCTCATCAATATCGTGGGTGACGAAGACGATGGTCTTGGCGAGGTCCTTCTGCAGCCGCAACAGCTCCTGCTGGAGTTCGTCACGCACAACGGGGTCCACGGCACTGAAAGGCTCGTCCATAAGCAGCACGGGCGGGTCTGCTGCGAGGGCGCGGGCCACGCCCACCCGCTGCTGCTGGCCGCCGGAGAGCTGGGAGGGGTAGCGCTTGCCGAGGGACGAGGCGAGGCCCACCACGTCCAGGAGTTCCACGGCGCGTTTGCGGGCTTCAGCCTTGGAGACACCGTTCAACCTGGGCACGGTGGCGATGTTGTCCAGCACCGAGCGGTGCGGCAACAGTCCCGCGGACTGCATGACGTAGCCCATGGAGCGCCGCAGTTCCGCGGCCGGAACGGAGGTGACGTCCTTTCCGTCCACCGTGATGGTTCCGGAGGTTGGTTCCACCATGCGGTTGATCATCCGCAGCGACGTCGTCTTGCCGCAGCCTGAAGGACCGACAAAGACGGTGACAGTGCCCTTGGCGATGGACATGGACAACCCGTCCACGGCAGGCTGGCCGCCCGGATACTGCTTGGTGACGCTCTGGAACTCGATCATCGCCTGGTCCATGGTGCGGACTTACCTGTTCTCTCGGACGGGCTGATCCCAGCACCGCGACATTGCCATCAGCACGCTGATAGTTACGGTAACCCAATCGGGGGCCGGCTTCACCAGATCTGGCCCCAAACCCCGCAAAGGAATCCCTACTGTGACCATTCGGTGCCCCCGCAGGTGCGGATGGGTATCCGGGCGGGGAAACGTGCGTGCCGGGCCGGCCGGGGCGCGCCTAAAGTGGAGGCGTGACCAACTTGGAAGTTTCACCCCAACAGGAGATCTGTCCCCCGGCCCCGTCGGAAGGGCGATCCGGGCCCTGCCTGCAGTTGTGGCCCGAGCGCGAGGTGCCGCTGGGCGGGGTGCGCGCCATGAACGTCAAACGCACGCTGCCGCAGCGCGGGTTGCCGACGATCGGGGCCTGGTGCTTCCTGGACAGTTTTGGTCCGGACCGGACGGCGATGTCGGTCCTTCCCCATCCACACATCGGTCTGCAGACCGTGACGTGGCCCCTGGCGGGACAGATCCGGCACCGGGACAGCGTGGGCAGCGACGTGGTGGTGCGGCCCGGAGAGTTGAACATCATGACCGCCGGGCACGGGGTGTCGCACTCCGAGTTCGCGGTGCTTCCCGCCGACGGCAACGGGTTGCCGCTGCAGCGGGGCCTGCAGCTTTGGGTTGCCCTTCCCGATGCCGACCGGCACCGGGCGCCGGCCTTCGAACAGCACCGGGAGTTGCCGGTGGCGGGCGGCAGCGGCTTCGCCGCCACGGTGATGGTGGGTGAGTTTGGCGGCGTGGTGTCCCCCGCCACGATGTACTCGCCGATCGTGGGCGCAGATGTCGCCTGTGAAGGGGACGCGGTGCTGCCGCTGAACCCGGACTTTGAGCACGGTGTCCTGGTGCTCGACGGCGGCCTGGCGGTGGACGGGCAGGATCTGCCTGCGGGACCGCTGGGCTACCTGGGCGCGGGCCGGAGCGAGTTGAAGGTTCAGGCACGCCCCGGCACCCGGTTCCTGCTGATCGGCGGTGAGCCTTTCGGCGAGGAACTGTTGATGTGGTGGAACTTCGTGGGCCGCACGCACGAGGAAATGGAACAGGCCCGCGAGGACTGGGAGGCCCAGGCAGCCCTTCCGGAAGCCATGGCCGCCGGCGCCCGCTACGGCCTGGTGCGTGGACACGGGCCGGATGCCGGTGCGGAAGCCGGCCGCATCCCGGCCCCGCCGCTTCCGGGGGTCCGGCTGACGCCCAGGAAGCGCACCGTGGACTAGGCGGCCCCCGCCACCAACTCCAGCACACCGAAGACGGGTTCCTGGTCCAGGACCCTGACGTCGGTGATGCCGGCGTCGGCCAGGTTCCGGCGGAAGGATTCCTGCAGGGGCACCACGTTCATGCCCAGGCCGCCCCCAAGGATCACCGGCCCGTCGAGTCCCAGCTGCCCCAGCACTTGTCCGGCCAGGCCGGCAAGGTCCTTGCCGGCCTGGCCCAGCAAGGCTTCGCTGTCCGCGTGTCCGGCGGCAGCCGCCGCCACGACGTGCCTGGCCTGCTGCGCCCAGAACCGCCTCCCTGTTTCGGGTGAGTGGAACAGCGCAATGAGCTTGTTCGGGTGGTCCAGTCCGCAGCTCTTGAGCAAGGCGGAGGTGAGCGGATCGATTGGCAGTCCTTGGTTCATCCGGCGCAGGCTGTGCCGCACAGCTTCCCGGCCCAGCCAATACCCGCTGCCTTCATCCCCGAGGAGGTAGCCCCAGCCTCCGGCTCTGGCCTCGCCGCCGTCGGCATTGCGGCCCCAGGCGGCCGAGCCGGTGCCCGCAATGACCGCCACTCCTGTTCCGGCCCTTCCGGCTGCAAGCAGCAGTCGCGAGTCGTGCACAACGGTGACGGTGGCCCCCGGGACGAGCGGCTGGATCAGCCCGGCAAGGGCGGCAGCGTCCTCGTCGGTGTCGATGCCACCGGATCCGGCATAGACCCGTGCCACGGGGCCGGCCCCGATCCGGGCGAAGAGGTCCGCCAGGTTGCGGGCTGCTTCGTCCCGGGTGACGTTCTGAACGTTGGAGCTTCCGGCGGATTCGTCGGCGACGGGGATTCCGTTCTCGAAGCGGACGCCGTGCGTCTTGGTGCCGCCGATGTCCAGCCCGATGGTGATGCCGTGCAGTGGATTGGCGGGATCTGCAGCCTGCCCGACGTGGGTGGTGGAGGGATTCTGGGTGTTCGTCACGTCACAAGGGTACTTGCCCGGGTGGCCAGGCTTGCCACCAGGCCCGGCCCTTCGGCCACCACCAGTTCGCGAAACAACCGCGCCGGCACAGGCTCGGCGCCGGGTTTCCGGCGCCGCCAGCTGACGCCGACCTCCCGGAAGGCCAGTGGGGAATCCAGCGGTACTTCCACCCAGCCGAGGTCGCCTGTTTCGGGGCGCCCGCTTCGCCCCGGTGTCCCTGCGGCGGGCGGCAGGATGCCAACGCCAAGGCCGGCCGAGACGAGTCCGCGGACAGTATGGGAGTCCTGGCTTTCGAAGGCGATTCGCGGCCGGAACCCGGCGTCCCGGAACAGGGCGTCGGTCAGTGAACGCAGTCCATAGCCAGGGCCGAGCGCCACGAATGGCTCGGTCCGGATGTCAGCCAGCCGGGCCAGCCGCTGCTGCGCCAGCGGGTGGCCATGGTGGACCACCAGCCGGAGCGGCTCACGGTACAGCGGCGCCGAATCGATGGTGCGTCCGGGGACGGCAACCGGGGCCGTTAGGGCCAGATCGGCTTCCCCTGCTGTCAGCTCCTCAAGGCAGGCGTCCCTGGCGCCCTGGCTCAGCCGGAACCCGGTCCCGGGATGCCGGGCGCGGAAGGTGCTGATCAGCAGGGGCAGCATGGCCTCGCCGAAGGTGTGTTGGAAGGACACGGAAACCGTGCCGCGGACCACCTCGGACTCATTGCGCACCAGGTCCAGTCCGGCTTGGAACTCCGCGAGCGCCTGCTCGATGTAGGGCAGGAGTGTGCGGGCGGCAGGGGTCAGGCGGACCCCGCGGCCGTCCCGCACCAGGAGCTCGGTGCCGACGGCGGCGCTCGCCCGGGCCAGCGCCCGGCTCACCGTTGATTGGGGTACGCCCAGCAGCTCCGCGGTTTCCGTGACGTGCTCGGTCCGGCCGAGTTCGGCCAGCACCGGAAGAAGCGGAAGGAGCTGCGCCAGTTGCTTACGGTCCGGTTCCACTGCCCGTTTCCTTCCTCGCCCAATACGGGCGCCTGCCCTGGGGGCCGGTCCATTTGGGTCACCCGGCGGCGCACACCGCCAGTCTATTCAATTTTGCTATAAGTTCTGCATAAAACATGCATTGGATGCATCAGTTGCACCGGGACTACGCTGGCAGGATGCCACAGACTCAGCGCGGCGGCACTGCCGCTCCCCCACGCTGGACCGGCCACGCGAAGGGATCCAAGGCCTACGGGCGGATCCTCGCCGGACTGTCCTGCGCCGGTGTGGCGACGTTCGCTCAGCTCTACTCCACGCAGGCCGTCCTCCCGCTGCTGGCATCCGACCTGCAGGTCACCGCCGCCGAAGCCGCCCTCACCATCTCGCTGGCCACCGTTGGCCTGGCCGCCACCGTCATTCCCTGGTCATTCCTGGCCGACAGGATCGGCCGGGTCAAAGCCATGGCGTGGGGCATCTCCGCTGCCACTGTCCTGGGACTGCTGGTGCCGCTGTCCTCCGGGTTCGCGATGCTGCTGGTCCTGCGCCTGCTGGAAGGAATGGCCTTGGGCGGCATCCCTGCGATTGCCATCGCCTATCTCAACGAGGAGGTCAGCAAAGCCCACGCGGCGCTCGCGGCAGGAAGCTACGTAGCCGGGACCACCTTGGGCGGCCTGTCCGGGCGCCTCGTGGCGGGCCCGGTTGGCGAGCTCTGGGGATGGCGGACCGCGGCCCTGGCCGTTTCCCTGCTCGCGACGGCCGCCGCCGTCGCGTTCCTGGTCCTCGTACCCAAGGCGCAGGGTTTCGTCCGCGCCCAAGCGTCCGGACTCCGCGGAGCCCTGCAGATGCTCGGCGGCCACCTGCGCAATGTCCGCTTGCTGGCCATCTATGCACAGGCCTTCCTGATGATGGGCGGTTTCGTGGCCGTCTACAATTACCTGGGTTTCCGGTTGTCGGGCGCACCCTTCGGACTCCCGGCCACCCTGATCAGCCTGATCTTCCTGGCGTACCTCTCAGGGACGTTCTCCTCCCGCTCGGCAGCCACCATGACCACGCGGTTCGGGCGTCGCAACGTCCTCCTGGCAGGGCTTGCCCTTGCCATGGCAGGACTCGCCCTGACCCTGACCTCAAACCTGGTGCTGATCCTGGCCGGCCTGGTGGTGTTTACCGGCGGTTTCTTCGCGGCCCACAGCATCGGCTCCGGCTGGACGGGCGCCATAGCCAGCACCGGCCGGGCCCAGGCAGCGTCGCTGTACAACCTGGCGTATTACCTTGGCTCCAGCCTGCTCGGCTGGGCCGGCGGCCTGGTCTTCCAGGCTTGGGGCTGGAACGCCCTGGCGGGAGCAGTGATCGTCCTGGCCTGCCTGACGGCCGCAACTGTCGCCGTCGTCCATCCCGGAACGGACCCCGCCGCCGCCTGACGGCTCCGCACCATACTCGAATTAACGGGCTTCAAGGCCCCGGCGGGCAGCCTGAATGTTCGGCGGGGCGTGCTCCGGCACCGCGGATGACGGCGTTTCTGCGGTCTAGGATGAACAGAGGACCCTTTGGAAGGAAACGCAGTGAGCACGAATGCCAGGAACATCAGGCCCGGGGCGCACCTGGAACCCTTGGATGCCATTGACGAGAGGCTCCTGGCAGCCCTTGTGGCCGATGCCCGGATCTCCAACAAGCAACTCGCCGAAATGGTGGGCATTGCGCCGTCGACAGCCCTGATGCGCACGCGGGCCCTGTCCGAGCGGGGCATTGTGCAGGGCTACGAGGCAAAGTTGAGCCTGTCGGCGATCGGCAGGTCCGTGCAGGCGCTGGTGGCCGTACGGCTTCGGGCCCATGACCGCGACCAAATCGACCGTTTCACGGCCCGCGTACCGCATCTGCCGGCTGTGCTCTCCACCTTCCACACGTCCGGCTCGGTGGACTACCTGCTGCACATCGCCGTCGGCAGCACCGAAGACTTGCGGGACTGGGTGCTGGACAACCTGGCGACCGACCCCGTCGTGGGCCATACCGAAACCACCCTGGTCTTCGAGCACATCCAAGGCAATCACGGACCGCTCCCGGAGTAGTGGGGCACCAGGCTGTGACCGGATTACCCGGCCATGCCGTCAGGCGGCGGCGCGCCGCCTGACTGACTGGACGAACGTCCTGGCGGAAAGAACCAGCGCCGCCGCGCCGCACAACAGCACGAAACCCTGGACCGCGGCGCCCATCCCCATCGCCGTGCCGGCCCACCCCAGGCCAAGGACCGGGACCGCGCTTCCCAGATACGTAATGACATAGACGGTGCTGATGATCTGGGCGTGCCGCGCCGGCTCCACCCTGGCCGCGACGTCATTGAATACGGTCCGGAACGCCAGTCCCTGCCCCACTCCGGCGGCGACCGCCGCGGCCACCAGCAGCACCGGGCTGTGCCAGGCGCCGGCAGCTCCCAGCATCACCACCGAAACGCCAAGGACGGCGAGGCCTGCCGGCACTGTGAACCGGCTGCGCACGGTGACCAGCTGGCTCATGGCCGAAGCCCCCAGCGGCAACCCTGCCAGGACGCCGATCAGCGGCCGGGAATCCGTAGCAAGGACCTGGGCGAAATAGCCCGGAGCCAGCGAGAGACTGAAGCCGAACACAGCGAAGCTGAGGAAGCCGACGCCGGACGCCAGCCAGAAGGCTCCGCGCGCCTGGCGTGAAACTGAAGGGCGCCGGGGCGCCAGGGCGTGGAGCGGCCGGGTCGAGGCCGGGGCCACGATGGCGGGGCGTGCGCGGATCAGGTAGAGCGGAACGAGGAGCCCGGCAAGCAGCAGGGAGTGGACGACGTACGGGGCCGTGGTGGCGCCGGGAAGCAGCGACAGCAGGCCGCCGATAACCGGGCCGGCGGCGACGCCCCCCGAGGACGCCAGGAGCGTGAAGCGGGATGCCCACTCCGGCCGGGACGGGAGCAGCTCCCGCAGGGCGGCGGCACTGGCTCCGGTGGCAAGTGCCACAGCAGTTCCCTGCAGGGCCCGGCCGGCACAGAGCGCTCCCAGCGTCTGCGCTTCCGCAAAGATCCAGCCGCCGGCCAGACCCATCAGCACAGCCACCAAGAGGGCTGCCCGCCGTCCGATGTGGTCCGACCAGTGGCCGGCCAGCAGCAATGTTCCCACCAGCGCGAGGACGTAGCTGGCGAACGCTGCAGTGACATCCAGGCTCGAGAGTCCAAGGCTGGACTGCAG
This sequence comes from Pseudarthrobacter sp. NPDC058196, assembly GCF_042882685.1. Classification (NCBI taxonomy): domain Bacteria; kingdom Bacillati; phylum Actinomycetota; class Actinomycetes; order Micrococcales; family Micrococcaceae; genus Pseudarthrobacter; species Pseudarthrobacter sp. NPDC058196. The sequence continues at coordinate 55,820 of NZ_JBHVVN010000015.1, forward strand.
GAGGGGGTACAGCGGTGTGGCCAGGTTGGCGCCCACGAGGAGCATGAAAATGACCGCACCCGAAATAACCAGCCGGGCCGTGGTGGAGGCATTCCACCCGGCGCGCGTTGCCGCTGTGGGGCGCATGCGCAGTTCGCTGAAGACCGTCATCGTGCCGCCTTAGGGATCGCCGCAGCGGCCAGTCCTTGTGGGACGCCGGCGCGGATACAACTGTGATGCTTCAAGGGTGCGGCAGGATTGCGTGATCAAACCGTTCCTGGATGGATAATTGAGCAGAATCATCAAATATTGGATCCCAATGTGGTGGAGAGTGACGATCGTGAACAAGTTGGACCCCACTGACCTGAAGATCCTCCTGGCCCTCATCAGGGATCCGCGGATACAGATCGGCGAACTCAGCGAGTCCTTGGGCATAGCGCGCAATACTGCCCAGTCCCGGGTGCGCCGGTTACTCCGGGCAGGCGTCCTGCGTCCGGGCGGCCGCGAGGTTGACCTTGACGCGGTGGGCTATGACGTGGTGGCCTTCGTGACCATCGAGGTCTCCCACCGTGAACTGGACGGGGTGGTGGCGGCGCTCCGGCTTATCCCGCAGGTCCTGGAGGTCCACGAAATCTCCGGCCGCGGGGACGTCTGGTGCCGGGTGGTAGCAACGGACACGCACAATCTCCAGGCATCCCTGCGCCAGGTCCTGAGGATCAAGGGGGTCATCCGGACCGAGACGGTACTGGCCCTGCACACCCATATCCCGTACCGGACCGAGCCCCTCATCAGCGGCCTCAGCAATGCCGCATCTGCGACGACTAGGATTTCCTGAATGACCATCATCGATAACGCCGTCTACGTCAACGGAGTCCGCCATGCGGAGCCCGAAAGCCTGGAACAAACCTTCGAAACCCTCGCCCGGCACGGTGGCATGGCGTGGATCGGGCTTTACCGGCCCACCGCGGAGGAAATGGCGGCTGTGGCGGCGGAATTCGGGCTGCACGGCCTGGCGGTGGAGGATGCCGTCTCAGCCCACCAGCGGCCCAAACTGGAGCGGTACGACGACAACCTCTTTACCGTGCTGCGGCCTGCCCGCTACGTGGACGCCAACGAAACGGTGGAGTTCGGTGAGCTCCACGTCTTCACCGGCAAGAACTTCGTTGTGACCGTGCGCCATGCCGAAACGGCCGGGGTCGCCAGGGTGCGGCAACGCCTGGAGGCGCGGCCCGACCTCCTCCAGCATGGGCCGGAGGCGGTGCTGTACGCCCTCCTGGACCGGGTGGTGGACGACTATGCGCCGGTGGTGGCCGGACTCGAGAACGACATTGACGAGATCGAGGACCAGCTGTTCAGCGGAGACTCCTCGGTGTCCCGCCGGATTTACGAACTGGCACGGGAAGTCATCCAGTTCCAGCGCGCCATCCACCCGCTGCCGGAGATGATGGACCAGCTGAAGCGGGGTTTCGAGAAGTACGGCGTGGAGACAGACCTGCGGCACAGCCTGCGGGACGTTGAAGACCACGTTGAACGGGTCATCTCCAGGGCAGACTCCTTCCGCGATCTGTTGCAGAACGCCCTGACCCTTGATGGAACCCTGACGGCCAACCGGCAGAACGAGGCCAGCGCCGAGCAGAACGAACAGGTCAAGAAAATCTCGTCGTGGGCGGCCATCCTGTTCGCACCGTCGTTCGTTGCCGGCATCTACGGCATGAACTTTGACAACATGCCCGAACTGCACTGGCCCGTGGGCTACCCGATGGCGCTGGGCCTGATGGTTGCCGTTGCGGCCCTCATGTACGGCATCTTCAAGAAGAAGGGCTGGATTTAAAACTCGACGCCCGGGGCGCCACCTTTCGTCAAAGGTGGCGCCCCGGGCGGGGAATGCATTGCGGCCGGCAGCGGTCAGGTCAGGCGTTGGTCCTGCGCTTGAGCCAACCCCAGACACCGGTTGCGACGAACAGGACCAGGCCGATGATGGCGAGCCAGAGCAGGCCCTTCACGACGAAGCCGACAATAGACAGAATGAGCCAAATGACAAGAAGTCCGATGATTATTCCCATAGGGCCACTCTAGGCCCGCCCGGCTGCACTGGCCCGGGCATTCGACTGCGTTTCGCCAATCAACATGCAGGGGTGAGCTTTTGGTGGAGCTAAGGAGATTCGAACTCCTGACCTCTTCGATGCGAACGAAGCGCTCTACCAACTGAGCTATAGCCCCGGGAATTGCCGCAACCTGCGTGATACTCCGGGCGGGTGCGGAACCGGTGTCCCTAGGCTACAAATAATCCGTGTCCAACACCAAATTGGCACGCCCGGCCCGGAAAAGCGATGGGAATACTTTCGCGCCGCCGCCTACGCGCGGCGGCGCTGGAGGACGTCGTCAAGGTTGCTCAAGGCACTCTGCGCCTTGGTCAACTGCGGTGAACCCGCGGGCTGGGACGCGGCCTCCGGGGCGTCGACGCCGGCAGCCCCCTGCTTCAGCGACGGCTTGCCGACCGCCTTCGGAGCCTCCGGCAGTTCAAGCGGCAGGGGCTCGGGACGCTCAGCCTTGGCTGCCTCAACGTAGGTTGGCCTGGGAACTTCAACGGGCTCCCACGGCGTGCCTGCGGGAGCACCTGCTGCGGCGGCGGCCGCACTGGTGTCACCGGCGGCAACGGCGACGGCGAGGGCCGCCTCACGCAGTTCCACGGCAGTGAGCGGCTTGGCCTTGGCCTGCCCCGCCTCGGCATCGAACAGCGGGCTTTCCGGCCGGACCGGAGCTGCCTCAGGTTCAGGCACGGTGATGGGGTCCGGCCCCTGGCGCCGGGAAGGCGCACTCATGGCTGAGTGGAAGGCCGCGTTGACTTTCGCTTTGCGGTCCCGGATGGCCAGCCAGCGGAGCAGGGCCACCATACCGAAGGCAATCGCAAAGGCGGTGAGGGGAAGAACGGGCGATCCCACACCGAAGGAAAGGAGCACACCTGACATGAACGCGGTCACCAAGAACAGCAGCCCGGCCAGGGCCAAGGCCGTCCGGCCGTACCGGATGCGGAACCGGGCCGGGGGCGGGGTACTGGCAGCGGCTGCGGCACTCTTCCTGGGTTCCATGGCTTTCTCCTGCTGGGCGGCGACGTTCAAGACTTTGCCGGCGGGCTGGTCCGGCCTTTCATCGACGGGGACGTCTGCCAGGAAGTCGCCGGCGGCCTGCTGGCGCCTTCGGTTCCGGAGGACGTACGGGGCTACCCAAAGGATCCAGAGCGCGACGGCAACCACGAGGATCACTGAGCTGCTAAGGGGGAAGTCCACACTCAAAACCGTATGAGCATCATGCCTGCTCAGGCCGCATTAGCCCCGGTGTGTCGTACCCCTGTCCACAAACCGATGGATTTATGACGGGCGGGACGCCAGCCACGGGGCCAGCAGGCCCTCCGGGACTTCTTCGGAGGTCAAGGCAAACGAACGGTGGTCCGCCCACCGGCCATTAATGTGCAGGAAACGGGGCCGGTATCCCTCATCCCGGAATCCCAGCTTCTCCACCACCCGCAGGCTGGGCCCGTTCTCCGGCCGGATGTTGATTTCCATCCGGTGCAGGCCAAGGGTCCGGAAGCAGTGGTCCGTCACCAGTGCCACTGATGTCGGCGCGATCCCCTGGCCGGCCCTGCCTCGATCCACCCAATACCCCAGTGTGGCCATCATGGCCGAACCCCACACAATCGAAGACACCGTCAGCTGGCCCACTATGGCCGGATTCCGGTGTCCCGGCGTCCGCTCGGTGATGACGAAAGGAAGCGCTGTCGCCTGGGCCGCCTGCGCGTTCAATGAGCGCACCATATGCCGGTAGTCGGGCAGACCGCCTCCCGGTTCGGGGTTGGAGGCTTCCCAAGGCGCCAGCCACTCGCTGTTCCTGGACCGCACCTCGGTCCATTCCCTTTTGTCGCGGTATCGGATGGGCCGCAGGACCAGGTCACCGCATTCGAGGGTGACCGGCCAGATGGGACCGGTACGCACGCCGCTAGCTGGAAAGGCCGGCGGTGAAACCGGGCAGCCAGTCCCGCAGGCCGGGGCCCAGGTCATCGCTGTCGACGGCCAGCTGGACGCAGGCCTTCAGGTAGCTGAGCTTGTCACCGGTGTCATAGCGGCGGCCGCGGAACACTACCCCGTAGACCCCGTAGCCCTCCCCGTCTCCGGACGCGAGTTCCTGCAAGGCATCGGTCAGCTGGATCTCGCCGCCGCGGCCGGGCGCGGTGTGCTCCAGGACGTCAAATACAGCGGGGTGCAGGACGTAGCGGCCGATCAGCGCCAGATTGGACGGTGCTTCCTCGGGTGAGGGCTTCTCCACGAGCCGGTTGACGCGGACATAGCCCTCGCCGTCCAGTTCCTGGACATCGGCGCAGCCGTAGGCACTGATCTGCGCCGGCTCCACCTCAATGAGGGCGACGACGGAGCCACCGGTCTTCGCCTGCACGTCGATCATCGTGCTGAGAAGTTCGTCGCGGGCGTCGATGAGGTCATCACCCAGCAGGACAGCGAAGGCTTCGTCGCCAACGTGCTGTTTGGCGCGGAGCACGGCGTGGCCGAGGCCGTGGGGGTCGCCTTGCCGGACGTAGTGGATGTCGCCCAACTGGCTGGCCGCCTGGATGGAGGCGAGCTTCTCCGTGTCGCCCTTGTCGGCGAGCGTCGATTCGAGCGAGGGCACGCGGTCGAAGTGGTCTTCCAGTGCACGTTTGTTTCGGCCCGTAATCATCAGGATGTCGTTCAGGCCCACGTGGACGGCTTCCTCCACCACATACTGGATGGCAGGTTTGTCCACGACGGGGAGCATTTCCTTCGGCATTGCCTTTGTGGCCGGCAAGAACCTGGTGCCCAGGCCCGCTGCTGGGATGACGGCTTTGCGGACTCTGGGGTTACTGGTAGTCACCGGACTAATCTAACGTCAGCGTCAAGCATTTCAGTAACCACCGGCACAGCGGGCCGTCATCCGCCCGTGATGCCACGGAACGCCGGGCACCGAGGAAGGACACCATGCAGGAGAAGACGAATCCCGTCAAGGACGATATCCGGGCGGCCCATCGGCGCCGGCGGGCCGCCCGAACGGAGGCGGAGCTGGACGCCGCCGGGTCGGACTTGGCGCGCCACGGGGAAGCGTGGGCGGCATCCGTCACCGCGTGGCGCCCCGGCACCGTATGCGTCTATTTGGGTGTCGGGAAGGAACCGCCCACCATGCCGCTGGTCCGTGCGCTGCACGGCAGCGGCCACGATGTCCTGCTTCCGGTATGCGAGCCGGGCCGGGAGCTGAGCTGGGTGTTCTGGGCCCCGGATATCAGCTTCGAACGCAGCCGGTACGCGCCCATCCTGGAACCCGCCGGGCGACGGCACGGGCCCGAGGTGGCCGGGAGCGCAGCGGCGCTCATCATCCCCGCCACTGCCGTGGACCTGTCAGGAAACAGGATCGGCCAGGGGGGCGGCTACTACGACACCTTCCTGGGGCACCTCGCCACCGCCGGGAAGGAAATACCGTTGGCCGCTGTTATCTACGACGATGAACTGCTTCCCGCGGGCCGGATTCCTGCCGAGGAATTCGACCGCCCGGTCCCGGGTGTCCTGATGCCGTCCGGGTACCGGGACCTGGCGGGTGGCGACTGAGCCCGGTCCTTTCCGGACGCAGTGATAGAATTAGCACTCAGGCCCTGCGACTGCTAACGGATTACCGGATGGCAGCACGGGACCTCTCGTTTGCCCAAGAGGAGGAGCACCAGTGCCAACATATGCTTACGCCTGCAAGGATTGCGGCCACGCCTTCGATATCGTCCAGTCGTTTTCGGACAGCAGCCTGACATCCTGTCCCGAATGCGAGGGCGCGCTGCGCAAGAAGTTCAACAGTGTGGGTGTGGTTTTCAAGGGCTCAGGTTTCTACCGCACCGATTCCCGCGATTCCAAGGGCAGCTCGGTCTCCCCTGCCCCGGCAACGGCGCCGGTCGCCGCGCCCGCCCCGGCTGCTGCGGCCAACTAGCCCACGCACTGATAACGACGACGGCCGGCGCCTTCTGGCGCCGGCCGTCTTTGTCCACATAGCTTCCGCCACCACTATCCTGGCGCTTCGGCCGCCAATAGCGTGGGCGCATGCCTGCATATCCACGCCGCGGCCGCGACAGCCTCCGGATTCCCACAAAGTCCCGCAATACCAGCCGTCCCGCCAAGACGAACTACCCCATCCCGGCGCGGGTAGCCTTTTGGCTGGGCCGAAACCGCCGCCTGGCCGCCGCCCTGCTCCTGTGTGCAGCGGCGGCCATCACCGTCAATCAACTGACGCCTGCTCCGCTCTCGACCGTGACAGCCCTCGCTGCTGCGCGGGATCTTCCGGCAGGTACCGCTGTGACGGCGGCAGATTTGGCCAGCGTCCATGTGCCGCCCGGAATGGTGGCGGAGGGCTTCCTCCAAGACACCGCCGCAGCCGCCGGCAAACAGCTCGCAGGACCGTTGCGAAAAGGCCAGCTCGTTACTGACGCTCAACTCCTTGGCCCGGGCCTCCTCATTGGGACGCCTCCGGGCTCAGCCGCGGTTCCGCTCCGTATGGCGGACCCATCCTCCATCCAACTGGTGTCTCCCGGCCAGCTGGTCAACGTGGTGCTCACCTCTGCCAACGGGTTCGACCAGCAAGGTCCCTCAGAGGTGCTGGCGTCTGCGGTTCCCGTGCTGTGGACTTCGAACAAGGGCGGCCAGAGCGGCCAGTGGCTGGGTACAACGGAGACCGACGGGTTGATCGTGGTGGCAGCCAACGCGGAACAGTCATCCCGGCTGGCTGGAGCTTCCACGCAGGGCAGGCTTTTCTTCGTCCTGGTTGGTCCGCCGTGACACCGCGGCAACGACTCCCGGGCAACCCCTCGGTTGCCCGGGCGCTGAGGCCTGACTGCCGGTCAGCCCCAGTGCGGCGGTTTCTGTTCCTTCAACCAGGCGTCGTGGTCGTCCTCACGGTCGCCCCAGCTGCGGGCGTCGTCCTCCGCGGCTTTGCTGGGCAGGATAGCGTCGGTACCTGCGGTTGCCCGCGCTGCCGCCGGAGCGGACTGCGGCGTCCCTGCCGGATTCCCACCGTCAGTTGCCATTTCCGTCTTCTCGTTCTCGCTCATGTCGTCCCCGGCCCGATCTTCCGCGGGCCCTTCTTGGTCGGAAACAGTGTATTGCGCGGCCATGCCGCCAGCCTCCTTGGCGCCCAGGCCACCGGCCCGCCGGCCCTGGCTTGGGCGGATGCCCGCGGCAGTGTCTCCGGCGTCGTTCCGGTTCCCGCCATTGGCGTTCCGCGGCAGGTAGGCAACCCCTGTGGCCGGTGCTGCATCGATACCATTGAGCGCCTGGTCAACGTCGTCGTCAAGGAATCCGGCCGAGGGCACGGTCCTGCCCGGCAGCACCAGGTTTTCCAGCCCGAGGTACCCGGCGATGCGGTCGGCACAGGACGACGGGTCGGTGAATACCTCGATGGTCCACAACGGCATGTAACGCCATCCAAGGCGTTCCAGCAGCTGCGGGCGGAGCCTGCTGCGTTCCCGGACGCTCATGGTGCGGTACTGCCCGGTGCCGTCAGACTCGATGGCCACTGGTCGTGGCAGGTCGGCTTCGTCCTTGCCCATGGTGTTCAGGGGGTCAGCCGCGGCCACAACGTCGATGGCGCCGTCATACTGGTGCCAAACCCTGGCGCCGCGGGCGCGCAAACGGTCACCCAGGTCGGCTACCAGCGGGTCCGCGCCGAGTGCCTGTTCGCTGGCGGCGGCCCGGGACGCAGGAGTTCCGAGGTCAGTGTTACCCGAAATTTCGCGGTTCAGCAGCGCGTACAGGTCCACCGCCCCGTGCGTGAGCCTGGTGTGGTCCAGGTCCTCGGGCCGGAAGCAGGTGAGCACATGCATGGACCGGCGCGCGCGCGTCATGGCCAAGGCGAACTTCTCCCTGCCACCCTCAGCGGACAATGGCCCGAAGTTGTGGAGCGCCCGGCCGTGCGGGGTGCGCCCGAAGCCTGGCGAAAAAATAACGTGGTCTCGGACCAGCCCCTGGGCTCTTTCGAGGTCCACCACCCTGAAGGACTCCGGGCCGGCACCGAAGAATCCGGCCATCCCGGGATTGTTGGACAGCTGGAGGCGGATGGACTCGCCAATCCTGGCAGCGTGCCGCAGGCTGGCGGTGACCACGGCGAGCGAAGTACGCGGACGCAGGCGGGCGTGCTCGAATACGAGCTCGACCACACGGTTGACCTCAGCCACCACGGACTCCACGCCCTCATGGTCGGCGCTGGGCAGGCCGGTACCGTCCGGCAGGTACTCCACCAGCAGCGCGCGGTCCAAGCCCGTGGCTGACTGGCCTTCGGGCAGCCGGCGCAGGCCGCCGTCGTAAAAGTTCTTGCTCAACTGCAGGACGAGGTCCTCGTCCACAGCCCTGTACACCACATTCAGCCGCCAAACCGGAAGCACCGCGGAGAGAGCCGTGAAGGCGCTCTCCACCCGGTGGTGGGCGGACTCACCGGCGGCGAGGCGTTCCACGCCCACGGTAAAGGTCCGCGGCGACGCGATCCGCGGGTCACCGAACGCAATCACCTGGCGTGCACGGGCAATCGACGGCAGGACGGCCTGCAGCGACGTGGCCTCGGCATCCAGGATCACGACGGCGTCGAAGTGTTGCTCCGCCGGGAGCAGCCCGGTCATCAGGTAAGGGCTGACAGACCACACCGGCACCAGCGTGCCGATCAGGTCAGGGGCCTGGGCGGTCAGGGCGGGCAGCGATACCCGGCCGTCCTTGAGCAGGCTGCGCAGGAGGCCGGCTTGGCGCGGCTGTTCGGCGATGGCTCCGCGCCAGCGTTCCGCCAGGTCCCACCGAAGGCGAGCGGCACCGCTGGCGATGTGGGCGTTGTCCGCCAACCGGTACTCGGCTTCGAGCTGGCGGAGGGCATCGCCGTCGGACATGGCCAGGTAGTCATCGCCGCTGATCATGGCCTCAAGGGCCGACTGCCACCATGCCAGTTCCAGCTCGGCGGCAACGGACCGTTCCGGGACTTCCCGCTCCGCGAGGTCGGCGAGGAGTTCTCCCAGTCCATGCTCCCGCATATTTTCGATCAGCAGGGTGCGTTCGGGCAACGTCTTGAGGGTGTCGGTATCCGCCACAAGGCGTTCCAGCCGCTCCATCAACTGGCCATAGGGCACAGCGGCGAGGGAGCCGCCGGCTTCCGTGTGCCGGAGCGCTAGGCCCAACTGTGCCAGCTCCCCGTCGAGCGAGCGGTACATGGCGTTCATTTCGGCCAGGCCGGACGGCACCGCAGGATGGCGTTGGGTTGTGGCGTACCCCGCCCAGAGGGCGCGCTGCTCCTGGACCAGGACCAAGGATGTGTGCAGGTCGGCGATGTGCACTCCGGGGCGCACGTATTCCTTGGCCACCCGGCGCAGCCTGGACCGCTGCATGGACGTCATCTCGATGCCGCGTTCACGGCGCCACGCTGACGGGGCCGTGGCGGAAATCAGGTCCGTCACGGGCCGGTCAAAGATGTCCGGCGTGAATTTGTCGAGGCTGCCGCGGACGGCAACCAGCAACTCCAACTGCTCACCCCATTCGGCAAAGGACTCCCCCAGCCGGATTTCGGCGTGCTCGGCTACGGCGTCCATGCGGTCGCGCAGGACCGGGAGGCTCTTGGCCACTGAGCGGACCAGGTCCTGGGCTTCCTCGGTTTCCTTCCGGGTCAGCAGCCGCGCCCCGTGCCAGGGGCTGGTGGTGGCAGCCTTGCTGAAGCTGCCCAGCTCGGCGGCACGGCGCAGCCTGCCGGCCAGCTCCTCGCGGTCGCGGATGCTGTCCAGGACGCTTCGCTTCAACCGGACGGTGGTGGCCGGCGCCGGATGGATTGAGGTGAGCTCCGCGAGCGACTGCATGGCCTGGTAGGGCGAGCAGCCCCACCGGTCCCGGACGTTGTGGAGCGACGCCACGTGGTCCATGAGCGCGTGCCTATGCTCGGTCAGGGTGGTGTGAAGGTTGCCAAGCTGCGGTTCCAGGGACTTTTCGTTGCGGACGATTGCCCGAACGAGCTGGCCTTTCAGCTGCTGCGCCGTGACGTTCCCGGAGAGCTGGAACAGGATGGATTCCAGCCCCAGCGATTCGAGCTGGCCGGAGACCTCGTTCAGGCTGGCCCGGCGGTCACCCACCACCAGCACCGTCTTCCCGGCGTCCACCAGGGCACCGATGGTGTTGATGGCAGTCTGGGTCTGGCCGGTACCCGGCGAGGCGCTGACAGCGAGGGAGTCACCGGCGCGGGCAGCATCGATCACATATTGCTGGTCCGTGTCAGCGTCCAGCAGCAGCAGCTCGTCCTTGGGATGCCTGTTGTCCAGGTGCGGGAAACGCGAGGGGTCCGGATCTTCGACATCCACTACCTCGCCCCCGGCGGCGGTCGCCAGCGCCGAGACGATGGGGTGGGAGTCGTTGATCCAGGGGTCGTCCAGGTTGCCGGAGAGATCGGCAAAGGTCGAAACGAGCAGGTTGTGCTGGGTTTCGGCGCCGTGGATAGGCCGGATCAGCGTGGCCAACCGGTCCAGGACGGGCTGGGGGTCGAACCGGGCGGTGCTGTAGGCGAGGCGGGTCACGGCGTTGACGTCGAAGACGATCCCGTGGATGTTCTTCAGATGCCGCACCAGCGCAGGGTTGATGTGCGCCTGCTCGGTGAGCTGCAGCTCGAAGTCGTCTTCCCCCGGACGGACGGTGAGGGAGATGGCGGTCAGCATGACGGGGGCGGATACGCGCTGGGGTTTGCCCCCGACGGCGGACGTCCACACCACGGTGCCTGCGGACAGGTACCCGGCGTCAATGCCGCGGTCGTTGGAGAGCTCGAAGATCTTTGACCGGATGTTGCGCGATGCCCTGGCCGCCACGACGTACTGTTGGCGGTCCCGGATCAGCGTGGACAGGCGTGTGCGGCGTCCTGCCATGAGCTGGGCGAGCCCCGAGGGATGCGCCGAGGTGAGGTCGATGGAGCCTTCGGGGGTCTTGGTGAAGCGCAGCATCGTGTCCGCGCCAGTGACGGGTTTAAGCCCGGACAGCCATTTGCGAAGCTCTTCCGAGCCTTCGGGGTGGCCTTGACCAACTGACACTTCTGCCTTCTTTTCTGCGTTTGCACGTGACGCCCTGGACCATACCGGCATAGATTCGAGAGTAGCCGCTCCGGTGCCGGACTTTGGCGACCGCAACACTGGAGCACAGGAAATTGCGCTGATTCTCCCGGGAAAAACAGTGGCCGGCCTCCACTGGCGGAGGCCGGCCACTCAAGGGGCTATTCCCATTCGATGGTTCCCGGCGGCTTGCTGGTGACGTCCAGCACCACCCTGTTGACGCCGTCCACCTCGTTGGTGATCCGGTTGGAGATCCGTGCCAGGAGATCGTAGGGCAGGCGCGACCAGTCGGCGGTCATGGCGTCCTCGGAGGACACGGGACGGAGCACGATCGGGTGGCCGTAGGTGCGTCCGTCGCCCATGACGCCGACGCTGCGGACGTCGGCGAGCAGCACGACAGGCATCTGCCAGACTTCGTCGTCCAGGCCAGCGGCGGTCAGTTCGGCACGCGCGATGGCGTCGGCCTTGCGCAGCAAGTCCAGCCGTTCCTTGGTGATGTCGCCGACGATCCGGATACCCAGGCCGGGGCCGGGGAAGGGCTGGCGGCCGACGATTTCCTGCGGCAGGCCAAGCTGTGCCCCCACGGCACGGACCTCGTCCTTGAACAAGGCGCGCAGCGGTTCAACGAGCTCGAACTGCAGGTCCTCCGGGAGGCCGCCCACGTTGTGGTGGCTCTTGATGTTGGCGGCACCTTCGCCGCCGCCGGATTCGACGACGTCAGGGTACAGGGTGCCCTGGACCAGGAATTTGATCTTCTCACCATGGGCAGCAGCATCGGCGATGATGGCCAGTTCCGCTTCCTCGAAGGCGCGGATGAATTCACGGCCGATGATCTTGCGCTTGGTTTCCGGATCGCTGACGCCCGCCAGCGCCGAGAGGAAGCGCTCCTGTTCGTTGGCGACGTACAGCTTCACTCCCGTGGCGGCCACAAAGTCGCGCTCCACCTGCTCTGCTTCGCCTTCGCGCAGCAGGCCGTGGTCAACGAAGACGCAGGTGAGCTGGTCGCCCACGGCGCGCTGCACGAGGGCAGCGGCAACGGCAGAATCGACACCGCCGGAGAGCCCGCAAATGACCCGGGCGTCGCCCACCTGCCGGCGGATGCGCTCCACCTGTTCCTCGAGGATGTTGCCGGTAGTCCAGTTGGGTTCCAGCTTGGCGCCCTTGAAGAGGAAGTTCTCCAGGACCTGCTGGCCGTAGGCAGAGTGCTTGACCTCCGGGTGCCACTGCACGCCGTACAGGCACTTTTCCTCATTGGCGAAGGCCGCGACTTCAGCACCGGCGGTGGTGGCCAGGACATCGAAGCCTTCGGGAGCCTCGTGGACGGAGTCGCCGTGGCTCATCCAGGTCTTCTGGTGCTGCGGCATGCCTTCCAGCACGGAGCGCCCGTCACCCAGGATGGTGGTCTCGGTGGAGCCGTACTCCCGCAACCCGGTCTTGTCCACCTTGCCGCCCAGGGCGTTGGCCATGGCCTGGAAGCCGTAGCAGATTCCGAAGACGGGGACGCCCGCTTCGAAGAGGTCGGCACCGACGCTCGGGGCGCCGTCGGCATAGACGCTGGAGGGGCCGCCGGACAGGATGATGGCGGCGGGGTTCTTGGCCAGTAGCTGCTCGGTGGTGTAGGTATGCGGAACCACTTCCGAATACACATTCGCTTCCCGGACGCGGCGGGCAATGAGCTGCGCGTACTGGGCACCGTAATCAACAACCAGCACCGGCTTCTGGGAAGTCTGGGATGCAGTGGGAGTAGTCACCGTAATAGCGTACTTTGCGCCGTTGCACCGACGCACCTTGAGAAGCCTCCCTGTGACGGAGCAGACGTCCTCGAGGGCGGAAACGCTCAGTAGCGCTGGGGTGCCTGCGGGTTGGCGGCGAGCTCGGCCTCCACCTCGGCGTGGAACTTCTTCTCCACGATGAAGGACAGGAACGGCACAACGCCACCGAGGGCCAGCAGGACCAGCTTCAGGAACGGCCAGCGCATGAGGGACCAGAGCCGGAAGTTGGAGACCAGGTACACCACGTACATCCAGCCGTGGACGATCAGCACCGTGACGGAGACGTTCACACCGTTCAGGACGGCCGGCGGTTCGGCGTCGGCGAATCCAAACCCGAAGGGCTGGCCGGTGAGTGCGCTGGTGCCGCCGGCGAACAGGTACTGCCCGAAGCCGTACCGGGCCACCAGTTCCGCACACAGCAGGAGCAGCATGGTGCCGGTCAGGTAGGCCATGACTTTGTAGAACTTCAGGGCCGACCGGATCTGCGCTTCCGTGCCGCCGAAGCGGCGCTTCTTGCCGGACGCTTTGGTGCCGGGCGCCTGCGACGAGGGGGTGGCCGGTTTCGGATCAATCATGGCTGTACCTTCTGCTGGTGCTGATCAGGTTGCTGCTGTTCGTTCTGCTGCTGTTGGTTCTGGTGCTGTTCAGGGGCATCGGCCGCTTCGGCTTCATCGAACGCTTCTTCGAGGTCGCGGTGGTAATCGTCCTTGACCAGCCGCCACCAGATGAAGAGGGCGAAGCCGGCAAAAACCACCCATTCGATGGAGTAGAAGAGGTTCAGCCAGTTGATCTGCTGCGACGGCGGCTGCGGGCCGATGTTCAGCGGAAGCAGGCTGCCAGGCACGGCCGTGGCGCTGGCATCCTTGCCGCCCACCACCTCCGCCGTGGCCGAGACGAACCCCGGGTAGCTGCTGACACCCCAATAGTTGATGAGTTCGGCTACGGACACTGCCGAGGCCTCCCCCGCTTTGGGGGCCTTCCCGGGGACCGGTGCTTCAGAGGGAATCAGGCGTCCGGTCAGTTCCACCAGGCCCGACGGCGGAGCTGCCGCGTCGGCCGGGTCCGCCACCCAGCCGCGCGCCACCGGAATCCAGGTTTGCGGGGACGCAGCCGCGCCCGTCAGGGTGGGGGCGGCGTTGACGGCGAAAGCGGAAACCACCCAATACCCGGTTTTTCCATCATGGAGCCTCCCGGGGACCAGCACCTGCTTGTCGGGACTGTACGTCCCCTGGGCGGTGACCATCTGGTCTGAGACGCTGCCGTGGAAGAACTCCCCGGGCTGGAGGGTGCTGGTGAGCGGCTGGACCTGTTCGGTGGCGGGGTTGACCGGCGCTTCAGGCTGGGTGGAACGGCCGAACTGCCACTGGCTGAGCAGCACGAAGACCCCGGAAAGTGCGATCGCGAAGATGAAGCCTGCGATCCATCGGGGTTTAAGGGCTGTTTTCCACACGTCTTAACCGTACTTCGTACTTCTGTAGAACAACTAAACGCCTGATGCGCCTGTTGCTGCGCAGGGACAGACCCTGCTTAGTGGTCGAAGAACACCAGGCTGGAATTAATGAGCTCGGCGATGACTTCCGCGTCGTAGGCCCGCCGCAGGGATTCCCGGAAGGACTCCTTGGACAGCGACCGGGCCAACGTGGCCAGCACCTCCAGGTGGTCCGAGAAGGAGCTGGCGGGCGTGGCGATCAGCAGGATGACGGTGGCCGGGCCGTCCGTGGCGCCGAAGTCCAAGGCATGGCCATACTTGGTGATTCCCACGGCGATCGACGTGCGGGACACGAACTCGCTGCGGGCGTGTGGCAGGCCGACCCCGCCGGGGAGGCCGGTCGCCAGCTGGTGCTCGCGGGCGTTGACGTTCTTGAGGAATCCATCCAGGTCGGAAATCCGCCCGGCGGCGTGGAGCCTTTCCGCCAGCTGGTTGGTGGCGTCGGTCTTATCCGTTGCCTCCAGCTCCAGGATCACCATCTCGGGGGTGGTGAGTTCGGCGTCATACGGGTCAAGTGGTTCCGCCAAGGCGTATCCCTTCAGTCAGCAGTGCGGGGCGAGCGGCCCCTCAGCGCAAGGGCACGATGTCTTCCACGCCCAGGCGGGCCGCGTCCGCGGATTCGTCGTCCGGTTGTTGCTGGCTGAGGCGCTCGGCCTCCACCCTGGCAATGTAGTGGCGGACTTCGTTTTCGCGCTGCGCGTCACTCCAGCCAAGAACGTCACCCATCAGTTTAGCGACAACGGGGGCAGCAGACACGCCCCGGTCCCACGCCTCGATCGAAATCCGCGTACGGCGGGTCAGGACGTCCTGCACGTGGCGGGCACCCTCATGGGTGGCGGCGTAAACGGCTTCGGCCTGCAGGTAGTCATCGGCCCCAGGAATGGGTTCGGCCAGCTCCTTGTCCTGCCCGATGATGGCCAGGACCTCGGGCGTCATTGACCCGTACCGGTTGAGGAGGTGCTCAATCCGGGCCACGTGGACGCCCGATTCCTCGGCCGTGCGGTTCCTCCGGTTCCAGGCGGCCCGGAAGCCGCTGGCACCGAGGAGCGGGATGGTTTCGGTGCAGCTGGGCGGCACCCGTTCGTCCATGGTGCGGGTGGCTTCGTCGACGGCGTCCTTGGCCATGACCCGGTACGTGGTCCACTTTCCGCCGGCCACCACTACGAGGCCGGGGACCGGGTGGGCCACCACGTGCTCGCGGGACAGTTTGGCCGTGGAGTCGTTTTCACCGGCAAGCAGCGGCCGCAGTCCGGCATAGACCCCTTCGACGTCCTCCCTGGTCAATGGCCGCTTCAGGACCTTGTTGACGTGTTCGAGGATGTAGTCGATGTCCTTGCTGGACGCGGCAGGGTGGGCTTTGTCCAGGTGCCAGTCGGTATCGGTGGTTCCGATGATCCAGTGCCGCCCCCAAGGGATCACGAACAGGACAGACTTCTCCGTGCGAAGGATCAGCCCCACGGTTGACTGGAACCGGTCCCGGGGAACCACCAGGTGGATGCCCTTGGAGGCCCGGACCTTGAGCTGGCCCCGGTCGGTGACCATGGCCTGGGTTTCATCCGTCCACACACCGGTGGCGTTGATGACCTGCCTCGCGCGGACCTTGAACTCTGTGCCGTCCTCGCGGTTGGACACTTTGGCTCCCACCACCCGCTCCCCTTCGCGCAGGAAGTCCACCACGGCCATCTGGTTGACGGCGTGGGCTCCGTAGTAGGCGGCGGTACGGATGAGGTTGGCCACGTACTTCGCGTCGTCCACCTGGCCGTCGTAGTAGCGGATGGAGCCCACAAAGGCGTCATCCTTCAGGCTCGGGGCGGCACGTAGGGTTCCACGCCTGCTCAGGTGTTTGTGGAATGGCACGCCGCGGCTGTGCCCGCTGGAGACCGACATGATGTCGTACAGTGCAATGCCGGCGCCGACGTAAGGCCGTTCGATGAACGGCTTGGTCAGCGGATAGAGGAATGGCACCGGCCGGGCCAGGTGCGGGGCGATTTCCGAGAGCAGCAGGCCACGTTCCTGGAGGGCCTCCTTGACCAGGGCGAAGTCGAGCATTTCCAGATAGCGCAGGCCGCCGTGGATGAGTTTCGAGGACCGCGACGACGTCCCGGCGGCCCAGTCGCTTGCCTCGACGATGCCGACGCTCAGCCCGCGGGTCACGGCATCCAGTGCTGCTCCCGCGCCGACGATGCCGCCGCCCACGATGAGGATGTCCAGCTCCTGGCCGGGTTCCGCGGTGGCGCGCAACCGCTCTATGGATGCTTCCCTGGCTTCCGGGCCGAGAACTCCGCCGTTTGCAGGAACACTCTTCATTGAACGCCTCCAGTGCCGCTAGTGCCGGTAGTAAACCCACACTACTTGCTGGGGGCGCGCTTTGGGCAGGGCGGCGGTGACTCCCGCCCCGCCCAATCGGGTCAGTTCCCTGCGTACGGCGAGACCACGACGTCCACCCGCTGGAATTCCTTCAAGTCCGAATAGCCGGTGGTTGCCATGGAGCGGCGCAGCGCACCAATGAGGTTGGACGTGCCGTTGGTGTGGTGGCCCGGGCCGAAGAGGACTTCCTCAAGCGGGCCCACAGTCCCGACGTTGGCGCGGTCGCCGCGCGGGAGCTCCGTGTGGTGCGCTTCCTGGCCCCAGTGCCATCCCCTGCCCGGAGCTTCCTCCGCCCGGGCCAGCGCGCTGCCCAGCATGACGGCGTCGGCGCCCATCGCGATGGCCTTGACGATGTCACCCGAGGTGCCCATGCCGCCGTCGGCAATCACGTGCACGTAGCGGCCGCCGGACTCGTCCATGTAGTCACGGCGGGCGGCCGCGACGTCGGAAATGGCTGACGCCATGGGCGAGTGGATGCCCAGGGCGCGCCGCGTGGTGGTGGTCGCGCCGCCGCCGAAGCCCACCAGCACACCGGCCGCGCCGGTCCGCATCAGGTGCAGCGCAGGGGTGTATCCGGCTGCCCCGCCCACGATGACGGGGACGTCGAGTTCGTAGATGAATTGCTTCAGGTTCAGCGGTTCGTGGTTCTTGGAGACATGCTCGGCGGACACGGTGGTCCCGCGGATGACGAAAATGTCGACGCCGGCGGCCACCACCGTCTTGTAGTGCTCCTGGGTGCGCTGCGGGGTGAGCGATCCGGCCACGGTGACTCCGGCCTCGCGCATCTCGGCCAGGCGGGACGTAATGAGTTCCGGCTGGATGGGCGCCTGGTACAGCTCCTGCATCCGGCCCGTCACTGCGGGGCTGTTGACCTCGTCCTGCAGGGCAGCGATCTCATCCAGCGCGGACTGCGGGTCCTCGTACCGGGTCCACAGGCCTTCCAGGTCGAGCACGCCCAGGCCGCCCAGGCGGCCGAGTGCGATGGCGGTCCGCGGGGACATGGCCGAGTCCATCGGGGCGGCGATCACAGGCATGCTGAACTGGTATGCGTCGATCTGCCATGAGACGGAGACGTCCTTGGGGTCGCGGGTGCGACGGTTGGGGACGATTGCAATGTCATCCAGGGAGTAGGCACGACGCCCACGCTTGCCACGGCCGATCTCGATCTCATAAGTCACTGCTCTAGGTTAT
Source organism: Pseudarthrobacter sp. NPDC058196 (assembly GCF_042882685.1). Lineage (NCBI taxonomy): Bacteria > Bacillati > Actinomycetota > Actinomycetes > Micrococcales > Micrococcaceae > Pseudarthrobacter > Pseudarthrobacter sp. NPDC058196. Next base: position 73,725 of record NZ_JBHVVN010000015.1, read on the forward strand.
CCCAGCATTGCCCACGGCCATGGGCAGCGGATCTCTTGGACGGCCCTCGACAAAACCAGTAGTCTGCGTCGAGGCCCGAATTATGTCGAGGCCTCAAGTATCCGGATGGCTGATATCGAGGAGGACGGACATTGACCCATGGCCTTGTGATGGGCAGTCGCTGGATCTTCGACGGGCATATAGCGGGCATTGGCACCGCATCCGGGCTCCGCGCCGTCGTGGGCATCTGGCAGGACTCCCCCTTCGGTTCGTTCGCCGATGTCATGGTGCAACAACCTTCAGGGCAGCGGGTTCTGCTGGCGCCCGGCCCGGACGTGGCAGAGTTCATCGCTGCCACCTACACCTTCGATGAGGTGCGGGTGGTTGACGTTTCCGCCGTCCTGGGTGAACGGGCATTAAGGGTCGACGCCGGCCCCTTGGAAATCCAGGCCGTCACCGGGGCAAGGACCTTCCTGGGCTCAGCGTTGCGGGCCGTACCGCGCAGCCTTGCGGTCCACCCCCGCTGGCTCTCCGCCGTCAATCCGCTTGCCGCCTTGGCGGCCCCGGGGGCCCGCACCTACGGCACGGCGGGCAGCGGCAGGGCAGAGTATTACGGGGTGAGCGACCTGCACCACGTCACTTCCGCCGTCGTCAGCTGGGAAGGGGCCGACGCCGGGACGCTGGCTCCCATCCGGCCCGCCGTGACGTTCGGGTTCAGCAGCGTTCCGCCCCGGCCCAGCGTGGCGCGCGTCCGCACCACCGTTGTGCAGGCCTAGGTTCCGGTCGGTTCCTCGACAGTCAGCTGGGATTCGAACATCCTGAAGTACCTGCCGCGAAGGGCCACCAATTCTTTGTGCGTGCCCTGCTCAACGATCCTGCCGTCTTCGAGCATGTAGACGACGTCGGCCTTCTCGATGGTGGCCAGCCTGTGGCTGATGGCAATGATGGTGCTGCCGCGGTCGGCGAAAAGGCGGGTGAAGATCCTGTGCTCGGCAAGGGCGTCGATGGCGGACGTCGGTTCGTCCATCACCATGAACGAGGCGTCCCGGTAGAAGTTCCTGGCCATGGCCAGCCGCTGCCATTGGCCGCCGGAGAGGCCGCTGCCCTTACGCCCGCGCGGATCCTCCATCCAGTTGCTGACGTGGTTGTCCAGGCCGTTGGGCAGCTTGTTGATGAACTCCAAAGCTTCGGCGTCTGCTGCCGCCCGCCGGATGCGGCCGTCGTCGCGCCGGCTGTCGACGTCGCCGAAATAGATGTTCTCCGCGGCGGTGGCGAACTCGTACTTCAAGAACTCCTGGCTGAGGACTGCCAGGTGCCTGTGCCAGGAGGTGACGTCGACGGCGGCGAGGTCCACGCCGTCGAGCAGTACCTGTCCGGAGTCCGGGCTGTAGAGGCCGGCGAGGATGCGGATCAGCGTGGACTTTCCGGCGCCGTTCTCCCCCACTATGGCGATGTGCTGGCCCCGCCTGATGGTGAGGCTGATGCCCCGAATCACTTCGACATCGCTGCCCGTGTACGTAAAGCGGATGTCCTTCAGTTCCACTTCCTGCGGAGCCTCCAACAGGGGCGGTGCATTTTCCGCGTGAACGGGCATCCCCATGAAGGTCTCGTAGTCGGTCAGATTGGCCAGGTCTTCGTCAATGGAACTTAAGGAGGACACCAGGTTGTTGGCGGTGGACAATGCGCGGCTGACGATCTGCTGGACGTAGAGGAACTGGCCCACGGGCTGGGCCCTGGCGATGACCTGGCCCACCACCCAGATCAGCGAGACCACCTCGGCGCCGTATTGCAGGGCATCCGCGGCCAGTTGCCTGGGGATGTAGCGCCGCTGGTAATCGAGCCGGCGCCGTTCGTCCGCGTCGCGGAGGCGGGAGCGCAGGTCCATGAGGAATCCGACAATCCCGTAGAGCCGCATCTCCGCGATGTGCTGCGGGCGGAGCAGGTTGGTTTCGATCATGCGGCGCTGGCGGCGTGAATCCACCTGCGTGTTCCAGTGCGCGATCTGCTCCCGGGAGAGTTTGAACTGCAGGTACACGCTGGGCACGATAGCCACCAGCACGATGACGGCTATCCACCAGCTCACCAGCAGCAGGGCACCAATGGCCAGGATGACCGAGACCAACTGCGTGAAGATCGCGGCGATCCGGTCCAGGACGCGGGCATACGAATCCGAGAACCGCTTGGCACGGTCGTAGAGGTCCACCGTCTCCTTGTCGTCGTAGCGCCAGAATTCCAGCGCAAGGAAGCGCTCGTACATTTGGTCGCCCACGATGGCGCCCACCTTGAAGCTCATCAACTGCTGGATGTAGCGGTCGACGCTGTTGAAGGCGCCCCAAAAGAGGCCCAGCGCCGCGGTGACGACGACGTAGATGATCGCAAGGCGCCCAGCTCCAGCGTCACCCGCATAAGCAGCCGCCAACGCCGTGGTGGTCAGTGAGGCAAAGTAAGTCGTGACCAGGGGAAGGACGGCCGAAATCAGCGAGCCGAGCACCTTCATGATCACCGCGCCCGGGGACGCCCGGAAACTGACCCTGAGGACTTGGGCCACGGCGCGCGCGTATGGCCTTATGGCAAGTCGTTTTTGCGGATCGCGTTTTGGGGTGAGTTCCGCCGGATGGCGCGGTTGGGACATGGAATCAGCCTAGTGCTGGCCCAGGTCTAAACGGGCAGGACAGGACGATCCGCTGACGGACGGCAGACATGGCCTAGACCGACAGCACGAACGGTTTTGCGAAGAATTCGGCCCGGACGGGATCCTCCGGCGGGAGGTCGTCGAGGTCTATGAGGTTGGCGTCGTCCGGTTCCCACTGTGGGAGGTCTTCAATATCTGCCTGTTCAGCAAGGAACCGGACGGGCAGTGCACTAGTACTGGCCGGCAGAGTTCCTGGTGGCCAGTGGGTTGGTTGGGGGTCTGCTTGTTCGGGTTTGTAGTGTCGGCCGGTGGGTGAGGTCCAGCCGGGTGGTTCATTCGGGGTCGCCGGGTCGGGGACCCAGGTGCTGTGGTGTTTGAGGCGGTGATGCCTTGGGCAGACCTGGGCCAAGTTTCGGACGTCTGTTCTGCCGCCGTGGTGCCAGGGGTTGAGGTGGTCGGTGTCGTTGTCCGCGGTGTTGTTGGTGCAGCCGGGGAAGGTGCATTTGCGGTCCCGCAGCCGGATCCATTTCTTGATGGTCTCCGGGAGCCGGTAGCGGGTGCGGCCGATCTCCAGGGGCGCCCCGTCCCGCGGGTCGACCAGGACCCGGTAGAACGATTCCGCCCCGCCGGCGACGAGTCCCCGTGCCATGGACGCCGGGATCGGCCCGAATCCGTCCAGCACGGCCGGCTCATCGGTGAGGCCAAGCAGCGAGAACACCGGCACCGTGACCAGGACATCCGCCCTGGGAACGGGAACCTTGCCAATATCACCGGTGCTCCTGGCAGCTTCACCCGCGGCGGTCGTGTTTCCGGCACCAAGGAGCAGGGACGCGGCGACGTCGGCGCGCAGCTGGGTCACGGTCCGGGGCTCCGCAGGGCTTTGGAGGCCGCGGGCGGTAGCGGTGCTCCGGTTCCAGATGGCGCACGCGGTATCCCCGGGAAGGTAGAGCGAAACCCAGGCCATGCCGTCCCGGTCCGGAGCGTAATCCATCCGCCGGTCCGCCACCCCCTTCACATGCCGTTTCTCCAAGGACTCAGGGTGGTGGCGTTCCCGCCAAGCTCGGACCTTCGCCCGGAACCGGGACGGGACAAGGTCACCGGGCGCAGCACCCCGGGCCGGGTTGGGCGCGTCAGGGTCGAAGAAATGCGCCACCAACCCAGCCGCCACGGCGGGGGTCAACCCGTCGGTCTCATCCGCCACAATCCGGGCGTGCTGCCACGACACCGCACCCGCAGCCAAGGCCTCAAACACAGGTGGCAGGGAACAGGCCCGCCGGGACTGCTCCACCAACGCCCCGGCGGCTCCAGAGCTGATGGTGAGGACCCCGGCGATTTCTTCAACGGCAGAGATTTCCGCATAAGTGCGTTCATGCACCGGGGCCGCCAGCGGAAGCAGAGCGTGCTGGACTTCAACAGCCTCCGCCACATCACGCGCTTTCACCGCCGCGAGCTGCGCCTCCAACCGGGCCACAAGCTCCAGCCGCTCCAAACACAAGCCATACCGCCGCCGCCACACATCAACATCAGCGCCAGCGCCGGTACCTGAAGCGAGGGAAGCGTCCTCGAGAACCAGCCCGCTGAGGGCAGCAACAGAGGCAGAAACACCCTCCATCACCGTCGCCAGATCCGTGCCGATTCCCATGGATACATCATCCAGCGAGGGTCTGACATTCAAAGACGAAGAGGCCTGCGGCGGAAAACAAAAGGAGGCAGGGTCGAAACCCTGCCTCCTTTGTTGACTCCCGTGCTTACCGCGAGCCGTAGTTCGGTGCTTCCACCGTCATCTGGATATCGTGCGGGTGCGATTCCTTCAGCCCGGCGGAGGTGATGCGGACGAACTTGCCGCGGACCTTCAGCTCGGGGATGGTCGGTGCGCCGGTGTAGAACATGGTCTGGCGCAAGCCGCCCACCAACTGGTAGGCCACCGAGGACAGCGGGCCGCGGTACGCCACGCGGCCTTCGATGCCTTCCGGGATCAGCTTGTCGTCGCCGGACACGTCGGCCTGGAAGTAGCGGTCCTTGGAGTAGGACGTGTTCTTGCCGCGCGACTGCATGGCACCCAGCGATCCCATGCCGCGGTAGGACTTGAACTGCTTGCCGTTGACGAAGATGAGGTCGCCCGGGGACTCGTCGCAGCCGGCGAGCAGGGAGCCGAGCATGACGGTGTCGGCACCGGCCACCAGGGCCTTGCCGATGTCGCCGGAGTACTGCAGGCCGCCGTCGGCGATCAGCGGGACACCGGCCGGGATGGCAGCTTTGGCGGATTCGTAGATGGCGGTGATCTGCGGAACACCCACACCGGCCACCACGCGGGTGGTGCAGATCGAGCCGGGCCCAACGCCCACCTTGATGCCGTCGGCGCCGGCGTCGATCAATGCCTGGGCGCCCTCGCGGGTGGCGGCCTGGCCGCCGATGATGTCCACGTGCGCGGCAACAGGATCGGACTTCAGCCTGCGGATCATGTCCAGGACACCCTGGGAGTGGCCGTTGGCGGTGTCCACGAACAGGGCGTCCACCCCGGCGTCCACCAGGGTCATGGCGCGCTCCCAGCCGTCGCCGAAGAAGCCGATGGCTGCACCCACGCGGAGGCGGCCTTCATCGTCCTTGGTGGCCAGAGGGTACTGTTCGGCCTTGGTGAAGTCCTTGGTGGTGATCAGGCCCTTGAGCCGGCCCTGCTCGTCCACGAGCGGGAGCTTTTCGATCTTGTTGGTGGCCAGCTTGTGGGAGGCTTCGTCGCGGCTGATGCCCACGTGGCCCGTGACCAAGGGCATCTTGGTCATGACGTCGCTCACCAGCCGCAGCGGGAAGTCGGACTCCGGCACGAAGCGGGTGTCTCGGTTGGTGACGATGCCCAGCAGGCGGTTGTCCTCGTCCACCACGGGAAGGCCCGACACGCGGTAGTGGGCGCAGAGGTCATCCAACTCCCGCAGCGTGGCCTCGGGGCGGATGGTCAGCGGGTTGGTGATCATTCCCGACTCACTCCGCTTGACCCGGTCAACCTGGTCCGCCTGGTCGGCGATGGAGAGGTTGCGGTGCACCACGCCCAAGCCACCCTGGCGGGCCATGGCGATAGCCATGCGGGACTCGGTGACGGTGTCCATGGCGGCCGACAGCAGCGGGGTCTGCACGCTGATCCGCTTGGAGATCCGCGACGAGGTATCGGCCTCGGAGGGGATGACGTCGGTGTGGCCCGGCAGGAGCAGGACGTCGTCGTAGGTCAGGCCAATGAAGCCAAAGGGGTTGTGTTCGGGCTCGGTCATGAGTGCGCCTCTTACCTTGGTTGCTGGGTCACGGGTAGGGGTTGCAGCCGATGACCAGCCCGTGATTACGGAACTGGCCTGTGCAGACGTTCCTGCGGGACCACCGTGGGAGACGGCGTTCCGGGGGCAGAAAGTGTTGACTAAATATTAGAACCTCCGGCCCGATCCCCCTATTCCAGGCCCGCAATGTGAGCAACCGCACTCAGCTCCAACCCGTTGCGGCCAGCAGGCGTTGCTCGAACATGGGGATCATGGTTTCAACGTATGTCCGGGTCAAGTGGTTGTCGTCCTTGTAGACGTAGACATTCCCGACTACGGCAGGGCAGACGCCCCGGGCGCAGATGAAGTCGCTCATGTCCATCAGGTGCAGGCCCGGCACCTTGCCCCGGTAGTTCTCCAGCGGTGACGGCTCCACGAGGGACTCGGCCAGTGACGGGTTGCAGGCCGGCGCGTCAGCGCCGTTGCGTTGCGCACACTGGGGCATGTTGAACGTGAACCTGGGGTTGTCCCGGATGCCCACAATCTCAATTCCCGCCTCGGCAAAGGGAGCGACTCCTGCAAGGTAGCCGGGCACCTCCGTTTCGAACGGAGCGTCCTCATGGGTCAGCGACGCCACCGTGAAGACAGCATCCGGAAGGTGTTCCAGGACATAGGCGGAGCTGGCCCTGTTGTATGCGTTGCATTCCGCGTTGCGGGTTTCCGATTCCGCGCCGAACCGGCATGCCGGCATGAGCAATGTCACCAGTTCCCAACCGCGTGCTGCCGCCACCGGAGCCAGCGCGGCAAGGTACTGCTGGGCGTGCGAATCCCCCAGCACCACGATGCGTTTGCTGGCCGGTTCCTCCGGCAGCTCCTGCCGGCAGCCCTCCAGGATGGGGTCGCCGGTGGCGTTTGAACCTGTGCAGGGCGAGTCGATTCCGGCCCAGTCGTTGTCCAGGGCGGTTGGCCCGGGAATGGTCCTTCCCCGGGGCGCCGGCACGTTTTCGTTCTCCGGGGTGAGCGCCAACGCACCCGGCGTCAGCTCCCGGGGCTGTGCCGCCGTCGCGCTTTCCTCCGCGGTGAGCGATGTTTGCCAGACGGCGACGGGACCGGCCAGCAGGGCACCGCAGGCAACCATGACGACGACGGTGCGCCACGCCCGGAGCTTGGGCCAGTGCCAGTCGCGCAACGGTTTTTCAACGAAGCGGGTGGTAAGGATGGCCAGCACGACGGCGGCGGCAACGATCCCGAGGCCCTGCTTGAGGTTCGGCGCCTCCACCCCCGTGGCCGCCAGCGCCAGCACCAGCACCGGCCAGTGCCAGAGGTACAGGGCGTAGGAGTTGTCGCCCAAGGCGACGGCCGGGCGGCTGCTCAGGAGCCTGTCCACGCCGAAGCGGCTGCCGGACTGCCCGGCAACGATGATGGCGGCGGCGGCCAGCGTGGGCCAGAGGGCCACATAGCCCGGAAAGGACCTGTCGACCGTGAGGAGCAATCCGCACGAGACCATGCCTGCGAGCCCTGCCCAGCCCAGGACCACCCTCAGCGCACGGCCGGGCCGAAGGTAAGGCAACGCGAGCGCCAGCAGCGACCCGAGGGCAAACTCCCAGAGCCTGGCGCCGGTATCGAAGTACGCGTAGGCCTGGTTGGTGGCGGTCTGGTCGATCGAGTAGGCCAGCGACGCAGCGAACACCACGCCAAAAACCACGGCCAGCAGTCCCCGGTAGGCCGTCCGGTGCAGCAGGGGAATCCGGCGGACGGTGGGCAGGAGTGCTGCGGTTGCGGCGAAGATCAGCGGCCACAGGATGAAGACCTGCCATTGGATGGACAAGGACCAGAAGTGCTGCAGCGGGCTGGCTCCGGCGTGGTCCTGAGCGTAGTAGTCCACCGCGGCGTCAGCCAACAGCCAGTTCTGGCTGTACAACAGCGAGGCCCAGGCCTGGTCCAGGACCTGCGGCCAGCGGCCCTGGGGCAGAACCAGCCACGTGCCGGCCAGCACCCCGAGGATCACCACGACGGCGGCCGGCAGCAGGCGCTTGAAGAGGTGCAGCCAGTGGGCCATCAGCCGGAAGGGCCGGCCGGACTCTGCTTTGCGGACGAAGGAGAGCGTGAGCAGGAAGGCCGAGATCAGCAGGAAGATGTCCACGCCGCCGGACACGCGTCCCAGCCATACGTGGTAGGCCACGACCATGAGGACAGCGAGGGCCCTGAGCCCCTGCACCTCTGGCCGGAAGGTCGGTTTGCGGTTGCGGCCGGAGGCGGTTCCCGCCGTTTCCGGCGCCGTCGGGGTTCCCGTCGTCGACACTCCAAACCCCTCACGCCACCGGCCAGCCAAAACATTCAGCCTACGCACCGGGGTTTGGAAGGGCCAATCCGGGGTCCGGCGCAAACTAAGCTGGGCCGAGGCGTGGAAGGGAGCCGGCGTGATCGTCCAATTGCGGATTTGCGTGCCCGGAGAATTGTCCGAGGTGACCGTGAAGACTTGCCGGGACCAGGTGGGAACGGCGGGGGTGGCGTTGGTCCGCGGCGCCTCCGTGGTGCCGGCGGGCGACGTCATCGAGGTCCAGATCGCCAGGGAATCCGTGGAGGAACTCCTGGAGAAGCTCAAGGTCCTGAAAATCCGCGACGTGGGATCCGTTGCCATGACGACGCCGGAATTCGTGCTCTCCAGCGGTGCTGACCGGGCGGAGCACGCCGCACCCGGGGACGGCGCGGACGCGGTGATCTGGGACGACGTGACACGGCAAACGGGCGAGGATTCCAGGTTGACCTGGAACTTCCTGGCCTTCCTGGTACTGGCGACCCAGCTCGCCGGAATCGGCATCGTGACCGATTCGCCCATCGCAATTGTGGGCGCCATGGCGGTGGGTCCTGAGTTCGGGCCGCTGGCCGCCCTCGCCGTTTCGCTGGCAACCCGGCAGTGGAAGCTTGGCCGCCGGGCTGCCACTGCCCTGGGTGTCGGGTTCCCCGTGGCCATGCTGCTCGCGGCATTGACCGCATGGCTGTCGATCCCGCTGGGCCTCTTTCCGCGCGATGCCCTGGATACGGGTTCGGCCGTCGAATTCATCTACCACCCAGGCCCATATTCACTGATCGTTGCCGTGTTGGCGGGTATCGCGGGCATGCTGTCGATCATCGGACGGCGGTCGGCGGCACTGATCGGGGTGTTCATCTCAGTGACCACGGTCCCGGCGGCAGGGTACGTTGCCGTTGCTTTGGTGCTGGGTGAATACCCGAAGGCGGCCGGCTCGGCCCTGCAGCTGTTGCTGAACCTCGTCGGCATTGTGGTGGCCGCCGTCGCCGTCCTGCTCTTCTACCGGGTGGTGGCCAAGCAGCGGCCCGCGGCAGCGGCGCGCAGCGTGCGGGGCCAACGGAGTGGGACCCGCAACTGACCGGACGGTAACCGCACAGTCCACGAGGTACTGTCCGCTAGGGACGCAGCAAGGCGCGCAGGGTCCGGATGGTGTCTGCTTCGGCCGGGGATTTATCGTCCCGGTAGCGCTTCACCCTGGCAAACCTCAGGGCGATCCCGCCGGGATAGCGCGGTGACTGCTGGACGCCGTCGATTGCAATTTCGACGACGGTGACCGGCTCAACCCACACGGTGCCGGCGGTGCTGCGCACCTCGAGTTCCTGGAATTTCTCAGTCTGCCAGCGCAGCAGCTCATCGGTGAGCCCTTTGAAGGTCTTGCCCACCATCACGCAGCCGCCTGGTTCACCGAAGTCCCCGTCCGGGTCCAGTGCGCCGAGGTGCAGGTTCGAGAGGAGCCCGGTCCGGCGCCCCGACCCCCATTCGCAGGCAAGGACCACCAGGTCGTAGGTGAGCACCGGCTTCACTTTCACCCAGTTGGATCCCCGCCGTCCGGCGGCGTAGGCGGACCCGATGGCCTTCACCACCACGCCCTCGTGACCGGCAGCCAACGCGTCGCGGGAAACCCGTTCCGCCACCTCCGGGTCCGCCGTAATTTCGCCCGGGATCCGGTGGTCCGGGGCTATCCGTTCCAACGCGTCGATGCGCACCGACAACGGTTCGTCCAGCAGGTCCCGCCCGTCGATATGCAGCACGTCGAAGAACCAGGGGTGCAGCACCGTTTCCCGGACAGCATCCGCGCCAAACCGGGCCATTGTTTCCTGGAACGGCCGCGGCCCGCCGTCTTCGTCGAGGGCCAGGGTCTCGCCGTCGAGGATCACATCCTGCACCGGCAGCCCGCGCACCAGGTCAACCACCTCCGGGAGGCGGTGCGTGACATCGGCGAGGTTGCGGGTGTAGATGCTGACCTCGGCGCCGGACCGGTGGACCTGGATCCGTGCGCCGTCGAGCTTGTACTCCACCGAGGCTTCCCCCGTGGTTTCCAGGGCTTCGCCGGGACTGGAGGCGGTGGCGGCAAGCATTGGCTGCACGGGGCGGCCGACGACGAGGCCCACCGCCTCCAGCTCGGTTGCGGTCCCCGTCATGGCGAGCAGGGCGGTCCCACCGAGATCCCCCGAGAGCATCGCGGCGCGCCGTACGGCAGCGACGGGCCTCTCCGCCGCGCGGGCCACGGCATCGGTCAGGACGCCGTCGAGGGCGCCGGTGCGCAGCTCACCGAGCAGGACGCCGGAGATGAAACCCTGCTCCCCCGCCGTCGCAGCCCGCATCAGGTTTCCCAGCGTCGCGGCGCGGCCGGCCGCCGAACCTGCCCCCGCGGTGGCGAGCAGCGTGTCCAGGGCCGCGTCGAGGTCGGCCACGGTGAGGCTTGCTTCGAGGGCCGGTTCGGCCTTCGAAGCCGCCACGCTGCGCCATCCCACTCCGACGCGGCCCTGCCGGGGCTTCGCCGCCAGCAAACCCACCGCCGTCGGAATCTCCGCCGGGTCAAGCCTGCGCAGCAGGTCCGCCAGCGCATCGACCTTCGCAAGCCGGGAGCGGGTGGACGCCACGGCGTCCGACGTTTTGACGAGCTCAAGGAGCAGCATGGCACCATCCTGCCACGCACCCGCCCAAGCTCTGGACAGCGCCCAAGGCCCCTCCCACACTGGACGCATGGGATTCATCGTGGCAAACCTGTTCATCACACTCGACGGCGTCTACCAGGCTCCGGGCGGCCGTGAGGAAGACACCTACGGCGAGTTCGCCTTCGGCGGCTGGCAGGCACCGGTATCCGACGACGAGGCCGGCGCCGCCATCGCCGCAGAGATCGGCCGAATGGATGCCCTGCTCCTCGGCCGGCGGACCTACGACATCTTTTCGGCCTACTGGCCGCACCAGGCAGGGGACATTGCCGCTGCACTCAACCGGGTACCCAAGTTCGTGGTCTCGCGCACGCTGTCCGCTCCAGACTGGGCCGGCACCACCGTCCTGCCGGACGAGGGGGCTGCGGGACGCCTCCGGGACGAGTACGGGGAGGTGCACATGTTCGGCAGCGGGGTCCTGATCCGCTCGCTGCTGGCTGCGGACGTACTGGACCGGCTCCACCTGTGGCTGTACCCGGTCACGCTGGGCCAGGGCAAACGCCTGTTCGACGCCGGCACCATCCCTGCGTCCTACCGCCTCGCCGAGCCGGCACGCAGCTTCCCGAAAGGCGCGGTTTCGCTGGTGTACGAACGCGCGGGCGGGGTTGAGACGTCCGAGATGGCCGCGACCTGACCCGCGGCCCCGGGTGCACAAAAAACCGGCCCAGCAGATGCTGGACCGGTTTTCAGCAGGTGAAGACGGGCGGGATCAGTGGCTGTGGCCTGCGTGCTCGTCCTCTTCGGCCGGCTTCTCCACTACCAGGGTCTCGGTGGTGAGAACCAGGGCGGCGATGGAGGCCGCGTTGCGGAGGGCAGCACGGGTGACCTTGACGGGGTCGATGACACCGGCAGCGATCAGGTCCTCGTACTCGCCGGACTTGGCGTTGAAACCGTTGTTGGTTTCGAGGTCTGCCACCTTGGAGGTGATGACGTAGCCGTCGAAGCCGGCGTTCTGGGCGATCCAGCGCAGCGGCTGGACCAGGGCGCGGCGGACGATGCCCACGGCAGCGGCAGCGTCGCCTTCGAGTGCCTTGACGGACGGGTCCTCATCCAGTGCCTTCAGGGCGTGGATCAGGGCCGAGCCGCCACCGGCCACGATGCCTTCTTCGAGGGCTGCGCGGGTGGAGGATACGGCGTCCTCGATGCGGTGCTTCTTTTCCTTCAGCTCAACCTCGGTGGCAGCACCCACCTTGATGACGCCGATGCCGCCGGCCAGCTTGGCCAGGCGCTCCTGGAGCTTTTCACGGTCCCAGTCGGAGTCGGTGCGGGTCAGCTCGGCGCGCAACTGGGCGACGCGGGCCGCAACGTCTTCGGCCGAGCCGGCGCCGTCGACGATGGTGGTGTTGTCCTTGGTGACGGTGATGCGGCGGGCGGTGCCGAGCACCTCCAGGCCGACGGTGTCCAGGCTCAGGCCCAGTTCCGGGGAGACAACCTGTGCGCCGGTGAGGGTGGCGATGTCCTGGAGCATGGCTTTGCGGCGGTCACCGAAGCCCGGTGCCTTGACGGCAACGACGTTCAGGGTGCCGCGGATGCGGTTGACGATCAGCGTGGACAGTGCCTCGCCGTCGACGTCCTCGGCGATGATGAACAGCGGCTTGGAGCTCTGCAGCGCCTTTTCCAGCAGCGGGAGGAATTCCTGGATGGAGGAGATCTTGCCCTGGTTGATCAGGATCAGGGCGTCCTCGAGGACAGCTTCCTGGCGTTCTGCGTCGGTGACGAAGTACGGGGACAGGTAGCCCTTGTCGAACTGCATGCCCTCGGTGAGGACCAGTTCGGTCTGGGTGGTGGAGGACTCTTCGATGGTGATGACGCCATCCTTGCCCACCTTGCCGAAGGCCTCGGCGAGGAGTTCGCCGATTTCGTCGCTCTGCGCCGAGATGGCGGCAACGTTGGCAACCTGGGTGCCCTCGACGGGGCGCGCGTTTTCCAGCAGGCGGGCGGCGACGGCTTCAACCGAAACCTCGATGCCGCGCTTGATCTGGCCGGGGGCAGCGCCGGCGGCAACGTTGCGCAGGCCTTCCTTGACCAGGGCCTGTGCCAGGACGGTGGCGGTGGTGGTGCCGTCGCCGGCAACGTCGTTGGTCTTGGTGGCGACTTCCTTGGCCAGCTGGGCGCCAAGGTTCTCGTAGGGGTCGTCCAGTTCGACTTCGCGGGCGATGGTGACGCCGTCGTTCGTAATGGTGGGGGCGCCCCACTTCTTGTCCAGGACGACGTTGCGGCCGCGGGGGCCGAGCGTCACCTTGACGGTGTTGGCGAGCTTATCAATGCCGGCCTCGAGGGCCCGGCGGGCAGCGTCGTCAAACGCAAGCTGCTTTGCCATGGTTTTGTCCTTTCAAAGACAGAAACCCCGCACTGCCGGCCAGCGTAAGCGTGGCCGGCGGCACGGGGATCCGAAAAATGTTACTTAACGACGATCGCCAGGACGTCGCGGGCGGACAGCACGAGGTACTCGGTGCCACCGGTCTTGACTTCGGTTCCGCCGTACTTGGAGTAGATGACGACGTCGCCAACGGCTACGTCGACGGGAACGCGGTTGCCATCTTCGAAGCGGCCGGGGCCAACTGCAACAACTTCGCCTTCCTGCGGCTTCTCCTGTGCGGAGTCCGGGATGACCAGGCCGGAAGCCGTGGTCTGCTCGGCTTCGAGCGGGCGGACAACAATACGATCCTCAAGAGGCTTAATAGAGACCGACACTCGGACCTCTCCTTTTCGTCAGCAAATTCGTGGACTGGAAAGCTTTCCGCCGTGGCTGGCAAACCGTCGTCGCGGTGCCGGCAGCAGCCTGGCTGGCAGCTCTTCATGTGTTAGCACCCTCCGGGGGAGAGTGCTAATTGAAACTCTATGTAAGGGTTAGCACTCGGTCAAGGCGAGTGCCAGTTTTTCGTCATCGGCGTATTCGGTGTCGCACCGTTTCGGGCCCGCACCGGACGCAGGAAGCCTCAGCGGCCCAGATCGTCGAAGTCCACGTCCTCGCCGCCGTCGGCATCGCTGCCACCCTGCTTCCGGCCCCGGAACAGCACCCAGCCCGCAGCGGCCGCGGCGAGCAGCGCGGCAACGAGGAAGAAGATGCTTCCTGCCCGCGCGCCGTCGTACAGGCCACGGATATCGCGGGCTTCCTGCGTGTTGTCAGAGATGTCGTTGCCGCCCACCGAGTAGACGGTGGCGTTGAACGTGTCCAGGACAAAGATGATCACCAGGAGCGCGATGCACACCACTGCCACCACTGCGGCGGCGATCAGGACCGGGCGGGCAAACCGGGCAGGACCCCGCTCCTTGGGTTCGTGGTCGCCGGCGTCCCCGGGGGCTGCGGTTTCATCCATGGTGTCCACACTATCGGCAACCCGGCATGAGCTCCTCCACTAGGCTGGAACCCATGGCTCACGCTCCCCAGGACCAGATTGCACCGCTGCTGACCCCCGAAGGGTGGGAGCTGCTGGCCTCCCTGGGCCCCTACCGGGACGAGGATTCCTTCGAGCTCAACTCCGCGCTCCGGAAAGCCGGCCATCCTGCCGGACTGGTCTCCGCGGTCCTGACCCAGTCGCGGCTGCGCACCAAGGCCGAGGCGAAGTTCGGGGAGTTCGCCCGCCAGATGCTGTTCACCCAGGCAGGGCTGGAGCAGGCCACCCGCCTGAACGTCGCGGCGCACCATGCGCAGCGCTTCGCCGCCGCCGGGATCAGCCACGTGGCGGACCTCGGCTGCGGCCTCGGCGCCGATTCCCTGGCCCTGGCATCCCTTGACCTCAACGTCACAGCCGTCGAAATGGACGAGACCACCGCCGCGTGCGCCACGGTGAACCTGATCCCCTTCCCCAATGCCACCGTGGTGCACGCGGACGCGGCAACGGTTCCACTGGACGGGGTCGACGGCGTGTGGCTGGATCCTGCCCGGCGGGTCACCTCCACGTCCGGCACCAAACGGATCTGGGACCCTGAGGCGTTCTCACCGCCGTTGTCCTTCGTTGAATCGCTCGCGGCGTCGGGGAAGGCGGTGGGCGTGAAGATGGGGCCCGGCATGCCGCACGAATCCGTGCCGGCCGGCTGCGAAGCGCAGTGGGTGTCGGTCGCCGGAGACGTCACCGAGGTCACCCTGTGGTTCAACGCCGTCAGCCGGCCCGGGGTGCGCCGCGCCGCCCTGGTCCTTGGTCCAGAGGGTGCGGCCGAACTGACCAGCGGCAACGATTTCGGTGCAGGTCCCACGGCCCCGGTGGGACCGGCGGAGGGCTACCTGTACGAACCCGACGGCGCCGTGATCCGGGCCGGACTGGTGGCCGATGTCGCGCTGGAACTCGGCGGCCACCTGGTTGATGAGCACATCGCTTACATCTGCGCCCCGGAACTCCTGGCCACGCCGTTCGCCCGCGCCTACAAAGTACTGGAGGTGATGCCCTACAACGTCAAGGCGCTCAAAGCCTGGGTAAAGCAGGAGGGCATCACCGTGCTGGACATCAAGAAGCGGGGCACGGCGGTCACCCCGGAAGAACTGCGCAAGCAGCTGCTGCCGGGCGGAAAAGCGGCCGGCAAGAAGGGCGCCGGCAAGGCCGCCACCCTGGTCCTGACCCGGATTGGCGAGGACCGGGTGGCCATCGTGGTGGAACCCGTCCAAGCCGGCATGCCCTAGGCGCGCCGCCGGAAGGCCGCCGCGCCGCTACTGGGCGCGCATGAACTCCTCGGCGGCCCGCACCTGCTCCGCAGTGGGCCGCACCCCGGTGTACAGGACAAACTGCTCGAGCGCCTGGATGGTGGCCACCTCGGCACCGGTGATGACCGGCTTGCCGGCCGCACGGGCGGCCCGGATCAGCGGCGTCTCGGCGGGCAAGGCCACCACGTCGAACACCAGGCGGGCCGCTTCGATGGCCTCCGCCGGGAACGACACGGTGTCCGCTTCCGTCCCGCCGGCCATACTCCCTGCCATACCCATGGGCGTGACGTTGATGATGAGGTCGGCCGTGCCGCCGTCGAGCGCTGCCCGCCACTGGAAGCCGTACTGGTCCGCGAGCGCCCGCCCGGAGGCCTCGTTCCGGGACACGACTGTGACGTTGGTGAAGCCGGCGTCCCGCAAGGCCGCCACCGTGGCCTTCGCCATCCCGCCGGATCCCTGCACCACCACGGAGTAGCCGGTGGGGACGCCGTTGCGGGCCAGCAGCTGCTCAATGGCCGTGTAGTCGGTGTTGTACGCCTTGAGGTGGCCATCAGTGTTCACGATCGTGTTCACGGAGTCGATGGCCTTGGCGGAAGGGTCCATCTCGTCCACCAGGGCGATGACGTCTTCCTTGTAGGGCATGGAGATGGCACAGCCCCGGATGCCCAGGCCACGGACACCGGCGATGGCCTGTTCAAGGTTGGTGGGCGCGAACGCCTTGTAGATCCAGTTCAGGTCCAGTTGCCCGTACAGGTGGTTGTGGAACCGGGTCCCGTTGTTGCTGGGACGGGCGGAGAGCGAGATGCAGAGGGTCATGTCTTTATTCAGAATGGGCACCCGACCATTAAACGCGCTCCCCCGCCGCTCCCGCTCGCAGGTCAGGGGCTGCAGCCGGTTCCGGCCGGATAGGGCCCGACGGCGGCAGGCAGCTTTCCGGGCGCTGTCGCCTTCCCTGCCAGGACGGCGGCAAGGGCGTCGAAGGCGGTGTCGCTGCGGCCGTAGAGCGCCAGTTTGATCGGCGCGTTGGATTCCTGCAGTGGCCAGGGCGCGTCCAGGGTTACCGCGATGTCGCCACCTGCCGGTTTGCCGCCGAAACCGATGATGTTGACCACGGGCCCGGAGCCCACTGCCAGGCCGGCACGGGCGGCAGCGGCTTCGAAGCGTTCGCGGTCCCCCGGGCCACCACCCTCGACCCGTACCGATCCCGGCACCAGGGGTCCGTGGCAGGGGCCGGAGAGGACTGTCACGGCGGACGCCGAGACCTTGGCTGACAACGCTGCGCCGCTCCCGGCCGGAGCACCTGCACCAGGTGTCCCTGCGGGGGCCGCTGTCCGTGCGTGCCACATCATCATGGTGGCAACCCGCCGGGCGGCGTCATCGAGCCGCGCGGCGGGGAGGGTTCCGGCGGCCAGTGCCTGGAGGATGGCAGCATGCGCCTGCTCCACGTCCTCGGGCATCAGCAGCAGGTCGGCGCCCGCGGCCAGGGCCTTCACGGCGGCCGCGCCGGCCGGATACTGCTTTTCCACGGCGCCCATGTTGAGGGCGTCCGTCACTGCTACACCCTGGAAGCCAAGGTTCCGCAGCGCCGCGTAGCTTGGCGCGGAGAGCGATGCCGGCACACCGGGTTCCAGCGCGGGCACGGCAATGTGCCCGGTCATGACGATCGGCAAGCCGGCGGCCACGGCGGCCTGGAACGGTTTCCAGTCCCTGCCCCGAAGCTCGTCGACGGTGGCAGGCTGGACGGGGAGGTTGAGGTGGGAATCGGTTGTCACCGAGCCGTGCCCCGGGAAGTGCTTGACGGTGGGGAGGATGCCTGCGTCCAGCATGCCCCGGGAGAATGCCACGCCCTGCGACGCCGCCACGGCCGGATCGGCGGACATGGACCGCGCCCCGATGGTGGGGTCCGTGGGGCCGATGGTCACATCCGTGTCGGGCGCGAAATCGAGGTCGAACCCCAACGGCAGCAGCTCGGCGGCCAGCGCCTTGCCGGCCTGGCGGGTCAGGTCTTCGCTGCCCGCGGCGCCGTAGCTCATGGGCACCGGCCATTCGGTCAGCGGGGCGCCCAGGCGTGCCACTGCGCCGCCTTCCTGGTCCACGCCGATGATCCCGGGCCATGGCCGGCCGTCCGCGGCCACAGCCTGACGCAGCCGCTGGTTCACGGCCCCCATCGCGGCCACGTCCACCTTCCCCTGGGGGCCGCGCGGGACGTTGTCGCCCATGATGATGGACCCGGCCAGGTGCAGGCGCTGGATGAGCGCCGCCTGGGCTTCCACCTGGTTGCCCTTGAAGAACGGGAGCAGGACCTGGCCGGCCTTTCCCTCCGGCGACATGGCCGCCACAGCGGCCGCGGCGGCGTCCTGGTCCCGCTGCTCCGGTCCCCACCCCAGGGGCCGGGAACCTGCGTCAGGCGAGGGTGCAGCGGAAGGCGCTGCCGGCGTCGTACTTTCCGCGGCGGACGCGCTGGGCGCAGGTGCCGGGGACGACGGCGGAACGGCGCTTGGCGAGGCGGTGCAGGAGCCCAGGGCAACGGCTGACAAAGCGAGGATGAGGGGAAAGTATTTGGCGGGACTGTGACGCAGCGGGAACGAGGCCATCAGTACGATGCTACCCCTGGACTAGACTTGGACCATCCGTTCGCCTGCCGGCTGCAGCCTGTGAGCGGCACCAGCCAGCGGCAAACCGGACAGTAAGGAAACGTGTGAAGATCGACTTCGCGTCATCGAGGCAGTCAACCCTCGGTGTTGAGTGGGAGCTCGCTTTGGTGGACGGGAAGACGGGCGAGCTCGCCTCCGTCGCCAACCAGGTGCTCCGCGGCGTGGCCTCCCGGCACCCGGAACTCAACGAAGACGACGAACACCCGCACATCAAGCAGGAACTCCTGCTCAACACCGTGGAACTGGTCACCGGGATCTGCGAGACAGCCGCCGAAGCCAAAGAGGACCTCAGCCGGTCGGTGGCCGCTGTCCGCGAAATCACCGATCCCATGGGCGTGGAGCTGTTCTGCGCGGGCAGCCACCCGTTCAGCCCGCCCCAGCTGCAGCCGGTCACGGACAAGGCGCGCTACGCCAAGCTGATCGACCGGACCCAGTGGTGGGGACGGCAGATGGTCATTTACGGCGTCCACGTCCATGTGGGACTGGACCGCCGGGACAAGGCGCTGCCCATCCTGGACGGACTGGTCAACTACTTCCCGCATTTCCAGGCGCTCTCTGCGTCCAGTCCCTTCTGGGGCGGTGAGGACACAGGCTACGCGTCCCAGCGGGCCTTGATGTTCCAGCAGCTCCCCACCGCGGGCCTGCCGTTCCAGTTCAAATCCTGGGCGGAATACGAGTCCTACGTCCAGGACATGTTCACCACGGGTGTCATCGACACCATTTCAGAGATCCGGTGGGACATCCGGCCGGTGCCGGCCCTGGGCACCATCGAAATGCGGATCTGTGACGGCCTGGCAACGCTGGAGGAAGTGGGTGCCATCGCCGCCCTCACGCAGTGCCTGGTGGATGAGTTCTCCACCACGTTGGACAACGGCGGCACCATCCCCACCATGCCGCCGTGGCATGTCCAGGAAAACAAGTGGCGCGCCGCCCGTTACGGCATGGATGCCATCATCATCCTGGACGCGGCCGGCAAGGAGCAGCTGGTTACCGACCACCTGCTGGAGACGCTGAACCGGCTGGAGCCCGTGGCGGCCAAGCTGCGCTGCGCCGACGAACTCGCCGATGTGGAGAAGATCATCCGGCGCGGGGCCGGGTACCAGCGCCAGCGCCGGGTGGCAGCTGAAAACGGCGGAAACCTGCAGGCCGTGGTGCTGGACCTGGTCAAGCAGATGCGCAACGGCCCCACCGCCTAGCGTGCTGCTGCCGAAGTGGGGCACTTCGGCACGGACACGCCGGCCGCCGTCGCGATGTACGACGACGGGGCCGCCAAAACGCCCCGCGACGGTTCGCTGACGCCGGGCCTTCTGCCGTCAGGCCTGCAGCGACACCGAGGTGACGGGCAGCGACGAATCCGGGGCGAAACCGATTCCGCTGGGTTCCACACCGGCCATCACCAGTTGCGCACCGAGGGCGGCCACCATGGCCCCATTGTCGGTGCAGAGGTCCAGCGGGGGGACGTGCAGCCGGATACCGGCGGAGGCGCAGCGTTGCCCGGTCAGCTCCCGCAGGCGTGAATTGGCCGCCACCCCGCCGCCCAGCAGGACGTCCTTGATTCCGTGCTCGCGGCAGGCCAGGACGGCTTTGGACGAGATCACATCCACCACCGCTTCCTGGAACGCGGCGGCGATGTCAGCCACCGGGATCTCTTCCCCGCGCGCCTCGAACTGCTCCACGCACCGGGCCACCGCCGTCTTGAGCCCGCTGAAGGACCAGTCGTACCGGTGCGGGCCCGGTTCATCCGCTGTGCCCATGTACTTGGGCTGGCTCAATCCGCGGGGGAAGCGGATGGCCTTGGGGTTGCCGTTGCGGGCCACCTTGTCGATGGCAGGCCCCCCGGGGTAGCCCAGGCCCAGGATGCGTGCCACCTTGTCGTACGCTTCGCCGGCGGCGTCGTCGATGGTGGAACCCAGGAGCTCCACATCGCTGGTGATGCTGTTGATCCGCAGGATTTCGGTGTGGCCGCCGGACACCAGCAGGGCGCCCAGGTTGGAGGGCAGTTCCTGCGTCTTCCCGGTTGTCCGGTCATCCAGGAGGCCGACACCAACGTGGGCCACCAGATGGTTGATCGCGTACAGCGGCTTCCCTGTGGCGACGGCGAGCGCCTTCGCGGCGCAGACCCCCACCATGAGCGCGCCGGCGAGTCCCGGGCCTGACGTCACGGCAATGGCGTCCACGTCCGCCAGGCGCGCGCCGGCGTCCGCCAGTGCCTGCTCCAGGGTGGGAACGAAAGCGTCGAGGTGGGCACGGGAGGCGATCTCAGGGATGACGCCACCGAAGCGGACGTGCTCGTCCATCGAGGAGGAGACGGTGTTGGCCAGGAGGGTGGTGCCGCGGACCACGCCCACGCCTGTCTCATCGCAGGAAGATTCGATGCCCAGTACCAGGGGCTGTGCGCGGTTCATTGGCTGCCTGCTTCCGATGCTTCGTCAGGGGCGGTCTCGGCGCCCAGCGGCAGCCGCATGATCAGGGCGTCCACGCCGTCGCGGTAGTAGCGGGGACGGATGTGGATCTGCTCGAAACCGAACCGCAGGTACAGCTGTTGGGCCCGCGGATTGTCCGCCCGGACTTCGAGCAGGATGTCGGCGGCGCCCCGCCGGCGGGCCTCCCCGATGAGCCGGGTGAGCAGGTCGCTGCCGATGCCACGCCCCTCGTACTCCGGGACGACGGCGATGGTCTGCACGTCGGCAATCGGTTCGATGCACATCAGGCCGGCGTAGCCCACGATGCCATCGTTGCCCTCCGCCACCAGGTAGCGGCGTGTTTCCGGCTGGGACAGCTCGTCCAGGAACATCTGCACGGGCCAGGCATCGATCGGGAAGAGCCGGTGTTCGAGGAGTCCGACGGCGGGAACATCGTCCAGGGTCATGTCGCGAACCGTGATTCCCGCCATCCGCGGATCCGGCATGGTGGTCACAGTGCCCTCTTCCGTGGTCCGGGGACCTGGGCGTCCGATTCGCGCAGGTACAGGGGGGTGGAGTCCAAGAGGGCTTCCCCGGACGCCAACCTGGCGAGGGCGAACTGGCCAAGGTACAGCGCATCCGGCTGCTCGGCGGCGAACTCCGGGTGGGCTTTCAGGACGTCGCCGTACAGCCCGGCACCGGCACCGAACGCGGGCAGGTCAGGCAGGGCCGCGGCGAAACTGACGTGCGGCCCGTCTTGGAGCAGGGGCAACTGGCCATCGGCCAAGCTGTAGCGGGCCCAGTAGACCTCCTTGCGCCGGGCATCGGTGACCACCAGGAATTCCGGAACGGCAGCGGTGGATTCGGCTACTTCCAGGGCTACGGCATCCAGGCTCATCAGGCCGTGCAGGGGCTTGCCCCAAACGAACGCAAGTGTGCGGGCCGTGGCAATGCCCGAACGCAGCCCCGTGAACGGTCCGGGGCCGACGCCCACCACCAGGGCATCGATGTCCGCGCCGTTGACTCCGGCCTCGGACAGCATGGCGTCGATCCCGGGGGCGAGCACCTCGGCGTGGCTGCGGGTGTCCGCCGTCGCGAAGCTCGCGAGCACGCTTTCAGGGGCGTCGTCGGACACCAGGGCGGCGCTGGCCACCGCGGAGGTGTCAATGGCGAGGATCAGCATGGGAGTCCCCCTTCAAAACCGCCCAGCGCCGGTACCGTCGCCCAGCGGGGCCCGTATCCGCGCACCACGATGGTTCGCGGTTCGTCGGTGTCGTCGTCAAAGTCCAGGATTCCGGACGCGCCGCCCGTGGTGCCGGCGTCACCGGGGGCTTCCGCGGCGCTGCCAAGACCGATGGCGCGGTGCAGGTCGATCTCGAGGCGGCTCTCGCTCAGGTGCTCCACCCGGTCATGGCCCCACTCCACCACGGTCACCGACGAGTCCATCGTGTTCTCGAGGTCGATGTCATCAATCTCAGCCGCAGATCCCAACCGGTAGGCATCTACGTGCACCAGGTCCGGGCCGCCGGGACGGGGACCGTCCGGAAGGTTGGGGTGGATGCGGACCAGGACGAAGGTGGGCGAAATGATGCCCGCGCGGACACCCAGCCCTTCCCCCAGGCCCTGGGTAAAAGTGGTTTTTCCGGCGCCAAGTTCACCGGAGAGCACCAGCAGGTCTCCGGCCTGCAGTACCTCCGCCACGTGGCGGCCGAACGCCTGCGTCTGCTCCGCCGTCGTGGCCGTCAGCGCCTTTTCCCAGTTGGCGGCCGGCTGCCCTGTCCCGCTCACGCCGTCCCCGCTTGACCGGGTACGTCCGCCAGGCCGGGGCTGCTGCCGGCCGGCTGGTCCTCATTGATGAAGCGGCGCGGTACCCGGGGGCTGATGCGGGTGACGATTTCGTAGTTGATGGTCCCTGCCGCCTGTGCCCAGTCGTCAGCCGTGGGACCGCCGTCGGCACCGTCCCCGAACAGCTCCGCTTCGGCACCGGGCAGGCCGGAATCTGCGGCCGCCGGCCCAAGGTCGATGACCATCTGGTCCATCGCGATCCGCCCCACCACCGGGTAGGTCTTCCCGGCCACGCGGACGGGCCCGCCGGTGGCGGCGCGCGGGACGCCGTCGGCATAGCCCAGCGGAATCAATGCCAGGGTGCTGGCCTCCTTGGTCCGGTAGTGCAGGCCGTAGGAAACGCCCTGCCCGGCGGGAACCCCCTTGCACTGGGACACCAGCGTCCGAAGCGTCATGGCAGGGCGGAGGCCAAGCTCCGCGGATGCCTGCCCCTCGAACGGCGAGAGCCCGTAGATGCCCAGGCCAACCCGCACCAGGTCAAAGTGGGTATCCGGCCGGGACAAGGTGGCGGGGGTGTTGGCCAGGTGCCGGACTTCCGGATCAACGCCCGCGTCCTCGGCAATGGCCAGCGCTTCCCGGAACGCCGCCAACTGGTCATCAGTTTCAGGGCGGTCGGGCTCATCGGCCACGGCAAGGTGGGAGAAGATTCCCACCACGCGAAGCAGTCCTTGGTCCTGGTATTCCACGGCTTCGCCCACCAGGCGGTCCCAGGCTTCGGGGGTGGCACCGTTGCGCCCCAGGCCGGTGTCCACCTTGAGGTGCACCCGGGCCGGACGCTCTTGTTCGCGGGCGGCAGCAACGATCCGTTCCAGTTCCCACCCCGAGCAGCCAATGTCGACGCCGGCAGCAACGGCGGCGCCAAAGTTGCTGTCGGTGGTGTGCAGCCAGGCCAGCAGCGGTGCGTCGATGCCGGCGGCCCGGAGCGCAAGGGCTTCGGAAATGTGGGCCACCCCCAGCCAGGTGGCGCCCGCCTGCAGGGCCGCGCGGGCCACGGGAACGGCGCCGTGCCCGTAGGCGTCGGCCTTGACCACGGCCATGACGTTCGCGGGGGAAGCGGCGTCGGCCAGCCGGCCGACGTTGTGCCGGATGGCGTCCAGGTCGATCACGGCGGACCGTTCGTGGCGGGGGTCCGGCCCGGAGGCAGCACTGAATTCACCGTTTGTTGCGGGGTAAGTCACCTAAGTGATTCTAGTGCGGGCACTTCGCGCCGAATAATCGGCGGCAGCCTGGGCGCCTCAGGCGTCCGAAAGGTGCGCGATGGTGGCGGCCGCCCTGCGCTGGGCTGCGAGCGGCACGTCCTGGACGATGTCCGCGAGGAAGCCGAAGCGCCGCAGCCACTGGCTCGTCTGCCGTTCAGGGCGGGCGTTGGCGCGTTTCCACCAGTCGGCGATGTCCCCCCAGCCCGGGGCTGCCAGCGATCCGCCTACCTCCTGGACCGCCAACGAGGCACACAGGTTGGCGAACCGCAGCCGGTCCCCCAGTGGCCAACCGGCCAAGGTGCCCACAATGAACGCGGCGTCGAAGCAGTCGCCGGCCCCCGTTGGGTCATGCGCCTTGACCGGGAGGGACGGAACCCATTCCTCCTCCCCGGTCTGGGAATCAACCGCCATGGCGCCCTGGGCGCCGAGCGTCACCACAGCCACCGGAACCCGGTCCGCCAGCGCGTAGAGGGCACTCCAGGGGTTGTCCTTGCCGGTGAGCGCCATGGCCTCGCGCTGGTTGGGCAGGAAGGCGTAAAAGTGCTGCAGGTTCTCGAGCCGCACCGGTGCCCACTCCCCGCTGGGATCCCAGCCAACGTCGCCGAACAGCCGGACTCCCGCCGCGTGGGCGGCCTTCGCCCACGGTTCCACTTCCACACCCAGCTCCGCGATGCCGGCCAGCGCCGGGGGTGGCTCCCCGATCAGCTCGGAGTTGGTCACCGGTGCTGAATGGCCGTGGGTGACCATCGAGCGGTCCTGGTCCACGCACAGGGATACCGTCACCGGGGAATGCCAGCCCGGGACGCGGCGGGAGAGGCTGAGGTCCACATGTTCCTGGCTGGACAGGATCTTCCAGTTGAAGTCGCCGTACCCGTCATCGCCGAAAGCTGCCGCCAGCCCGGTGCGCAGGCCCAGCCTGGCGGCGGCGATGGCCTGGTTTGCCACCCCACCCGGGCAGCTGCCCATGCCGTCGCTCCAGACTTCCGTTCCGGGCTCCGGCCCGTGCGGCAGGCCGGTGAAGATGATGTCCTGGAAAACGGTCCCGGCCAGCAACAGATCGAAGCCCGGCTCGACGGGTGAACGGACGGCGGCCAGGGGATCGAACGGGCGTGCGGGAATCGCGTCCATGTTCGGCACAATACGCTGTGCCGCCATGCCGCGGTAGGGGCGGAGGAACGGTGTGGACAAGCTGTCCGGCCCGGGTCCTAGACTGCATGGTATGCGGCTTCTGATTGCGGGCGGCGGGGGTTTTCGTGTGCCCCTGATATATCGGGCACTGACGTCAGGCCGCTATTCCGGGCTGGTCACCGAGGTGGTCCTGTACGACGTCGATCCTGCCCGGCTCAAAGCCGTCACGGCCGTTCTGGCCAGCATGTCCGGCGGCTCGGGTGCCGGGCCTGCCGTGCACGCCACTACCGATCCCGCCGGGGCCCTGGCCGGAGCTTCCATGGTGTTCGCCGCGATCCGGCCCGGCGGCACCGCAGGCCGGATCATCGATGAAAAGGTGCCGCAGGGCCTGGGCCTGCTCGGCCAGGAAACCACGGGAGCCGGCGGGATTTCGTACGCCCTGCGGACCATTCCCCCCATGCTCGAGCTGGCCCGGCTGATGCGGGAACACTGTCCGGACGCGTGGCTGATCAATTTCACCAACCCCGCGGGGATGGTCACGGAGGCGCTGCTCCCCGTCCTGGGGCACCGGGTCATCGGAATCTGCGATTCAGCGGCCGGCCTGGTGCAGCGGGCTGCTTCGGCCGCCGGTGTCCCCCTGCCGGAGGGACGATTGAGCGGCGTCGGCTACTACGGGCTGAACCATCTTGGCTGGCTGTACCGGCTGGAAGCGGGCGGCCGGGACGTGCTGCCGGACCTGCTCGCCAGCGCGCCGGCCCTCCAGTCGTTCGAAGAAGGCAGGCTCTTCCCGGAGCCATTCCTTGCCAGCCTGGGCATGCTCCCCAACGAATACCTGTACTACTACTATCGGCGCGACGCCGCCCGGCAAGCCATGGACGCCATGGCGCAGACCCGCGGCGAGGCCATCCACAGCCAGCAGCAGGAGCTGTATCCCCGGCTTGCCGCAGCCGGCCCGGACGCCTACCGGCTGTGGGAAGAGGCCCGCAGGTCCCGCGAAGAGGGATACCTGGCCGAAGCCCGGGGTGCCGGCGAGCGCCGGAACGAGGAAGACCTGGCCGGCGGCGGCTACGAGCGTGTTGCCCTCGCAGCCATGCGCGCCCTCGCCGGCGGCGGGGACACGCAGCTGATCCTCAACACCCGCAACGTCCTCCCGGCCGCCGGCCAATCCGCCGAAGCGGCCGCGGAACGTCCCGCTCCCCTGCCGGCCACGGCAGACCCGGGTATTCCCCAACCCGCCATCCCCGGCCTGCCGGCGGACGCCGTCGTCGAGGTTCCGTGCACTGTCACCCCCGCCGGCGCCGTCCCCCTGCCCCAGCAAGCGCCCGCCGGACCGCAGCTCGAACTGATCCGGCAGGTCAAGGACGTCGAACGGCTCACCGTCCTGGCTGCTACCGAGGGCAACCGTGACGCCGCCGTGCAGGCCTTCGCCCGGCACCCGCTCGTGGCTTCGACGGACCTGGCCGCCCGGCTGCTGGACGGTTACGAGCAGGCTTTTCCGGCGCTGGGGAAGATCTGGGCGGGCGGCGGGCGTTGGGTGAAGGAGTAATGTTTTATCGAATGTGCACTCGACCGGCTCCGCTCACGCGCGCCGGCGGCCGGAAGGAGGTCCCGTGGCACTGATCCGCAGGGTCGCTTTGCTCTCCCTCCACACCTCCCCCATGGAACAGCCGGGCTCCGGCGATGCCGGCGGAATGAACGTCTATATCCGTGAGCTGGCTTCGGCGCTGGCGGAGGCCGGGGTTGAGGTGGAAATCTTTACGCGCGCCACCTCCGCCGACCAGCCCGCCGTCGAACACCCGGATCCCGGCGTCTGCGTTCACAACGTCCTGGCCGGACCGCCCACCAAGGTCCCCAAGGAGGAGCTGCCGGGCTTGCTGCACGCCATGGTGGCGGAAATCGAGCAGATCCGCCGCCGCCAGCCGCACGGCCGGTACGACGTCATCCATTCGCACTACTGGGTATCCGGGATCGCCGGCCTGGAGCTGTCACGGCTCTGGGACGTGCCGCTGGTGCACACCATGCACACCATGGCAAAAGTGAAGAACCTGCTGCTGGAGTCCGGCGAACAGCCCGAACCCCGCCGGCGCGAACTGGGCGAGCACCGCATCGTGGAGGGCGCGGCCAGGCTTATCGCCAACACCAGTTCCGAGGCCGCCGAACTCGTATCCCACTACGGTGCCACCTACGACCGGATCGACATCGCGCCGCCCGGGGTGGACCTGAGCACCTTCACCCCGGCATTCCGGGCGCGGTCCCGGGCGCAGCACGGCGTCAGCTCCGACACCTTCCACTTGGTGTTCGCGGGCCGGATCCAGCGGCTCAAGGGTCCGCAGGTCCTGGTCAAGGCCGCGGCACTGCTGCGGAAACGCCGCCCGGACATCGACCTTCGGGTCACCATCCTGGGCGCCTTGAGCGGCAACAAGGAATTCAACCTCCGCTGCCTGGTGGCGGAGGCGGGAATGGACGACGTCGTCACGCAGCTTCCGCCGGTGAAGGCACCTGAGCTTGCATCCTGGTTCCGCGCGGCAGACGTGGTGGTGATGCCTTCCTTCAGCGAGTCCTTCGGACTCGTGGCGCTTGAGGCCCAAGCCTGCGGGACGCCCGTGGTGGCCACCCGGGTGGGCGGCCTGTCCCGCGCAATTTTCCATGGCCGGACCGGTTTGCTGGTGGACGGCCATCACGCGGCCGACTGGGCCGACGCGCTGGAGGCCCTCTACGACGACCCCGCCACCCGCGAGGACCTGGGCCGGGCCGCCGCCATCCGTGCCCAGAGCTCCGGCTGGCAGCGCACTGCGGCCATCACGCTCGAAAGCTACCATGCCGCCGTCGACCATTACTCGGGGCACCGCCTCGCCCCGGCGGTGCCCGCCTCCTGACGACCGTCCGCACCTGCTTCGAATGCCGGTCCCGCTGACGGCTGTTCCTCCGGGCCTGGCCCGGGTGCTGTTAGCTTAGGGGCAGGTGTCCGGCGCCGGCCGGTACAGGAAAGGACAACGATGTCTGGTCTGCCTTCTGATCTTGAGATTGCCCGCGCTGCCCGGATCCGGCCCATCGGAGAGATCGCGGCTGCGGCCGGGATCAATGCCGACGCCCTGGAACTGTACGGGCGGTACAAGGCGAAGATCGATCCGGCCAGGCTCCAGGCCCCCGCCCCGCACGGCAAGGTGGTGCTGGTCTCGGCGATGTCCCCCACCCCGGCCGGCGAGGGGAAGTCCACCACCACCGTGGGACTGGCCGATTCCCTGGCCCGCGCAGGCCACAAGGTGATGATTGCGCTCCGGGAGCCGTCCCTGGGACCCGTGCTCGGGATGAAGGGCGGCGCCACCGGCGGGGGTTACTCGCAGGTGCTGCCCATGGACGAGATCAACCTGCACTTCACCGGCGACTTCCATGCCATCACCTCGGCCAACAACGCGCTCATGGCGTTGGTGGACAACCACATCTACCAGGGCAACGCGCTGAACATCGATCCGCGCCGGATGACGTTCAAGCGCGTGCTGGACATGAACGACCGGGCGCTGCGCGAGGTGGTCATCGGGCTGGGCGGCCCCACGCAGGGTGTACCGCGGCAGGACGGATTCGACATCACCGTGGCGTCCGAAATCATGGCCGTCTTCTGCCTGGCCACGGACCTGTCGGATCTGCGGACGCGGCTGGGCCGGATCACGTTCGGCTACACCTACGACCGGACTCCGGTGACGGTGGCAGACCTGGGTGTCGAGGGTGCCCTGACCCTGCTCTTAAAGGAGGCGGTCAAGCCCAACCTGGTGCAGACCATCGCGGGAACTCCCGCCTTGGTGCACGGCGGTCCGTTCGCCAATATCGCGCACGGCTGCAACTCGCTCATTGCCACCCAAACCGCGCGGCGGCTGGCGGACCTCGTGGTGACGGAAGCCGGTTTCGGCGCCGACCTGGGAGCCGAGAAGTTCATGGACATCAAGGCGCGGTACGGCGGCCTAGCCCCCTCCGCCGTCGTAGTGGTGGCGACGGTGCGTGCCCTCAAAATGCAAGGCGGCGTGGCCAAGGACGCATTGACGCGCCCGGACCTGGCCGCACTTGAGGCAGGCGTGGCGAACCTGCGCCGGCACGTCCACAACGTGGAGAAGTTCGGGGTCACACCGGTGGTGGCCATCAACAAGTTCTCGTCCGATTCGCAGGAGGAACTGGACTGGCTGCTGGCCTGGTGCGCCGCGGAGGGAGTGCATGCCGCCGTCGCGGACGTGTGGGGCCGCGGCGGAGGGGGCGACGGCGGTGACGAGCTCGCGGCGCTGGTGGCACAGGCGGTGGACGCTCCCGGCAATTTCCGGCACCTGTACCCGCTGGAATTGTCGGTGGAGGACAAGATCCGGACCATCGCCCAGGAGATCTACGGGGCAGATGGGGTGGACTTCTCCGTGCCGGCCTTGAAACGGTTGGCCGATATCGAACGGAACGGCTGGAGTGGGCTGCCCGTGTGCATGGCCAAGACCCAGTACTCCTTCACGGACGACGCCTCCCGCCTGGGCGCCCCCAAGGGTTTCACCATCCACGTCCGCGACCTGCTGCCCAAGACCGGGGCTGGCTTCATCGTTGCGCTGACAGGCGCCGTGATGACCATGCCCGGCCTTCCACCCGTGCCGGCCGCGCTCCGCATGGACGTGGACGCCGACGGTAACGCGGTGGGCCTCACCTGAAACCCCCGCTCACCTTTGACGGGACTCCAACAAACCCCCGCTCACCTTTGACGGGACCGAATGAGTGCCTGTGGATAACTCCCGACGGTCGTCGGCTGCTTGAATAAGAATGCAGTATGCGATCACAGCCGCCGCTGCCCTCTCACCTGGCCAGCAGCCCGTTCACTCTCGAGAGTTCCAGGCGCGCGGGGTTACATTACAGCCGCTTGCGGCGCACAGACGTTGAGCGAGTAAGCCGAGGGCTCTATCGTCCGGCCGGTTGGGATTTCTGTTTGGAGGACGCTGCCCGCGGCCTGTCGGAGGCCACGCCTGGGGCGTGGGTTTCCCATGTCACCGCGGCTCGACTCCGGAGCTTCATCCTGCCGCCTTGGCTTACAGACTCCAACGAGCTGCACCTCAGCAAACCCAGTGGCCTTCCCGGAGCACGGAGAAGAGGGATTTCTGGACATCGGGTCATTGTGAAGCCTGGCGAGATTGAATTCGTGGAAGGGATTTGGCTCAGCACCAGGGGCCGGACGTGGCTGGATATGGCACGGCAACTCCCATTGAACGATTAGGTGGCCACGGGAGACCAACTCATCCGGATACCCCGGCCGGAATTCGAGGGCAGAGAGGGCTCGTACTCAACACTTGAGGAATTACGGGCTTTGGTGGCCCGACATCCAAATCTTCAGGGCGTTGTCCGTGCCCGGCAAGCACTGGACCTGATGCGGGTAGGGGCGGACTCTGCGCCGGAGACATTCCTTCGATTGTCCATGCTGGACGCTGGTCTTCCTGAACCGGAATTGCAGCTTGGACTTCGCCCGGGGGACCCCCGCTCGCCATCAGCCGACCTCGGCTTTCGCCAGCACAGAGTTGCCCTTCAGTACGACGGCGGCCATCACCTTTCAGAACCGCAGAAACGGATCGATCGGCGCAGGGACAAGGCCTTCGAACGAGCCGGTTGGGCCGTCATCATCGTCGACAAGACCGATCAGGATGACGGTTTCGCTGGTGCGCTCAAGAGAGTCAGGCACGCCCTCAGGAATTCCGCCACCAATCCTGTGACTGCCTCGGGCTTCGCCAACACGTGACCCACGCAGGAGGCGGGATTGCCCCGCCAGATGAGGGCGGAAAACACGTCAAAGCTGAGCGGGCGTTCGGGTAAAACACGTCAAAGGTGAGCGGGCGTTAGGGTAAAACATGTCAAAGGTGAGCGGGCGTGTTAAAACAAGGCGCTCCCCCACCCGTGGGTGAGGGAGCGCCCTAGAGAGGGGTTAGCGTTCGAGGTCGCCGCGGATGAAGGCTTCGACCTTTTCGCGGGCGAGGTCGTCGTTGAACTGCTCCGGCGGGGACTTCATGAAGTAGCTCGACGCCGACAGCAGCGGGCCGCCGATGCCACGGTCCAGGCCGATCTTCGCCGCACGGATGGCATCGATGATCACACCGGCCGAGTTCGGGGAGTCCCAGACTTCGAGCTTGTACTCCAGCGAGACGGGGGCGTCACCGAAGTTCCGGCCCTCCAGGCGCACGAACGCCCACTTGCGGTCATCCAGCCACTGCACGTAGTCGGACGGGCCGATGTGCACGTCCTTGGCAGCCAGTTCGGCCTCAACGTTCGAGGTCACGGCCTGGGTCTTGGAGATCTTCTTCGACTCGAGCCGATCGCGCTCGAGCATGTTCTTGAAGTCCATGTTTCCGCCGACGTTCAGCTGGTAAGTCCGGTCCAGGGTCACGCCGCGGTCTTCGAACAGCTTGGCCATGACGCGGTGCGTGATGGTCGCACCGATCTGGCTCTTGATGTCGTCACCCACGATCGGCACGCCTGCGGCAGTGAACTTGTCAGCCCAGGCCTTGGTCCCGGCGATGAAGACCGGCAGTGCATTGACGAAGGCCACGCCGGCGTCGATTGCGGCCTGCGCGTAGAACTCCGCCGCCTGCTGGGAACCCACGGGCAGGTAGCAGACCAGGACATCAACCTTGGCGTCCTTGAGCGCCTGGACCACGTCCACGGGCTCTTCGGTGGATTCCTCAATGGTCTCGAGGTAGTACTTGCCCAGCCCGTCCAGGGTGTGGCCGCGCTGGACCGTCACACCCGTGGGCGGGACGTCGGCGATCTTGATGGTGTTGTTCTCGCTGGCCAGGATGGCGTCAGAAAGGTCAACGCCGACCTTCTTGCCGTCAACATCGAACGCGGCAACGAACTGAACGTCGCCAACGTGGTACTGGCCAAACTCAACATGCATCAGGCCCGGAACGGTCTCCGCGGGATCGGCATCCTTGTAGTACTGGACGCCCTGCACCAGCGAAGCGGCGCAGTTACCCACGCCAACGATTGCAACACGGATCGGATGTGAAGACACAAAACTCCTTTGGGAACAAACGTCAGCCGGCCGGGTATGGCTCCGCAGGAAGTCCGACGGCGGCCGGCTGGCACGGCGCCGCACGGCGCCTTTTCATACTACCCAACGCAGCGGGACCCGGCGCTTTTG